>NZ_JBEDYP020000002.1:0-281819 GCF_040117685.2 Gracilimonas sp. BCB1 | reverse complement strand
CCTTGTACAGGATAACGTAAAGCGTATGCTTGCTTATTCGAGTGTGGCTCATGCTGGATACGCTTTAGTAGGTCTGGCCGCCGGTACTTTTGAAGGATACAGCGCTGTACTTTTCTACTTATTTGCTTATACCCTGATGAATGTAGGTGCATTTGGAGTGATTGCTTACTACGAACGCAACAAAGGCCTTGATTTTACACAGGTCCAAAATCTTGCCGGACTTGGATATAAGGAACCATTAATGGGAGTATCTTTATCCGTTTTTCTATTCTCTCTAGCGGGTATTCCGCCACTGGTGGGTTTCGTGGGTAAGTACTATGTATTTGCCGCAGCTATTAATGCCGAAATGGTTGGTTTGGCCATTATAGGGGTATTGGCTAGTGCTGCCAGTGTCTACTATTACCTTCGCGTAATGGTTTACCTGTACTTCCGTGAAGAACATCAGCCAGTTGAGCTATTTAAGCCAACGTTGCTCTATAAAGGAACCATCGCAATTCTTGCCATACTTACTCTGTATTATGGAGTGGAGCCGCTGCTGCCTACCGGTGGGTTAATGGATCTGCTGAATACCTTCGGCAGCTACTCAACACCTGCCATTTCAATAGCTCCCTGATAATCAGTTGCTTTTCATTTAATAGCTAACCGACTCAATAAGCTGGTATTCTGATAGCATCATGGCTATCGAGCCGTTTGGGTTAATAGTGCAGAGCTATATTAATAATGCTTATACAAGAGATTTGTCTATAATTTAAAATTGTAATACATTTTGTAAAACAATTAATAATGATGTCATGAGATCAGTTCGTTTACCGGAGGATTTAGAGAAAGAGCTGGAGATGTTAGCCGATCAAAAGAAAGTATCCCGCTCTAACATTATAAAAGAAGCCTTGGTGGAGTATATGGCAAAAGAGAAGAAATATAACAAACCCTACGAAGTGGGCGCTGCCTACTTTGGGAAGCATGGAAGCGCAGAATCAAACCGATCCGTCACCTATAAATCCCGAATAAAAGATAAGATTCGTGATAAGCACACTGATTGACGCAGGCCCCATTATAGCCCTGTTTGATAACAGCGATCAGCATTATGATCGAGTGCTCGATTTCATGAAAGGGTATAAAGGGAGGTTAATTTCCACCTGGCCTGTTTTGACTGAAGTGTCCTATATGCTCGATTTCAATAAAGAAACCCAGCTGGATTTTCTGAGTTGGGTTTCTGAAGGAGGGATCGAAGTGGTGAACTTAGAACAGTGGCAGATCATTAAAGTCAGGGAAGTGATTGATAGATATGCTGATTTACCGGCAGATTTTGCTGATGCATCACTGATTGTTACTGCTGAAGCACGTGATCTCGAATCAATAATTACGCTGGACAGTGATTTTGGAGTCTATAAGTTGAGTAACGGCAAACACCTTTCAAACCTGTTGGTCAAGTAAAATAAAACCTTTTTGAGAGGTTGGAATAGACATCAAAAAAAGCGTATCTTTACAGTCTTCTGTTGTTCGGCAAAGTGCCAGAGCGACTGCTTTCACCTTAGGAAGCAACCAAAGAAAAACATATCAAAATGAGCAAAAACTATTACGAGTTTACCTATATCATAAATCCTGTTCTCGAAGAGGATAAGTTCAAAGAAACCGTCGATAAAGTTACCAATCTGATCGAAAAGAACGGCGGAGAAATTGATGAAGTAGATGAGTGGGGCTTACGTCAGTTCGCATACAACATCGATAAAAAAGGCAGTGGTTATTATGTGAATATGTATTTCACAGCACCCGCTGAAGCTATTGCCAGCGTTGAACGTCAACTACGAATCGATGATGATATTCTTCGATACCTGACGCTGAAATATGACGCCAAAATGTTACGTCATCGTGAACTTCAAAAGAAAAATGAAGTACCTGATATCTTCGCGATTGAAGATGAAGACGAGTCGGAAGAAGACGACGATTAATTAAAGAGAACCCACACTTAAAGATTTTGAATTATGATTAAGAATCCATCACATCCAAAGAAAGGTCAACGTAAGGTAAAGCAGTGCAAATTCACCCGTGCCGGAGTTGAGTACATTGATTACAAAGACGTAGATACTCTTCAGCGTTTTACTAACGACCAGGGTAAAATTCTCCCGCGTCGTGTTACCGGTACCAGTGCAAAGCACCAGCGACAGTTAACAACGGCCGTGAAAAGAGCTCGATTTTTAGCTCTTATGCCATACGTAGCTGAAAACCTTAGATAAAATTTTAAGTTGACAGAATTATGAAAATCATACTTAGAGAAGACGTAGAAAAATTAGGACAGTCCGGCGAAGTTGTTGATGTAAAAGACGGCTACGGACGTAACTACCTGATTCCTCAGGGTAAAGCCGTTATGGCAACCAAAGGAGCTATTCAGGAACTTGAAAGACTGAAGAAAGAAGCCGCCCGTCAGGCTGAGTTTACCGTTAAGGAAGCTAAAGAACTGGCTAAACAGCTGGAAGTAACTTCACTGACTATCCCGGTAACAACCGGCGAAGAAGACAAAATTCACGGAACCGTAACCAACGCTGATATTGCAGCGGCTCTGGAAGAGCGTGAAATTCTTGTTGATAAGAAAGACATTTCTCTTGATCAGGACGTGAAAGCACTTGGCGAATACACAGCTACTGTAAACCTTGTTGGAGATCTGAATCCACAGGTTAAGTTCTGGGTTGTTAAAGACGAGTGATAACTTACTGACTCGATTTCGATACACTAATTTCGGATACATTGAGTTAGCATTCGTAAGATAAACGGTTGAGCAGTCATCCAAGAACAAACGCATTTATTACAAGGAAACGTAGTGATGCCGGAATTGATTGAACATACTGATTGCAAGTACTAACCGTGACGGCTAACTCAAAGAAATTAAGTTTAATGAAATCATCTCAAACACTATTAATGGGGATCATCATCATGATGTTATCCCCATTTTTTATTCACGCCCAAATCCCTGATCCTGTTAAATTCAGTGTTTCGGAAGCTCCTGAAGAAGTATTGGCCGGGGAAGTTTTTGAGATAAAAATTGATGCCTCTATCGAAGGTGACTGGCACCTTTATTCTATTCTTAATGACAAAGACGCCGGACCTTTTCCCACCGAGTTTTCAGCGAAGTCATCCAATTTTGTAATTACCGGTGATGTAGTAGAGTCAGAAGCCGATATTGAGTTCGACCCCAACTTTGAGGCTGAATTAGGCTGGCACAGCAGTTTCGCCAGCTTTACCGTTCCGGTTGCTATAAAAACCAACCAGACAGGATCACAGAACCTGGACATCGAAGTTTTTTACCAGGTATGTGACGACCGGGTCTGCCTTCCGCCCAAATCAAAATCGATTATTGCGGGAGTAACGGTAACCGGTATTTCTGAGAATCCGGTTGATCAAGCTGTTTATTCAGAAGATTCAGGTTCTGTTGGTGGTGATATCAAAGAGTCTTCGTTGGGCGGAGACGGGGTTTTTTCCTTTATTTGGGTGGCTATTCTGGCCGGGTTTGCAGCTTTGCTTACTCCTTGTGTTTTCCCCATGATTCCATTAACGGTTTCGTATTTTTCTAAACAGGAAGGTTCCGGGAAGGGAATTGGAGGTGCCGTTTTATTCGGGATTGCTATTGTCATCACTTTCACGATTCTTGGTGTATTGCTTGCAGCAATCTTCGGAGTATCCGGTGCCCAGAATTTTGCATCCAATCCCTGGGTGAATTTGTTTATCGCATTTGTATTGGTTGCTTTCGCCTTCAGTTTGTTGGGAATGTATGAACTCCGCTTACCACATCAGTTAACCAACTGGCTGAATCGCCAGAGTAATGAGAGCTCTGGCATAGCCGGTATATTATTCATGGCACTCACGATCAGCGCGGTTTCATTTTCTTGTACCGCACCCTTTGTGGGCGGAGTGTTTGCTGCCACCACCGGGGGTGAGTGGTTTTATCCTATCATTGGGATGATTGGGTTTTCAGCCGCCTTTGCCAGCCCTTTTGTGATCCTGGCTATTTTCCCCAAATGGATGGAATCGTTACCTAAAAGCGGCTCATGGATGAATATTGTAAAAGTACTGCTTGGATTTATAGAATTGGCTGCAGCTTTCAAATTCCTTTCCAATGTAGATTTGGTTTGGGAATGGGGAGTCGTTTCCCGCCCGTTGACCATCGCCGCGTGGATTGCCATTTTCTTACTCACCGGATTATACCTGTTGGGCACATATTCGTTAAAACATGAGCAGAAGCCCGAAAGTATATCTACGGGAAGAGTGCTGCTTTCGATTCCTTTTCTATTATTCAGTTTCTATTTAATTCCGGGCTTGCTCGGTTCTTCGCTGGGTATATGGGATGCCTTTCTTCCCCCAAAACAAGCAACCGATGTAAGTTTAGTGGCCTCGATCGGAACTACGCCCGGCTCGGGAGCCACTACCAGCGCCGATGAGGGATGGTCTAAAGATTATGAAGCTTCCCGTGAGGCTGCCAAAGAAGCAGGGATACCTGTTTTCATCGACTTCACGGGTTATACCTGCACCAATTGCCGGGCTATGGAATCAAACATCTTTCCACTGGATGAGGTTGTTCAGCGTTTCGAACAGATGGAGCTGGTCAAACTTTATACCGATGGCGGTCCGGACGGGCCGGAGAATCAGATGTTCCAGTTTGAGCTTACCGGAAATGTGGCCCTACCAACTTACGCCATTGTTGATCCGGAATCGGGGCGTGTAATTACCCAAAGTTTGGGCTACAGCAAAAAAGATGAGTTTGTAGCTTTTCTTGATCGCGGACTTCAGGCATTTAATAATCGCTGATTGTTGACCCTTTCCGCGGAAAGCTTTAGCCTTAATCACACCCAAATAAATGTAGATTCCTCTGGCTGCCCCTGCGACCCAAACATTCATACACTATCTGGCCTGCACACTGTTGTTGTGCTTCGCAAGTTTGGGTTCCGTGCAGGCACAAACCCCTGTCAATCAACAAAAATTACTACAACCCTTTGACCCGGACTCCTCATATTATTTAGGAGAATGGGTTATTCCATCAAGCATCAACGTTACTTCAGATGGAAAAGAGCTTACCACAGACAGGTGGTCTTTCGATGAACAATCGGGATTGCTTTCTTTCAGGGAGAATGAACTTTCCGGTTACCGTCAGGTAGTAGTCCACTATCAGGAAAACCCATTTACTATTTCCAGAACCTATCAACCCAGAAGGCCAATAGAACTGGATAGTAGGTTATTTACTGATCCGGATTCTCTGGACGAAGAAATTGCAAGCCGACAACAACCTGCATTAGCAGAATCAAACTTAAGACAATCAGGAAGTCTGAGCAGGGGAATTATTGTTGGATCCAATCAGGATTTTGCACTCGAGAGTGGATTGAATTTTGAACTCAGTGGAGCTTTGACTGAAACTATAAACATCAACGCCTCCTTAACCGATCAAAGCATTCCCATTCAGCCCGATGGTACCACACAAAACCTCCGGGAATTTGATAAGGTATTCATTCAGGTGGAAGCCCCGAACACAACAGTGGAAATGGGGGATGTGGATATCAGCCTGGAACAAAGCACGTTTGCCCGGCTCAACAGAAGGCTGCAAGGGGCAACAGGCTATGTGAATTCGGACTATGGCGATTATACCGGTGCGGCCTCGGTAGTGAGGGGGACTTATAAGTCTATGAGTTTTTCAGGACAAGATGGCGTTCAGGGTCCTTACCGGCTAACCGGCCGAAACGATCAGGAGTTTGTGATTATCCTTGCAGGCACCGAGCGGGTTTATGTGAATGGACAACAGGTACAGCGGGGAGCTGAGCATGACTATATTATTGATTATGGCTTAGGAGAAGTAACCTTCACTAACAACCTGCTTATTAAAGATGAAACCCGAATTGTGATTGAGTATGAATACGCAGATCAGGATTTCAATCGTACCATGGTGTCTGCGGAAGGCGGGGGAAACTTTCTGGATGGAAGGATGAACATCGGTGCCTCAGTCATTCGACAGGCAGACGGTGATGATCTCCTATCTCAGCAATCGCTCACTCAAAGTGATATTGAATTGCTTCAGAATGTTGGGGATGACCTCGATGACGCGGTAGTAAGCGGAGCCCGGATTGCTACTGAAGATGAAAGGGATCGGTTCGTATTGTATGCTGAAGTGGATACCGTTCTGGAAGGGCAAAGCTATACGATCTACCAGAATCAGCCCGGCTCTGAAGATGCCATTTACAGGGTACAATTTACTAAAGTAGGAGAAGCAGAGGGTAGCTACCGCCGGGTGAGCAGTCAGGTAAATGGCCTGTTATATGAATGGGTGGGTCCCGGGCTCGGTAGTTATGAACCGTTTCGTCAGCTTCCGGCTCCACAGAAACAACAAATGGCCGCTATTTACGGGAGTTTCAATATTAGCAAAGATGTTAAACTATTCGGGGAATGGGCCGTCAGTGATTTTGATGCCAACCGATTCTCATCGCTTGATGACGCAAATAATACAGATATGGCCTATGAATCCGGGTTGAGGGTTTCTGAAGCTACCTCAGCTATTGGCACAATTAGTGCCTCGTTGAGCCGAAGATATTCAGGCAGGAGATTTCAGTTTTTTGAGCGTACCCTAGATGTAGAATTTGACCGTAAGTGGAATATCACCCGTTCCGGAGAAAGTAAGGAAGTGATAAACCAAGCCAGCTTGAGCGTAAGTCCGACTGTGCACACAACAGTTGGAGCAGAATTAGGTGTAGTGGAAAGGGATCGTTTTTATGGGCTTCGGCAGGCTTCTTCTATCTCAAGTTCGGAAGAAGGAATATTGGATTTGAATTACAGTCAGGATTGGGTGCAAAGTGAAGATGAAGTCTTGAATCAGAACGGGAACTGGTTCAGACAGAATGGATCTGTCAGTAAAGGATTTGGTCTCGGTTCAACGCTCATTACTCCATATATATCCTTTGAACAAGAGAACAGGGAGCAACGTAACGCTCAAACAGATTCACTAACCCAGCTTTCCCAAAACTTCTATGATGTGGGACCGGGCTTACAAGTTGCATTTTCGGATCTGGAACTGGATGCATCTGTAGCCTACCGGGAAGAGGAGGGTGTTCTCGATAACCTTCTGCAAGATGAAGCCAAAGCTATTGAGCAGCGGTACCGTCTAAGCTATCGACCCGGCAGTAATTTTGGAACTACCAATGAAGTGCGCCTGAGAGATAAACAGTTCACCGAAGCTTTTGAAGCAACGGGAGGTAGAAATCGTCAGGGTTTACTTATTAAATCCGTAACCAATTATTCGACCAGGGATCAGTTTCTGGATGGGGAATTTTTCTACGAGGCCAACACCCAGCGCCGGGCTTTGTTGCAGGAAACCTATATTGAGGTAGGCCCTGAAATTGGTCAGTATGTATGGGATGACCTGAACGGAGACGGAACCCAGCAGGTGGATGAGTTTTTCCAGGAAGTGAGTCCTAATGAGGGAACGTTCATTCGCCAGTTTTTACCTTCCGATGATTTATTGCCGGTCATAGATCTTAATGTACGATTCTTGAATACCATCCAGCCGTTAACTTTTCTGGAGGATGAAAACTGGCTTCAGGCCATCAGTCTCCGATCAAGAATCGATATTACTGAAAACTCAACCACTCGTGATCTATCTGATATTTATTTGCTGAAGTTGAGCTCGTTCCGAAATGATTCCAACACCGTGCAGGGCAGGTTGCTTTGGGAAAAAGAATTAAATCTATTGAATGGGGTGAATCGAGCCGACTTGCGCCTTGGATATTCACAAAACCAGAGCCTGAATCAGAGAAGTACCGAATCGATTGAAAGCTACACTGACTTGAGGTACCTGAATTCAGCTTTTGATATCACAGACCGGGTTCGGGTTTCTATGGATGTTTTGGGAAGTACAAACCGAAGCGAGAGCAGCCGGCTCCAAAACAGAAATTATGATATCAGAACGCTTTCCTTTAAGCCGGGGGTAAACGGAACCATCAGTCGATCCTGGAATGCCGGGCTGGAGGTTTCTTATGCCCGGAAAGAAGACCGGTTTCCTGTCCAAAATGTAACGGCGGATTTGCTAAAGATTTCGACGACTCATCGAACTTTTTTGTGGAGAAAACTCCAGTCTAATCTCCGGCTTGAGGTACGAAACACCATAGTGAATGGGAGTTCATCATCCTACGGAAGTTATGAATTGACGGAGGGAACCGGGGAAGGAACCAATCTCATTTGGTCGCTCAATAGTTCGTATCGGGCAAGTAATTTAATTCGCATAAGTTTTAATTACGATGGAAGAACCGTCACAGACCGTGCTGCCATACATACTATAAAATTAGTTATGAGTGCAACTTTTTGATAAAAACCGTTAATAATCGGTAACTTATTGTAGTGAATTCGAAAGTGGGTAACATTACGTAAAAATGAGTTTTTAAGCCGGATGTTACTTTGACATTTAGTATAAAATGAACTATTCTTTCGCTTCATTATTCTTAGCCTTTAACAATTAAACTATTAGTGGAGTAGACATGATATCGTCGATTGCTCTTTTTCTCTTACAAGCCCCTGCTGACGAAGGGTTTTTTAATGTCGTAGTAGCAAAATTTAACGAAGGTAATGAAGGCGGATGGATGTGGCCGGTATTGGTTACATTGATTCTCGGCCTCGCCATATTTCTTGAGCGGATCATTACTCTCAACCTTGCTGACATCAACACACGTAAATTTATCGTTAACGTACAAGAAGCTCTTCAGGACGGTGGTATCGAAGCTGCTGAAGAACTTTGTGCACAAACCCGAGGTCCTGTAGCGTCAGTTTTTCAAGCTGGTTTAATGCGTTCTCACGAAGGTATTGAAGCTGCAGAAAAAGCAATTTCAGCTTATGGCTCTATTGAAATGAGTTTCCTCGAGCGCGGTCTTGTATGGTTGTCACTTTTCATTGCAATTGCTCCGCTATTCGGATTCCTTGGTACCGTAGTAGGTATGATCGAGGCTTTCGATGACATTGAAGCTGCAGCTGATATCTCCCCGAGTATTGTAGCGGGTGGTATTAAAACTGCACTTTTGACAACCGCCGGAGGTTTGATTGCGGGTATTATTCTCCAAATTGGATACAACTATTGCGTATCTAAAATTGACCGACTGATTGCAGAAATGGAAGAAAGTTCAATCACCCTGATTGACTCCATTATTATGCTGAATGAAGGAAAAGATTTAGTTCCTCCATCTGCCAGCGACACTGACGCATAATTAGAATCCAAACAATAAAAAGGATATAGATATGGTTGCAATTAGTGTCGGACTTGCTCTTGGGTTAATCGTTCTCGGTGTGGTCTCTATGGCCGGAGCCGGGGTTCGAAGCCTTGTAATGGGCAAGCAGGACTACAAAAAGATTGGAATGATGGCCATCCCATTTGTTGTCTTCGGAATTGCATACGCAATATCCGGCGAATTTTCTGATGCCGGAGTGATGACAGCAGCTCTAATGATGCTTGGTATGGTTGCAGCGATAGTCCTTACCGGACTTCGCGGAACATTTAAGTTTTAGTAGGAACGCAATATGCTACTTAAAAAAAGAAAAAGAGAAAGTGCGGAGATCAATGGATCTTCCATGGCGGATATCGCCTTTCTCTTGCTCATTTTCTTTCTGGTTACAACTACGATTAACGTAGATACCGGAATTGGATTGGTGCTTCCTCCTCCATTGGAAGAAGATGTAGATCCACCACCCATTAAGGAAAGAAACCTGATGAATATTCTTGTGAATCAGGAAGGACGAATCGTAATGGATGAAGAATTCTATCAACTTGGAGAAGTTAAGGCCCGGTTGATTGAGTTCATTAAGAATCCAACACAAGATCCGAATCTGGCAGAAACTCCCGATTTGGCGATTGTCTCTATCAGAACCCAACGCGAAACTCCTTACCGCATTTATGTTGATATGCTGGATGAGGTAATGGGCGCTTACAAGGATCTAAGAGACGAGGCTTCAAGAGCTAACTATGGCGTGCCTTATGGTGCACTCGAAGAAGACAGTCCTCAGCAAGAGCAAGTAAAGGATATGTATCCGAAGAAAATCTCAATAGCAGAACCTAACGAATAATCTATCATGGCTCATTTTAAAAAGAAGAATGCAGGCAGTAAGCAGGAAGTACCTACTTCCGCCATGCCGGATGTTGTATTCATGTTACTCTTCTTCTTTATGGTAACCACCGTATTGAGAGAAGTAACATTGAAGGTTCGTGTTAACCTCACCCAGGCCGAAAACATTGAAAAGATTGAGCAAAAGCGACTTCTTTCCTATGTATATATTGGACCGGAACGACTTCCGGGTAATAAATTGGGTGAAGATAAGGTTCAGATTGATGACGCTATCGTTGAAGATATAGGCGGAATCAGAACGCTGATGTATGACAAGCTTCGCGAACAGCCTAAGTTAATTGTTTCCCTGCGTGTGGATGAGAACTCCGAGTTCGGACTTCTTACCGACGTACAGGAAGAATTAAAACAGGCCAGCACGTTTCGTATAAACTACTCTACACGTCGCGAACCTTAATTTAATTTTTTAAAGATTAAGGCAGCTGTACCCAATGGTGCAGGTGCCTTTTTTTATTTTAACCCCCCTGATTATATGTCCGAAGAATTTCAAACGATACAAAGCATCGGAAGCAAAGGGCTTCTTGAAAAGATTTCAAACTATGATGCTTTCAAAAATGAAAAGGTAACGCAATCAATTGGAGATGATGCCGCCGTTATCAAAGAAGAAGAGGGAAATCTAACGCTCCTATCCAGTGATACCTATGTTGAGGGAGTAGACTTTGATCCTACCTACACACCGTTTAATCACCTTGGCTATAAGATACTCTCGGCAGGAGTCAGTGATATTTACGCGATGAACGGCAAACCAGAGGCCGTTCTCATAAATCTCGCTGTGCCAAACCGGATGTCGGTTCAAATGATAGAGGATTTATACCAGGGGATTTACGCAGCAGGGAAAGTTCATGAGGTAGAAGTAGTAGGTGGCGATATGAAAGCCAATCACGCCAACCTTGTGGTTTCCATAAGTGTGTATGGTAAAGTGGATGAAGAGCATATCACTTACCGTAAAGGCGCCAATGAAGGAGATGCTATCTGTATTACCGGAGATCTTGGTGGAGCCCTTGCCGGACTTAGGATTCTAATGCGTGAAAAGAAATTCTGGGAAGAACACGGAGATGAATCTGTTCAGCCGGAACTTGGTGATTACCAGTTTGTGGTTAAGAGGCAATTGGTTCCTGAAGCAAGAAAAGATCTTGTAGATACATTAAGAGAGCAAAATCTTGTTCCTACCTCAATGATCGACATTACAAAAGGATTGGTTAGTGAAGTCAACTCTATTTCTGAGGAATCAAATCTTGGAGCCTATATTTATCAAGCGGCATTACCTATAGCAATCGAAACCCGACAGGTAGCCGGCGAAATGCAGGAAGATGTAGATCGTTACGCTCTGTTTGGCGGAGAAGATCTTGAACTCATGTTTACTTTGTCTGAAGAGAAAGTAGAAGAGTTCGTGAATCATTTTAATGATTTTGTAGTAATAGGGCGCATGGTTTCCAAAGAAGAGGGCATGAAAATGCAGACTGCAGAAGGTGATGTAGTCTCGTTTGATGATTTGTCATAAGAAAGTTAGTGGCACGTTTTTTGCCAAGAGTACGTTCGATTCAATAAAGATAATTCGATCTCGTAAACTCATCTGAGTGTAAGGTTCGTTATATTATAGTCTAAGATAATTTTATAAGCTTGTTTTAATGGCGCAGAAAGACCAAAATCAAAAAAAATCAGTTAAGCCAGACGGCAAAAAAGGCGGTAACTCCCCTAAATTTCCTACTTGGAGTATATTTGTATTATTCTTTGTACTTCTACTTGCCCAAGTACTTTTCTTTTCTCCTGATACCGGGAACAGAATTAAGTACAGCAAGTTTCTTGAACATGTCGAGAATGGATATGTTAGTGAAATCACGATAACCAATGGGGTGGATGTTACCGGGGTCTATTCGGATAAAGCTATATCAGATGGAATTATAAATCGTCCGGCACAGGAAGACAGCAACAATCTCCCGTTTTCTACGGAAAGCGTTGAGGATTTCAAAAAGTTCAGGACCACAATGCTCCGGGGTGATGAAATTCGACCCGTGCTCGACGCCAATGCTGTCGAGTATGATGTGCGAATTGAAGAAGACTGGTTCAGCGGCATTTTTGTTTGGCTGATTCCGATTGCGTTGTTAATCGTAATCTGGATTTTCATTTTCAGGAAAATGAATCCCGGGCAACAAGTTCTCAACATTGGAAAGAACAAAGCATCACTCTACGATCAGCAAAAAGAAACCAAGGTAACCTTTGAAGATGTGGCCGGACTTCAGGAAGCGAAAGCTGAAGTTGAAGAGGTTGTGGAGTTCCTGAAAAACCCTCAGAAATTTACCAAGCTTGGTGGCGTGCTGCCTAAAGGTGTGTTGTTAGTGGGGCCTCCCGGAACCGGTAAAACATTACTTGCCAAGGCAACCGCAGGAGAGGCCAGCGTGCCATTCTTCAGCTTAAGTGGTTCTGATTTCGTAGAAATGTTTGTAGGAGTGGGTGCAGCACGGGTTCGCGACCTGTTCAAGCAAGCAAAGGAAAAAGCCCCATGTATTATATTTATTGATGAAATTGACTCCATTGGCCGTACCCGTGGACGTGGAATGGCAATGGGTTCCAATGATGAGCGGGAAAATACGTTGAATCAGCTGCTCAGCGAAATGGATGGATTCAACTCCGACAAGGGAGTGATCCTGATGGCAGCAACAAACCGCCCGGATATTCTTGACTCCGCCTTGTTACGCCCGGGTCGTTTTGATCGACAGATTATGATTGACAAGCCGGACTTAAACGGCCGTGTTGAAATCCTGAGGGTTCACACCAAAAAATTAAAACTTTCGGATAACATCGACTTGAGAGTATTGGCATCTCAGACCCCTGGTTTTGCCGGAGCCGATCTGGCAAATCTTTGTAACGAGGCTGCTTTATTGGCTGCCCGACGTGAGAAAAGCAGCATTGAGATGGAAGATTTCCAGGATTCTATCGAAAAAGTAATTGCCGGTCTGGAAAGGAAGAATAAGTTAATCAGTCCTGACGAGCGAAAAATTGTGGCATATCATGAAGCCGGTCATGCCATTGTAGGCTGGTTTCTGGAGCACACCGATCCCGTATTGAAGGTAAGTATTGTACCACGTGGCTTAGCTGCATTAGGGTATACCTTACAAACACCCCTTGAAGAACGCTTCCTGATGACAACCGAGGAGCTGAACGACAAAATTTGTGCGCTTCTTGGTGGACGAGTAGCTGAAGAGATTATCTTTGGGCGAATTTCTACCGGTGCACAAAACGATCTTGAGCGTATCACAACGATGGCGTTTGCTATGGTTGCCGAATACGGTATGAGTGATAAACTTGGATATATTTCTCTGAAAGACTCGCAAAACCCTGAAAACAGCTACGGATTCAATAAAAAATACTCCGAGCAAACCAGTGAGCAGATTGATAAAGAAGTCCGTAAGATTATAGACTTGAATCACGATCGTACTATTGATTTGCTAAAAAAGCATAAGGATGAACTTGAGAAATTAGCTGAAGCACTTCTTGAAAGAGAGGTTCTGGATCATCATGCACTTCGTGACTTATTAGGTGATCGCCCTCACGGAAAATATCCGGACGGTATTTTCGAACGCCCGTCTGATTCCAAGAAAAACGGAGTTCAGAAAGAGGACGAAGAAAAATCTGATGTGGCTGATGCTGAGATAGTTGAATCTGAGGAAACTCAAGAGGTAAATGAAGAGACAAAAAATGACACAGAAGATTCTTCAGACAAAAAAGAGAGTGAAGAGTCCAAGGCCTGAAAGGGTGGCTATTAACATTGAGATAATCTACAGGTAAACAAAGGATAACGCCTCCTTAACAGTAGCGCAAAGGCTGAGGTTTAGTTTTGCAGTGCATTATGAAAGCAAAACTAAAACATATCAGCACACGTGAAAACACACATACTATCAGCACTCGTTTGTTTTGCGCTTTCTATTTCATTTAACCTAAAAGCGCAAGATGTAGGTACCATCACTGGTACCGTAGTAGATGCCGAAAGCGGCGAAACTCTTATCGGAGTTAATGTAGTACTTCAGGGAACTACCATAGGTACTTCCACAAACCTTGATGGCCAATATACCATCAGGAATATTGAGCAGGGCAGTTATACCCTTGAAGTCAGTTATATTTCTTTTCAGAAACAAACCATCACCGGAGTAGAGGTAAATTCCGGCCAGGTAACTAAGCTGGATATTACCCTTCAGCCCGAAACCGAAATGCTCGATGACGTAATAATTACGGCCGAAGCTATTTTGGATAATGAAGCCGGGTTGCTCAGGCAGCGCCAAAAAGCCATTTCTTTCAGCGATGCTATTTCTGCTGAAAGTATCTCCAGCAGCGGTAGCGGAGATGCAGCCGGAGCCCTAAAGAAAGTTGTGGGGGCTTCTGTGGTGGACGGTAAATATGTATTTATCCGGGGATTGGGAGACCGATACACCAGTACCCACCTGAACGGATCAGAACTGCCTTCTGCAGATCCTAACAGGAAATCATTTCAGCTCGATATTTTCCCAAGCAATCTTTTGGAGAACATCGTAACCCTGAAAACATTTACTCCTGATAAGCCGGGTAATTTCAGTGGTGGGCTGGTAGATATTGCAACCAAGGATTTTCCGGAGCAGTTTTCATTCCAGGCTTCTGCTTCAACAGGCTTCAATACCAAATCTACATTCACAGATCTTGCTATAGGAGATGCAAGCAGTACTGATTATTTGGGTTTTGACGGAGGGAGAAGAGGAGTCCCTCAAGAGGTTCGCGACTTTATAAAAAGCGGACAGGAATTTCCAACCCTGCGTGATACACGCAACGATCCGGAAGCTGCGGAAACACTCGATCGTTTATCAAACGCTTTCAACAACGAGTTTCGCCCGCGTGAGCAGTATGGGGTGATGGACCAGAGTTATGGTATTTCCATCGGGAATCAGGTTCCCTTTTTAGGAAACGACCTTGGATATACGGCCAGCTTTTCATACAGCCAGAGTTATTCCGGCTATGATGACGGGGTTGTCTCCAGGTATGATCTGGTAGGTAATTTCGACGATTCCGAGCAGCTGTTTCGCCGGCTGGATGTAACTGACATCAAAGGCCAGCGCAATGTGGATTGGGGCGGAATGGCAACAGTATCGTATCGCCTGTCTGATGCACACAAAGTTTCAGCTCGTTTCCTGAGAACTCAAAGCGGTACCGGTGAAGGTCGCTATTTAGAAGGCTTTCAGTACGACATCCCCAATGCTCTTTTCCAAACCCGTGTGGTACAATATACGGAGCGAAGTCTTTCTTCCTTCCAGTTAAGCGGCAAAAGCTATTTCGAAAACTTCCTCAAGACTACGGTAGAGTGGAAAGCCGCAAGCGCAACCAATATTCAGGATGAACCTGATTTACGTTACTTCACCACGCAGGTGGATACATTCCCTTCAGGGGCCATTCTCCATTCAAGCCCAACCAATAACTTTCAGCGCCCGGGACGTTTTTACCGAAATCTGGAGGAGTCAAATCGTTCGGTAGGGGTGGATGTAACCATTCCTTTCAATTCCTTTAACGGGGTTGCAGGTAATGTTAAGTTTGGTGGTAATCTTGTTGATGTTGACCGTGATTTCAGAGAACAACGATTCGACTTCTATACCGATACACAGAACTTCACCCTCAATGATGTAGAAGGGAATGTAGATGCGTTCTTTGATTCACTGGGAATATTAGGGTATAGCAACAATGGCCGGCCGCAATTCGGAAACTATGTGCAGAATGCATCAACTCCCAGAAGTAATTATAACGCCACTCGTACCGTTTCTGCTGCTTACCTGATGACCGAATTGCCTGTTACCGATTGGTTTAGACTGATTGGTGGGGTAAGATTAGAACAAGCTGATGTAGAAGTGGTTAGCCAGGATACAGCGCTGGCAGTCGGTTCTATTTCTAATACGGATTATCTGCCATCCATCAATGGGATATTCAGCCTAACCGAGAATATGAATATCCGTGCAGCGTATACGAAAACGGTAGCAAGACCGACGTTTAGAGAGCTGGCTCCTTATATCACCTTCGACTTTGTAGGCGGGCTATTATTTCAGGGGAATGAGAACCTGAAACGCACATTGATTACCAACTATGATCTTCGCTGGGAATTATTCACTGGTCCGGGTGAGATCCTGGCTGTTAGCGGGTTCTATAAAGAACTGAAAAATCCTTTAGAGCGGGTAATCAGAACCGATATCGGGAATGACGCACTTTCCATTCAAAATGTAGAAGAAGGTCGTGTGTACGGTCTTGAACTGGAAGTTCGCAAGAATCTGGGCTTCCTTACAGAAAATCTGCGACACTTTTCATTAGCTACCAACTATACGCTGGTACGATCTTATGTTGATATTCCTGAATTAGAACTGCTTGTAATTCGAAATGCAAAACCTGATGCAGAAGACACCAGGGAACTGCAGGGCCAATCTCCTTTCCTCTTCAATTTTGATTTAGGGTACTCAAACCCTGACATCGAGTTCAACTCCTCGGTGAGTTACAACTACTTTGGAGACCGGTTGGGGATTATCTCTGAGGGTGCTACCCCGGATATCTATGAACGAGGGTATGGATCGCTCAACTTCACCGCTAATAAAACCATTGCTGATCATTTCGAGCTCAGTTTTAAGGTGAGCAATATTCTGGACCCGTATATCATTCAGTCACAATCCTTTAATGGTGACGAATATTTCTATCAGCGATATAAGCGTGGACGTACATTTTCTCTGGGCATTAAATACAAGATTTAAAGAGGCTTTAACTCAAATCCCAAATAACCAAAACGTACAAATGAAAAAAGTAACGCTACTTATTGCAGCACTGATACTTGTTCCCGCTTTTGCGATGGCGCAAACAACAGTGACTGTCAGTTCTAACATAACGGAAGACACCGAGTGGACTTCTGACAACGAATACCTGCTCGATGGTATGATCTTCGTAACCGATGGTGCGGATCTTTATATCGAAGCCGGAACTACAGTACGCGGAGCGGCAGGGCAAGACCTTGATGCTTCCGGGCTGGTAATTACCCGTGGATCCAGAATCTTCGCTGAAGGTACAGCTGATGCCCCGATTATCTTTACTGCTGAAGATGATGCGAACCTTACCAAAGATGATGTTGGTGAGTGGGGCGGAGTTGTAATCCTTGGTCGGGCTACTACAAATAACACAGTAGAAGCAACCATCGAGGGTGTAAACGAAATTTCATCCGACCCTGCTCTTGTTGGATATGGTGGAGATAACGACATGGATAACTCAGGTGTTCTTCGTTATGTATCGATCCGACACACAGGTATCAATATTGGCTCCAGCTCAGGTAATGAAATTCAGGGACTGACTTTAGGTGCAGTAGGTGCCGGTACTACCATCGAGTACGTTGAATCATTTGCTTCCGGCGATGATGGATACGAGTGGTTCGGAGGAACCGTAAATACCAAATATTTGGTATCTGCTTTTAATAATGATGATGCTTTTGACTGGGATCAGGGATTCCGTGGAAAAGGACAATTCTGGTTTGTGATTCAGGACAGCGACCAGGCCGGACGTTCTGCTGAAATGGACGGAGCCGGAGGAGATGAAACCGGAACTCCATTTGCTTATCCTGTAATTTCCAATGCTACTTACATTGGACCTGGTGTTTCTTCAACTCCATCCGGAGATCCGGGACAAATGCTTGAGTTCCGTGACAATACGGGTGCTTTTTATACGAACTCTGTATTCACAGACCACCCGGGTAATGCTCTTCGTGTAGAAGATGTGGATGGTGTTGATGAATTCGATTCAAGAGCTCGTCTTGAAGTAGATTCTTTGAACATCAACAATAGTGTGTTCTTCAGCTTTGGAACCGGAAGTACGTTGCATGCTATGGCTACCAATGATTATGAAGCCACTATGCTGAATGAAAACGGCAACAGCGTTACCGATCCACAATTAGGTGGAATTAGCCGAACCGATGATGCAGGTCTTGACCCTCGTCCGGGCAATTCTGATGTACTTTCCGGTGCTGAAATTCCTAACGACTCATTTTTCAGTAATGTAGCCTACAAAGGTGCATTTGGTGGTAACAACTGGTTAGCCGGATGGACTGCTTTAGACCAGTACGGATATCTTGCTACCGAAGGTACTGCCGGTATGGAAACTATTTCAGCCAATATCACTGAAGATACTTACTGGACAGCTGACAACGAATATCTTTTGGACGGTATGATTTTCGTAACCAATGGTGCGGATCTTTATATCGAAGCCGGAACCACTGTTCGTGGAGCAGCCGGTCAGGATCTTGACGCTTCCGGATTGGTGATCACCCGTGGATCCAAAATTTTTGCTGAAGGATCTCCAAGTAACCCAATTGTATTTACAGCTGAAGAGGATGCCAACCTAACCAAAGATGACGTTGGAGAGTGGGGCGGTGTGGTAATTCTTGGACGCGCTTCTACAAATAACACAGTAGAAGCAACCATTGAAGGTGTAAACGAGATAGAATCTGATCCTGCCCTGGTAGGATACGGTGGAACTGACGATATGGATAATTCCGGTGTGCTCCGTTATGTCTCTATTCGTCATACAGGAATCAACATTGGTTCCAGCTCAGGTAACGAAATCCAGGGACTAACATTAGGCGGTGTTGGTGCCGGAACTACCATCGAATATGTTGAGTCGTTTGCCTCAGGTGATGACGGATACGAGTGGTTCGGTGGAACTGTAAACACCCGATACCTTATTTCCGCTTTCAACAACGATGATGCTTTTGACTGGGATCAGGGCTTCCGTGGAAAAGGTCAGTTCTGGTTTGTGATTCAGGACAGCGACCAGGCCGGACGTTCTGCTGAAATGGACGGAGCCGGAGGAGATGAAACCGGAACTCCATTTGCTTATCCGGTAATTGCTAACGCCACTTATATTGGCCCTGGTACATCCTCAACACCATCCGGAGATCCGGGACAAATGCTTGAATTCCGTGATAACACCGGGGCACTATACGCCAACTCTGTATTTACCGACCACCCGGGCAATGCACTTCGAGTGGAAGATGTAGATGGCGTAAATGACTTCGATTCACGTGCCCGACTGGAAGCAGACTCACTGAATATCAACAATAGCTTCTTCTTTGATTTTGGTGCAGGAGCAACTATTGCTGACATTGCAACCAATGATTATGAAGCAACCATGCTGAATGAAAATGGAAACTCAGTGACCGACCCACAGCTGATTGGAATTAGTCGTACGACAGACGGAGGTTTAGATCCTCGTCCCGTTCCAACTAGCCCTGTTTACGGCACAGCCGGATCGATGGGAGATAGCTGGTTCTACAGCACTAATTATGTTGGTGCTTTTGATGGCACTAATTGGGCAGCAGGCTGGACAGCTCTGGATGCCTATGGTTTCCTGGGTGATGGAGTGGTAACCAATACGGAAGAACCTGTGGCAGAAGTGCCAAATGCGGTATCTCTGAACCAGAACTATCCAAACCCCTTCAACCCAACTACACAAATTAGCTTTACGCTGCCACAGGCGCAGCAGGTAACACTGAAGGTGTATGATATGCTGGGACGTGAAGTTGCTACTCTTGCAAACAGGGAAATGTTCTCTTCAGGTATGAATACCCTGAACTTTAACGCAAGCAACCTTTCAAGCGGACTGTATATCTACCGCTTAACCAGTGGAAATGTAGCTATTACACGTAAGATGACATTGATTAAGTAATCAATCTATTCCTACTCACATAAACGTCTCACATCACTGTGAGGTGTGCTGATCAGGGAGAGCTTCGGGGAACCGGGGCTCTCTTTTTTTACCTCAGATTATTGGATTTAAGGATTGCAGGAATTTCTTAACCTTTTGGTCATTCCTGCGGAGGAAGGAATCTGGTTCTCGAACATTTGCTTTGAAATGATATTTACGGATTCAACTTTGGTAACAAAGTTGTTGACTCTCAGAAGATATTCCCGTACCATTAATCGTATAATTACGATATACGATTATGGCACTTACAAAAGCACAATTATTCGACAGAAAACAGGTAAAAGCTGCTGAGTTTGCAAAGGCTCTGGCTCATCCTGCACGCATAGCTATTTTAGAGATACTGGCCAAGCGAAATACCTGTATATGCGGAGATATCACCGATGAACTGCCGCTGGCTCAATCTACCGTTTCCCAGCACCTGAAAGCATTGAAGTCTGCGGGAATTATAAAGGGAGAGATCGATGGTGTCAAAACCTGTTATTGCCTGGATGAAGATAATGTTGCTGAATTAAGAACCGTGATGGAATCATTATTAAAAGATTTGACGACCCAAAACCCCAATTGTTGTTAAATAAGGGTGAATGATTAACTAATTCATCATTTATAATCCCCAATTAAAAATTTCCCACTTATGAAAACACAATCAAAATCACCGGAAGAACTCAAGGAAGCCGTTCGAAAGAAGTACAGCCAAATCAGTGAGCAAGCGAAAGATTATAACGCTCGTTCCTGTTGCGGAGCGGGAGGAGAATCCACCGAAGTGTATAATATCATGACGGATGATTATAGCGAACTTGAGGGGTATAATGCCGATGCTGATTTAGGTTTGGGTTGCGGGCTGCCAACTCAATTTGCACAAATTAATAAAGGGGACTATGTAATTGACCTGGGTTCCGGAGCCGGAAATGATTGCTTTGTTGCCCGGCATGAGACGGGTGCAGAAGGGAAGGTGTTGGGAATTGACTTTGCGGAACCGATGATTGCTAAAGCCCGGAAAAATACAGACAAACTCGGGTTTAATAATGTGGAATTTCGATATGGGGATATTGAAGAACTGCCGGTTACTGATGATGTAGCTGATGTGGTGGTCAGCAACTGTGTGCTGAACCTTGTTCCCGATAAGGAGAAAGTATTTTCTGAAATTCACAGGGTGCTAAAACCGGGCGGACACTTCAGTATTTCTGATATAGTACTGGAAGGAGATCTTCCGGATGCTCTTCGGGAAGATGCAGAGATGTATGCTGGATGTGTAGCCGGAGCCATTCAAAAAGATACCTATCTGGGATTCATTAAAGAAGCCGGATTCGAAGACATCACCATCCAAAAAGAAAAGCCCATAGAGATTCCGGAGGATATTCTAAGTCAGTATTTAGCTGAGGATGAAATCGCCGAATTTAACTCGGGCGGAACCGGTATTTACAGTATCACTGTATTTGCCCGGAAAGCCGGTGAAGGTAAATCAGCGAAAAAGGAAACTGTGACGATGCTTGGAAATGCTAATGCCAATGCTTGCGAGCCCGGTTCGGGATGCTGCTAATTTGTTAACGGATGCATAGTAAACTGAAAGAATACATTCAAAAGCTGGAACCCGGTTTCGGCTCCATTCCTGACACAAGAAAGAAAACCCTGATGAAACTGTCTGCTTATATCAAAACAAAGACAGAGAATGACCAGGTTGCCAAACTGAACTTCATTTGTACGCATAACAGCAGGAGGAGTCATTTAGCTCAGATTTGGACAAGTGTGGCCGCTCACCATTTTGGTATTGAAAACATTGAAACGTATTCCGGCGGAACAGAAGCAACAGCATTCAATCCAAGAGCAGTTGCGGCTATCGAAAGAGCCGGGTTTAAAGTTGATAACCCCGGTGGGGATAATCCCGAATATCGGGTAACATTCGGTGAAGATGCAGAACCGCTGATCTGTTTTTCAAAGAAATTCGACGATGACGTCAACCCTGATACTTCTTTTGCGGCTGTAATGACCTGCTCCGATGCAGATGAAAATTGTCCGTTTGTACCCGGGACCGAGTTCAGGATTTCGGTTACCTATCGTGATCCAAAAGAATCAGATGGCACCCATAAAGAAAAAGAGATATATGATGAACGTTGTTTACAAATAGCTACAGAAATGTTTTATATGATAAGCGAGGTCTAAAAAATTTGTCCATATTAATCGCAAAAATACGATAAAATGAATACTTCAACTTTTATAACCACTTTGGTAAACAATACAGGAAAGGAACTTCAATTTTGTCTTCCGGATTCAATGGTGATTTCCGGGGATCTTCATATCACCGAAATTCAGCACCATTCGGTAGATTCAGTGGATTGTGGCGGAAACGAACACTCGTACAATGAAACGGTTCTTCAGCTTTGGGTGAATGAGCGATCGGAAAACTCGCCAGAATGGACAACCGACAAAGCACTGAAGATCATAGAGCTTGTAGGCGAAAAGCAAAAATACAACGATGATGCTGAATTGTTTATCGAGTTTGGTGATTCTGCTCACCCCACCATTCGATATTCTGTACAGGAGGTAAAGGAAGATCCGGAAACATTGATTATGGCATTGTCCGTAAAGCCAACCGTATGCAAACCAAGTTTGAACAGAGAAGTGAAAGCGGGGGCTTGTTGTTAAAATGTCAAATTCAGAAAAAAGAATGGATTTTTTTGAGCGATATCTGACGGCCTGGGTATTGTTGTGTATCGGAATAGGAATTGGGGTGGGTTACCTGGCCGGGGATTCCATCGAAGTTGTCAGCAGGTGGGAGATTTATAAAGTTAATATTCCTGTGGCTATTCTGATCTGGCTGATGATTTACCCCATGATGCTTCAGGTTAATTTTGCTTCGCTCAAAGAGATAGGAAAGTCACCAAAAGGTGTGGTGTGGACGGTTATCATCAACTGGGCCATAAAACCTTTTACCATGGCATTGTTTGCCTGGATATTTTTTGACCAGCTGTACTCCGCATGGCTGAGTCCCGACATGGCCGATCAATACATTGCCGGGGCTATCTTGTTGGGAGCCGCTCCCTGTACGGCTATGGTGTTTGTATGGTCTTATTTATCGGATGGTGACCCTAATTACACATTGGTACAGGTTTCGGTGAATGATTTACTGATCCTGGTGCTTTTTATTCCGATTGTAGGACTGTTGCTGGGTATCACAGACATCACCATCCCATGGAACACACTGGCGGCTTCCATTATCGTTTTTGTTGTTATTCCATTAGTAGCGGGCTACCTCACACACAAAGTGGTAATAGCTAAAAAAGGGAAGGAATGGTACACCGGCAGCTTTCTGCCAAAGTTCAAACCTGTTTCCATTTCCGCATTATTGATCACATTGATTCTGCTGTTTGCTTACCAGGGGGAACGCATTATTTCACAGCCCCTGGATATCATCTTCATTGCCATTCCTTTGATCATCCAGACATATTTTATTTTTGGAATCGCATGGTTTGGGGGAAAGTGGATTGGCTTACCGTACCAGGTATGCGCTCCGGGTTCCATGATTGGAGCCAGTAACTTTTTCGAGCTTGCGGTAGCTGTGGCTATAGCATTATTCGGGTTACAGTCGGGTGCTGCTTTAGTTACGGTGGTAGGTGTTTTGATTGAAGTACCGGTTATGCTTTCACTGGTAAGATTTGCTAATAGCAATCGGGCAAGCTATTGATACACGATACGAGGATAGTTTATCCGATTTTGCTAATTGTGGTGTTCGGGTTTTGAGCCATGATTTACAGGATTATTGGATTACCATGATTCGTACTCGCTCTGATGCTTTTCGTCGGAGCGGATGGGTCGTTAGAGAAAGCGGTTTACAAAAAATATTTCCACTTGCAGAACTGTTTCTAATTTTCAAACGTTAGCTAAGCAAATAACACGAATTTTAGGAACAGAACATTGACCTTTGTAACACGAAGAGCCCATTTTAATGCCGCACATCGACTTCATAACCCTAATAAGAGTGAGGAGTGGAATCGGGAAACATTTGGTAAGTGCAACCTCCCAAACTGGCATGGGCATAATTATATAATAGAGGTAATGGTTACCGGAGAACCGGATCCTGAGACAGGGTATGTAATTGACCTCAGCAAGCTAAAGTCCATCATCAAAGAAAAGATTTTAGACCCTTGTGATCACAAAAACCTAAATCTGGACGTAGATTTTTTGGAAGGAATCATTCCTTCCACGGAAAATTTGGTACGCGCTTTTTTTGAGCAACTTCGTCCTGATGTGGAAGCTGCCTGTTCCCAAAAAGGAAAGTTATATAAGGTTAAGCTGTTCGAAACCGAACGAAATATTGCCGAATATTGTCCCTACAGAGGACTATAACAGACTATTCATCATTAGCAGTTAGAAATATGATTAAGAATGAAGTACAACGATTTTATGACCCTACCTTTACGGTAACCGATGAGTACAAAGACTCATTACCGGATTTGCAAAACGGACCGGCTTCACTGATTGAAGGAGCAAATGTTCCCATTCAGCAAGTGGGGATTTCCAATTTTAAGCTTCCGCTGAAGTTCAGGAGAAGGGAAGGGGAACCGGTTACCCTTGAAGCTTCCGTAGATGGCTATGTAAGCTTGGAAATGGGTAAGAAAGGTATCAACATGAGTAGGATCATGCGCACCTTTTACAAGTTTCAGGATAAAGTTTTTCACCTCGACCGACTTGAAGAAATTCTTAAAGCATATAAGGATGATTTGGATAGTCAGGAATCATTTCTGAGAATCAGTTTTAACTACCCACTTCTGAAGGATAGTCTGCGTTCTGATTTGAAAGGCTATCAGTACTATAAAGTTTCTTTTGAGGGCAGGCTGGACAATTACAATCAGTTCCAAAAATATATGCACCTCGACTTTGAGTACAGCAGCGCATGCCCGTGTTCCTACGAACTGTCTGAACATGCCCGTGAAACCCGCGAAGTGGCTGCCATACCTCACAGTCAACGAAGCGTGGCCAGTGTTACCGTAGCGTTGAAGGATGAATTTTTTGTAGAAGATTTAGTGAACATCTGCCGTACGGCCCTGCAAACCGAAACTCAGGTTATGGTAAAGAGGGAAGACGAACAGGCCTTTGCTGAGCTGAATGGTGCCTTCCAGAAGTTTGTAGAAGATGCTGCCCGTTTGTTATATGATGAATTGGACAGCTACAACAGCATCCGTGACTTTGTAGTCCGTTGTGTACACATGGAAAGCTTGCACAGCCATGATGCAGTGAGCAGGATTTGTAAAGGACTCCCTAATGGTTTGAGATAGCCGGAGTTGTTTTGTTGACTAAACCCCGTTCTACCAGGAGCGGGGTTTTTTTATGTAAAATAGTAAGGTACACCGGGTACAGACCATCCAACCAAAGTATCAACGTTCATTAATCCAGAAATGATGCCGAATCCCGATTTCTCCGATCTGAAAGCTCTATATGTAAACTGCACACTCAAAAAATCACCCAGAGAAAGTCATACCCGAAATCTGATGGATGTATCAATGAACATCATGCAGAAGGAAGGAGTGGAAGCTGAATGTATCCGTCTGGTTGATCATGATGTGGCCTATGGTGTGTATCCGGATATGAAGGAGGAAGGAGTAGAAACCGATGAATGGCCCGAGATTTGGAAAAAGGTGGAAGCTGCAGATATCCTGATAATAGGCACACCGATTTGGTTAGGGGAAAAGTCATCTGTGGCAACCAAGTTAATAGAGCGGCTTTATGCAATGAGTGGTAAGCAGAATGATAAAGGGCAGTATCTTTTTTACGGTAAAACAGGTGGTTGTCTTGTAACAGGAAATGAAGATGGGATAAAGCATTGTGCAATGGGAATATTATACGCCCTTCAGCATATCGGATATAGCATTCCGCCTCAGGCAGATGCCGGCTGGATTGGGGAAGCAGGTCCCGGACCCAGTTTTGGGGATGAAAGCGAAGACGGCCTGGTCGGCTTCGATAATGAATTTACACAGAGAAATACCACTTTTATGACCTATAACCTGCTTCATTTGGCTCATATGCTTAAACAGCAGGGTGGCTATCCGGCCTATGGAAATTCCCGAAAGGATTGGGATGATGGCACACGTTGGGGTTTCGAGAATCCGGAATACCGATAGATTACCCGGCAAATATTGAGTTGTGAAATAAGACAGACATCCAGTAAATTGGTTTTGAATTTTCATAAGGCTGTGGCTTTTGGGCTATTAGTCTTTAAGATTTTACCGGATGTTTAATTGGTTCAAAAAGAAATCAGCTTCTTCTTTTACTAACGAAGAATGGGTAGAAGCCCTGTCACCGCCGCCGGAAGATGCTGCCATTTCCAAACTGAGGTCTTATCTGGTAAGGGGATTGAAGGCCTCTCTCTATAAATATGTAGATAAAAATCTGGGTGATTTCGTTGAAGACATTGCTCAGGATTCCATACTTAAAATTTTGGAAAAGCTGGATACCTTCAGGGGGGAGAGTAAATTCACCACCTGGGCTATGAAAATTTCGGTAAGAGAGGGTTATACCGAGCTTCGCCGAAAACGATATGATGACATTTCCCTGCACGATTACGTGAATCCAAAAGGGGAGAAAGAACATGCGGTGGAGATTGAAGAGAAAGAAGCCCTTCCCGATCAGATTACACATGAGTCGATGGCTGTTGAGAAGGTGATGAAAGTGATGAACGAGCAGCTCACCGAAAAGCAGAAAACGGTACTTCAGTATTTGATAATAGATCAGATTCCACTGACGGTTGTTGCAGATAAAATGGATACCAATCGGAATGCGATTTATAAACTGGTTCATGATGCCCGTTTAAAGCTGAAAACCAGTTTGGAGCTGGAAGGCATCGACCCGGAAAAACTTTTGGAGGAGATGTAAGATATGGAAGCGTCAACCCATCAGGATAAGGCAAGAGATACAGAATGATGAATTTGAATAAACAGATCATAAAAACATTAGTAGGCAGCGTGAAAGCCACCCACGAAGATGAATTGGGCTGTGGGGAGTGCTTTGATGAAATCCATGAATTTGCCGAGATGGAACTGCTCGGGAAATCACCTGAAATAGCCAAACCGCTGGTTAAAGAGCACCTTGAAAGGTGCGGAGAGTGCCGCGAGGAGTACAAGGCCTTATTGAAAGCCATAGAGAATCTGAAAGTCTATAGTTAAGACTTGAGGTTCACACCTTACTGAATATGCACTCGGGTTTGAAAAGTCCTATCTTTAAATAAACATTCATCAAATCACTTTATCCTAAATGAAGATAACCCGGAATTCATTATTTACCTTATTTGCTCTTCTGTTTTCAGTAAATGCTCTTTTTGCACAAGACCCAATACCTATTTCAGAAGCCCGCGAAAAGACCGAAGGAACGACGGTTACCGTAACGGGGCATGTAACCGTAACCGATGAATTTTCAGGCCCTGTCTATTTTCAGGATGAAACCGGAGCTATTGCCTGGTTCGATTATGGTAATATGAGAGAGGAATTTACGCTGGATGTTCAATGTGGCGATTCCATTGTAGTAACTGGTGAGATTGGCTTTTTTAATGATCTGCTTCAGGTTGTTGATGCTACTTCCTGGGAGTTTTTTCCGGATTCCACTCACAGAACTACTCCTGTGGAGATTACTGTTGAAGAAATGAACTCCGGTGATTTTGAAAGTCAGCTGGTTTCCATGAATGTGGATATTGATCACACAGGTTCTTTACAGGGTAACACGAATTACGACATTTCCGATAATACCGGGACCGGAGAACTGCGTATCGACCGGTTCACGAATCTGGTTGGAGCTGAAGCTCCTGAAGGTGTAACGACCATAGTCGGTATTGTTGGGAGATATCAGGACACATTTCAGCTGCTACCAAGAGATACCGAAGATTTGAACGCAGACCCCTTCGAATATCCGGGCGAAGAAATTTCCAAAGACCAGACTTTTGAAGTAGCCACCTGGAACATTGAGTGGTTCGGTTCTGCCAGTAACGGCCCTGATGATGAAGCCGAGCAAATGGCAAATGTAGGAACCGTGATAGCCGAGGTGGATGCAGATCTGTACGCCTTTCAGGAAATTTCCAATACGGCTGATTTTGCAGATTTAATTGCCGGTTTGGATGGGTATGGCGGATTTGTTGCTGACTTCTCCCAAACCCAGAAAACAGCCTTTGTCTTTAAAAGAGCAACCATCGACTCTCTCGATTCCGGGATGATTACCTCCGGAATGACCCAATCGAACTGGGCGAATGGCCGCTATCCGCTCTTCTTCAGGTTCAATGCCACTGTTGAAGGAGAAACCCGTGAGATTTACGCTTTTAATATCCATGCAAAAGCATTTGACGATTTCAATTCCTATGACCAGAGAGAGAATGCATCAGCTGAAATTAAGCAATACCTGGACAGTGAGAGGGCAGCAGACAATGTGATCTTTTTAGGGGACTATAATGATACCATTGAAGGATCTATTACCTCCGGTCAGGATTCTCCCTATGACAATTTTGATCAGGATGAAGAGTACACCATCATCACCAAAAGTCTGGAAGAGAGAGGATTTGCTTCCCAGGCATCCGGCTCATTCATCGATCATATAACGATTACCTCAGAGCTTGCGGATGAATATATAGTGGCTACTGAGCGGGTAGAGAATACGACTTATATTGGGAGTTACCTGAGTTCTACCTCCGATCATTACCCCATCTGGACTCGCTTCCAGTTTACTACGCTGGTAAGCAATGAAGATGAGCTGAGCGAACAGCCGGTAGGCTTCTCACTCGATCAGAATTATCCTAATCCTTTTAACCCAACTACTCAAATCTCTTATCGCTTATCCGAAAGCGGTTTTGTGCAGTTGGAAGTATTTGACGTGATGGGTAGAAAAGTAGCTACGCTGGTGAGTGAAAATCAGTCGGCCGGACAAAAAACAGCTACTTTTGATGCCTCCAACCTGTCAAGTGGGGTATATATTTACAGGTTGTCAACAGCCACCGGACAGCAACTCACCAAGAAAATGATGCTTATTAAATAGGCAGCTTAAACGGAAGTACTTTTTTCAAACGCCTTTGTCTTAATCAGATGGAGGCGTTTTCTTTTTTACCAATAAACAAGCGTCAGCAACCTGAAACGATGTACCATCAACAGCTGATTTCTGATAGTTGTTAATTCGTTGATCAGAAACAGTAAACCCATTGGATCTCATAAGTTCGATCAGTTCATCTGTTTCGTAAAGCAGGAAATTATGTTGGGTGAACTCCAGGTGTTCAATGGAGTGTCGGGGTCGATATCCTATCATAAAAGTACCGTTGGGCTTCAGTACTCTCTTTATCTCCTGCAGATGGGTTTCCGGTGGATTCAGGAAATAAATCACATTATGAGCTATGATGATATCAAACTCATTATCCCTGAAGGGAAGAGAGGAAGTATCAGCGTGGTGAATAGTAAGCTTACCCTCATCAATTAAAGTGGAATTACGGGCTTTGGCTTCTTCACACATGTCGGTAGAATAATCTACACCGGTTAGCTTGAGTTCTGCTTCAATTTCAAGGTATTGAGAAAAGTGCTTTCCGTTCCCGAAACCAATTTCGAGAAGGTTATGATGTGGTTTCAGGTCCAGCATTTCGAATGAGAGGTCATAAAGTCCCTGGTTGGATTCGTTTAAGGCTTTGGCTACTTCAAGACCTTCTTTGCCGGTGGGCTTTCTTAATTGTTCTGAAAGTTTTTTGGATTCCATCAGATGCAATATACAAATGGAATCATAGGAATCAGCAATGGAAGATATTACTTACCCAACAGATTTATAGGCGCTGGTTTGGTAATATTTTGGTACTGAATCTATTCGAATGTGTAACCAGAAAACGCCCAATCCCGATGTGCTCAACCAAAGTGGTTCATTTTCAATCGCCCCCAGCATTTCCTCACCGGTCCGTTTCCAAAGGTTCTGTATCTGCGATTTCGGCGCCTCCCGAATAAAAGTCCCGATGTGGGCATAGCCGCTTTGCCCGTCAATAGGGCAGGGAGCGATAAGTTGTGCATCATTCCCCAAATTTCTGAAACTCACCACATCTTGTTCAGCCTTGAAATAAGAACTAAAGGTTTCAAAATCAGGAGACTTATTGGCCAGGTAATTACTATTAATGACATTAAATTCATACTCCCGGTGCATGCTCGAAGATGACATGGGTTTGTTTTCCCAAAAGAAGGCTTCAAATGGAAGCTCTTTAAGAACATTATTATAGAATGTGCGAAAATCTCTTTCCTCACTTAGTAGTTCTAAAAACTGTTGGTTTGAAATCGGTTTCTTCAGGTGAGTAATCCTGAACTTATGATGATTGTCGTCAGATTCGATTTCGAGAATATTCCACATAGTCTAATCGATGCAGTTATGAGAGCAACTGCTCGTATTCTTTCTCCAGGGGCATGTGCACTTTCCAGAAACCTTTTGGTGTATTTCCTTCCAGCAGATCTATCAAAATGCCAAGGTGAGTATGCCAGCCTGCACCAACACCAAGCTGAACCTCTTTTTCGTCAGGCAGCTGCCGGTGCGTGAGAACCAGCTTTACTCTATCGCCTTCAGGAAATAGCTCAAAAGTAACTTCAGATCCGGTTCCATCGCCTTCGGCCCAGGTATAGCTAAGCAGGTGTGGGGGATCGCATTGTGTAACAACACCGTGGGAAGTGTCACCGTCTTTCAGATCCTTATACTTTTCCGGCCATGGATCTTCTTCAGGAGATAAGCGGGTATGATTAAATTCATGCGTAACTTTTCCTCCTGTTTCTGTTTCTACATCTCCGGCAGACAGCCATTTTGCCTTCAGCTCTGACTTCGTAAGATAATCCCAGACCCTTTCAACCGGTCCGGGTAGCATTTCGTTCAAAACGAACGGTTCCAGGTTCAGTAAATACGCCTTTTTCATTATTCATGACTGCTCCATTACGTTGAAGTTTCATCTATATCGTTAAGCAGGGCTTCCAGCGTGTCCAGTTTTTGATTCCAGAATTCCCGGTATTGCTGTGTCCACTCCATTACTTCCTGAAGCTTCCGGGTATCGGCTCTGCAAAAACGCTTTCGCCCTTGTTGCTTAATTACCACTAATCCACACTCATTCAGTATTTTTAAGTGCTTTGATACCGCAGGCCGGCTCATGTCAAATTTCTCAGCGACATCATTAACAGGGAGAGACTGACCGGCCAGTAAATCTATGATTTCCCTACGGGTTGGGTCAGCAATGGCCTGGAAAACATCCTTAGACATAGAAATTCATTTAAGTAACTAATTGGTTACACGAATATATGTGTAACTAAATGGTTACGCAAATTATATTATTATGGAATGAATATTGATGTGTTATAAAGTTGATGAAACGCTCGCTAAAAGACAGCTTTTATCCCTGGGTGAGTAAAACAATCGCATCATCAAGAGCAGCAACGGAATGGCTGACTTCGGCCGGGATATCCACTTCCTGGTGTTTTTTCAGGCGAATGTCTTTTTTTTGCTGATGATAAATTACTTCTCCTTCCAGCACAAGAAGTTTGGTGGGATGATGGGCTTTATGGTCTTCCAGCTTCATTCCCTTGTTAAAACCAAAGATGAGAACTTTAAAGTGATCTCCGATATGAAAAGATTTGGCAACCGGATTTTTAGCTGTCTTAAGCTGTTCTTTAATAGCATCTATCGTCATAGTTCCGTTATTAAGTGAATGTGCCTTAACATCTTACAAAATTGGCCGGACTATTGCGACATCATGCCATTATTCATAATCGATTTAAACTCAGATTTTATTCTCTCTCAGGTCTTTATGCAGAGATGCTTCCTTCAGTTTTCGGTTTTGAAGCAGGTACCTCAGGTCGTTGCGGTTGTCGTACATTAACTGTTTATGGTAGTAGTTGATGTATTCACACACACCAAACAGGTTTGCAAAAACGGCCCACCCAATGAGATTATCAGTTGAAAGGGTTTTACCAGAAACTAACCACTGAATGATCAGAACTACAGGTATCAGCGTAATCATAAGTTGGCTCTGTCTCTTAAAACTCCGGAAACGGGAGAGGGCCGTACTTTTAAAAACCGGCCGTTCCGTTAATACGGAATACTTTATCCACCAATAATAGGTGCCCTGGAACAGAATAAAACACATCAAAAATAATCCATAAGACAAGAAAAAGATGTCGTACAGAGAGTACTGGAAGTTGAGAAAGATCATAATTCCAAAAAACATAACTACATTCATTCCCTCGACCTGGAAAGTCCATTGAAGTCGGTTAATGAGTCGTTTTTTGGAATTTTTATTGATCATAAAAAATAAAAGACTACATGGTGCTGTTAATTACTCATTTATAAATCACACCATCTTTCATCACAAAAGAAACTCGCTCCAGAGTTGTTACATCTTCGAGTGGATTTTTGTCAGTAGCTACGATATCTGCCAGTTTACCTGTTTCTATGGATCCTATTTCTGCTTCCATTCCCAAAACGGTGGCTGCTGTCATGGTTGCACTTTGAATAGCTTCCATCACCGGCATCCCCACTTCGGTCATATATTGAAACTCTCTGCCATTGAGCCCGTGCGGGAAAACACCGGCATCGGTACCAAAAGCAATTTTAACTCCTCGTTTGTACGCATCAGCAAAAGTGTTTTGTATCATGGGGCCAATTTCAAGAGCTTTGGGTACGACCAATTCAGGATAGTAACCATCCACTTTTGCCTTTTCAGCTACCCACTTTCCGGCTGAAATGGTAGGGACATAATAAGTTCCTTTTTCGATCATTAAATCCATGACTTCAGGCGTCATCTTGGTTCCGTGTTCTATGGTCCTTACTCCGGCTTCCACAGCTCGTTTCATACCTTCAGCTCCGTGAGCATGGGCAGCAACATGCATTCCGTATTCACCGGCCGTTTCTACAATGGCATTAAGTTCATCCATAAAGAACTGAGGGGCATCGCCCGATTTGGCAACACTCAATACACCGCCGGTTGCTGTTATTTTGATATGATCCGCTCCGTTTTTATATCGCTGGCGAACGGCTTCCCGGGCCTCAGCAACTCCGTTCAAAACACCGTCTGCCGGATCGGGACTTCCCATCAGGTCTTTCTTCCATCCGTTGGTAGGGTCGGCATGTCCGCCTGTGGTTGCCAACGATTTTCCAACCGTGATGATACGTGGGCCATCCACATATCCACCTTTAATGGCATCACGCAGTGCAATATTAACGCCGGAACCTCCAAGTTCACGAACGGTTGTAAACCCTGCCATCAAAGTTTCTTCCGCGTATTGAACCGATCGAAATGCTTTCTCGGCATCATCGAAGGTGAAGGGTTCCAAATACTTTTGAGGACTGGTTTCACTTTCAAGGTGCACGTGGAGGTCAATGAGTCCGGGTAGTACGGTTTTGGATTTCAGATCTATTACCTCATCGTTTCTGTTTGCGGAAACATAGCCGTTTTCAACCGCTATGATCTTATTATTCTCTACAATGATACTTACTTCACTCCGGGCTTCATCCGAAACTCCGTCTATAAGTGTGCCCGCATGGATGATGGTCCGTTGAGCAAAAGATGAGGAATAAATGAACAGTGATACAATGAAGGTGAATAGAATACGGCAGAATTTCATAGGAGTTGAATTTGATTTATCAGTGTGGCCCAATATAGGTAAATGAACCTAAATAAAAGAGCTGCTGAAATAATGGAAATGTGTAACAAGTTTTAGCGGTTTTGCATACGTTTTGAAGTGTAATTTATGGTAGTTTCAGGCGGTTTCAGTTAAAAGAAAATTCATCAAAAATGACGGTTTTATTATTCATCATTGGGTTGGTTACGCTGATTATTGGGGCAGAATTGTTCCTGAAGTCGGTAGATAAATTCGGCTTAGCCTGGAGCGTGTCTCCGGTGGTTATGGGGTTGACCGTAGTGGCCTTTGCTACCGGGGCTCCCGAACTAGCCATCAGTTTACAAGCAGCGGCCGAGGGCAAACCTGACCTGGTTCTGGGAAATATCCTGGGTAGTAACATCGCAAACATATTGCTGATTTTGGGTATAGCGGGATTGGTAAAACCGCTTAAAATCACAAACCGGATTATTAAAATTGATGTCCCGGTAGTTATAGGAGCCAGCATTTTGCTTTATGTACTGGCCATGGACGGCTTGCTTACGCTTACCGACGGACTCATTATATTTGCCGCATTGGTGGCGTATTCTGTTTTTATGTACTCCCAAATCAAAAAAGACCGAAGGGATAACAAGCTGAATAAAGAAGACCAACCAAAGCTGGATGAACCGGTTACCACACTTTTCTATGGAAAATACATTCTTCTATTGCTGGCCGGCTTGGTCCTTATTGTGATGGGCTCCCGCTGGATGGTTCAGTCGGCAGTGGAAATTGCCGGTATTTTGGGGATTTCAGAACTTATCATTGGATTAACCATTGTTTCTATCGGAACTTCGCTCCCTGAGGTGGCTACTTCACTTTCAGCTGTGCGGCGGGATGATTCTGACACGGCCGTTGCCAATGTGATGGGTAGTAACCTGTACAATATACTACTTACGTTAAGTCTGACCATTATTGTAGCTCCGGGTGCTTTGGATGTGTCTATGGATGCCATCAGGCTCGATTTACCGTTCATGGTGATTGTTGCGGCGGCCTGTTTACCGCTTTTCTGGCCTGCAAAAGAACTGGGAAGACCGGAAGCTGTAGGATTTCTTTTCTATTATTTGGCGTATATGACTTACCTGGTGTTAATTGCCATGCAACATGCACTAAAAGAAACAATGGAGTGGGGGATGATTTGGATAGTTATCCCACTTACCATAATCCTTATAATTGGAAAATTTATAGCCGACTGGAAGAAAAGAAGAGATCTGATGCTTATGTGAACAGAATAACCCGGATTTAGCAGATTGTGTTGCTTTTAACAACCCGATTGCTATATTAAACAAGAGAGAAAAAATTCGGGTCATGAAAAAATTACTTCTAATCTTCTTTTTTCCTGCATTTTTGGTGTCCGGTTGCGACATATTTAACACTGCAGGTTCCTCTAAAAAGAAAAAAATACCGGCATTTGAGTGGAGAGAAATAAACTATTTTGTCTCAGATTCGATCACTTCGGTAAACACTGATATTAACGGAGACTTATACATAGGTTCGAAAAAAAGGTGGTATGTCTCATCCGACTCCGGAAAATCATTTAAAAGGTATAAAAAACCTGATTCAACGCATTTTAGTCATATTGAACGAAGAGGTGATACCTACTATGCAATAGGCGAAGTTGTTGTTGAGGATACATTTTGGCATTCTCCAATAATGGTAGATAAGCAAGAAATCTACAGATCAAAAGATAGATGGAAGTGGGAGAAAGTAATCGGGCCTTTTAAGATGTATGATATCGCTTTCGATGATGATAATTATATGTATATATCTAAATTACAAGGAGTGGTAACGGTTAACCTGACCGATGAATCCAAATACCATACCAATTTTTATCAAAACAGTTGGTGGGGAAGTATTGTGGATGTTGTTGCCACAAATAGTAAAGGAGATATTTTCGCAGGATGCAAGGGGGGTATGTTTAAATCCAGTGACAGAGGAAAGACCTGGAATAAGATAACCAACTCGATTGGCAAAGATTATGACGACATCAAATTTTTAGAGGTTGATGAGCAAGACCGAATTATTTCAATTGCCGTTCGGAGGCTTCTAATCTCAAATGACGATGGGCAAACCTGGGAAAAATTAAGAGAGCTTGATAGTTATAATAACTTATATGAAGGCAGAATAAGAACATTCGAAGGCGTATATCCTTTAAACATGGATATTATGCAAAATGGATATTTGTATTATGCTTCAAGTTTTGGAGTTAATATTGCTCACCCTGATTCTATGACTAAGTTCTATAATACAGGGCCGAAAGGATATGATTACGACAGACCCTTCCCCTATGGAGAGATTAAGACATTTTCAAACGGTGATGTACTTGTTTATAACTCAAAGAAAATTCTTTTTGGGAAAAGAAACCTGAACTCGGAGTTCTGGATACAAAGGCTCAAGTAATATTTCTACCTCTTGTAATGAGGAGCATAATTAACTTCCAAAAAATCCAGTCGTTCAAAGTGGGTTTGTAATCGGGAATGGAATTCCAGCCAGTTTTTATTCTCCACCGGCGTCCATAACACTTCAGATAAAGCAGTAGCTCGCGGGTAAGCCATGTATTCTACTTTATCGCCCGAGTGTATATATTCGGTCCAAACGTTGCCCTGAGCACCAAGTACATACTTAGCTTCCTCTTCAGATAGCTCTTCAGGAATGGGTTCATAGAAATACACATCCTTCAGGGTCGTAAAGCCGCCAATGGCGAGAGGCTCACTTTCCGGTTCGGCCTGGTAATGATCATAGTAATTAGAGCCCCAAGGAGTCATAATCACATCGTGATTCATTTTTGCAGCCTCGATACCGCCTTTTTCCCCTCGCCAGCTCATAACGGTGGCACGTGGAGCTAAGCCTCCTTCCAGGATTTCGTCCCAGCCGATAATCTGTCGGCCGTGTTTGTTTAAAAACTTCTCTATGCGACTGATAAAATAGCTTTGAAGTTCGTGTTCATCTTTAAGCCCTTCCCGTTTTATGACTTCCTGAGCTATCGGACTTTCTTCCCACTGCTTTTTAGGAGCTTCATCTCCTCCAATATGAATGTATGTACTGGGGAAGAGCTTCATCACTTCGGTCAGCACATCTTCCAGAAACTCAAAAGTTTCTTCCTTTGGGCAATAGATATCCTCAAAAATACCCCATGTTGGTTGTACGTGATACTCTTTTTCAAAACAACCGAACTGGGGATAGGCAGCTAAAGCAGCAGAGGAATGTCCCGGCATTTCAATCTCAGGAATGACAGTAATATTACGTTTACCTGCGTAGGCTACAACTTCCCTGACCTCATCCTGGGTATAAAATCCACCGTACCTCACATTGTCATAGATTCCGGTTCCGTAACGCCCGATAAGGGTTGAATCCCTCCAGGCCCCAACTTCCGTCAGTTTGGGATACTTTTTGATCTCGATTCGCCACCCCTGATCTTCGGTCAGGTGCCAGTGAAAGCGATTCATCTTGTGCATCGCCAGGAGATCGATGTATTTTTTGACAAACTGGACCGGAAAGAAGTGCCTGGCAACATCCAGGTGCATACCCCTGTACTGAAATCGCGGATAATCCTTAATGGTCACAACCGGCAATTTCCACTCCTGATTATTGGGAGCCAGTGATGGGAGTTTATGTTCAATAACAGGATCAAAAAGCTGGCGCAGAGTCTGAATGCCATAAAAAAGACCGGTCGTTTCAGGTGCTGAAATCCTGATCTCATCTTCCGAAACGGTCAGCACATAGCCTTCCGGGTGTTCAACCTCGTGATCTTCCTCTAAGATCAGGAAAACAGCTGCATTCGTGTCTGTTCTTGTTTCCTCAAAAGAGAGCTCATGATCCATCCAGGTAGCAGAATAAAGGAGATCGGCAAGGTATTCTCCGAGAAACTGCATTTCATCGTTGTCTTCAGAAAGGTGGATGGTTGTAAACCTGTCCAGCTCAAAGTATCCTTCTCCATATTCCACAGAAACCGGTTTAGGAATGATGGATACAGTGGGCTGCGCCTGAAAGGCAAAAAGGGAATGAGTTATAAAGTAAGAGGCTAAAATAATCAGAAAGTGCTTCATAATGAGCGATCGGTTAAAAGTTAGAAGCGGATAAGATAGCATTTATAGACTTTTTATTTCTTCGCCTGCTCCTCTTTCTCTTTAAGGATGTAATTCGCATATAAAAACTCCAATGCCGAAGCTTCATATCCTTTCCAATTTTGGATGAGCTCCTGGAATCGTTCTTCCGAAGTGTTGTGGGGATCTTCTCCGTAGCTCCAGATTATCCACCGGCGGAGACCTTTTTCCTCACCGCTTTTCTTGTTGGATGGGAAAACGGCATCGGTTCGTCCACGCATCATCATCAAATCCTGCCCCGAGGTAGGGCCAATGCCTTTGATGCTTGTGAGTTCATCGTAGCAGGTTTGGGGGTCGCAGGTACTCAGATGCTCCATATCCACTTCACCGGCAACAATATCGTTAGCCAACCCGACCAAATACTGTCCTTTACGAAGAGTAGGGCCAAGTTTTCGAATATTGGCGGGGTCTGCCTTCATGAGCTGATGCGGGCGCGGCCAGGCCGGCAGTGATTTCTTCCCAAGCATCAAAGCCGTTCCATAGGTTTCCCGGATCTTGTACATCATCTTTTTAGCCGTGGGCTTATGATTCATCTGCATTTGCACAATACGGTACAATATATCCTCAAATAAATTGGCTCGGGTCATGCGCTTCAGTCCGTACAGGTCAGTGAGTTTGTCTCCGAGAACGGGGTCGTTTTCAGCCTGATCATAAAGCGGACGCAGGTCCATATCCGTACCGAAGATTTTTGTCAGGCTCTTGTTGGCTTCTGTAATTTCTTGTTTAGATAACGACTCCTGCGATTCAATATGAAATTCGGGATTTTCCGGATCCCCGTTAAAAAAGACCGTTACGATGGCGTCCGTTTCGCCGATTGGAACGGGACGTGTAAATCCTTCCTCAAAGATTTTTTCGGGTTCATGTTCGTGATCGAAGTAGGATTCGATGTCGAGGCAAAGAAACCAATCGTGGGGCGGGATGGATTTTAGGGTCCAGGAGCTCATAGGATAGTGATATAATGAAAGTTGATTACGTGAGGATATGACTAAGACCTCATGTAGTCAACTTTTAGATAAGGAAGATCATTTCAACCTTTTGAACCATGATTTGTGGGATTTTAGGATAACCTTGATTCTCATAGCAAAATCCTTCAACATAATTTCAGCAAGATCATTCTCCCACATAGTATTATCCGAAGTTGAATCTCTTAAATCTGAGAAAAAGAAAAACCCCTTAGAATCAGTTCGATTTCTAAGGGGTTTGATTAGAATTGGAACAACGTAGGTGTTACTTCACCAACACCATTTTTTTGGATAATGAATAAGCTTTTCCGGAAGCAGCTTCCACGTTCAGGACGTAGATGTACATACCGGAAGCGTAGCGTGAAGCATCCCAGTTCAGTTTGTAGTATCCCGGACGCACACCGTTTTCGTTAATCAGTGTCTCTACTTTTCGACCCAGTATGTCAAACACAGAGATACTCACTTTTGCCTGTTCAGCCAGTTCATAATGGATGGTGGTTGTTGGGTTGAACGGGTTCGGATAGTTTTGTGACATGGTGAAACTTTCCGGCAGTTCTTCTGCAACTTTGACCGCTTTTCGGGCCACTTGTTGCTGGGCCGGTTTGCCTTTCGCTCTCAGGTCGGAGGCAATGATGAGTTCTGCATCCTGATCGTTAAGCGAGTGGAAGGTGAGGGTGGCAATTTCTCGTTCCTGAACCGGTGCCAGTGCTCCGAAATTGGCTACGTTCAGCGTAATAATTCCGTTGACGCTATCCACATGTGAGAGGAATACATTGGCCGTGCTGCTGTGCATGTTGAATAACTCCTGATCGGTTATATCAGCAACGCTGAGCTTCTCCTCATCGTAATCGATTACCAGTGAAAGCGCGGTTACGCTGTCGGGGTGGGAGAGGGCGAACGAATAGCTAACCTCACGCGGAGCATCCGGATTGGAGCTATATTCCTGTGCCTGCTCTACCTTGCGATAGCTGATGTGCTGCAGCGTATCCGAAATAGAAACGGCAGATTTCTGCTGTGAAGCCGGGTGAAAAGAACCGCTTGTACCAACCGGAATTTCCGTTCCGGAAGCAAGTGATTGTTTAGCTCCTGAACGACCGGCTGAAATAGCATTGCTTACAGAAGAGCCGTTATTGACTCCGGAAATAAGAGCAGCCATATCCTGAGCTTTGGCAGCTTTGCTTCGGTTCTGCGTTAAGTTCCAGAACCGGATAAAGGCAACGATGTCTTCCACATTAAAATCGTTATCGGTATTTAATCTGGCATTCGGGAAGCTTAAACCACCGCTGAAATCAAGCGGAGCGGTTTCAAAGCCGAAGTTGTTATCTCTCCAGCCGTCGCTGAAGGCATTAAGGTCATCAAAGTCTACCGCGAAGTCGAGATTGAAGTCCCCGATCATGGTACTGTAAAATTCCGGAGAGGAATAGGTGTCGTCTGCGGAAGTAAACTGTCCGTCTCCATCTATGTCTATAAAGTATTGACCTCCGCTGTTATCCTGCATGGTCTGTGAGGAGATTTGTACAGTCAGGGTATCCAGTGTATAGAAATTATTGTTATCAAGGATCAGGCTATTGCCTTCTGCATTTAGTGCTCCCGAAGTAATAGTTGTCCCATCATCATTTGTTATGGTTATAGCACCGGAAAACACCGTTGAGAAGTCATTGAGGGTATTAACATCGGTATCCAAGACAATTTCCACACCGTGATTGAGATACAGAATGTTTCCATTTGGATTGAAATCGCTGATAGTCAGAGGAGTGATCAGGAAGTTTTGGCTAACTCCGAGTGTACCGCTGAACTGTCCGCGGATGGCGATGTCAAGGTTGCCGTTTCCATCCATATCATAAGGGTGGATGCTTACCGCTCCGTTAAAATCGCTAGTTAGTACATTCGCAGAGGAGAAGGAATTGCTTCCGTTGTTTTGGAACCACATGCCCTGTCCGTCGTCCGGTAAGGTTGCGAGTACATCAACCAGTCCGTCTCCGTTAAGGTCGCCTACCGAAACATCAACAGCCTGGGTGACACCGGTTCCGATGACCGACTTACTGCCAAAGGTGCCGTCTCCATTGTTGATAAATGCTCCTACCTCGCTGTCACCGGAGGAAGCATAAACTACATCGAGATCACCGTCATTATCGAGATCGGAGGCAGTTACTCTTTCAGGATTTGTGATGTTACCTCCGATTACGGTTCGGGTGAATGACCCGTTACCATCGTTTTGGTAGTAAGCCACTTCATGACCTCCGTTTTCACCTGAGATGATATCCGTGAGGTTATCTCCGTTAAAATCGGCAGCATAAACTGAGTTAATCTGATTACTGTTATCGACCACAGAGTTTTCTGATCCGAATGCTACTTCAGACAGGAAGCTTTGGTTTTCGTACCAGCTGATCTTTCCATCATTTGATGAAGCAATAACCACGTCGGTAAAACCATCATTATTCATATCCGCCGGGAAGATATCCGAGATACCTGTGTGATTTATTGATACCGTAGTCTCATCGAGGAAACCGGTGCCGGATGTACTTCCGCCATTGTTCTTCAGCACTCTGAACTCATTATTTACATTGGAAATAAATACAAGATCCGGGAATTCATCGCCGTACACGTTCATGGTGCGGACAATTTTAGGATTGACCGATCCCGGGTAATTGAAATTCAGGGACCCCTGGAATGGGTTATCTCCGTTCGAGAAGTACATGGTTATGATATTATCAGCCGGACGGGTGGCAATCAGGTCTTCAAACCCGTTCCCGTCGATGTCTGCAGAGGTAATATTCCCCACACCTGCGAAACCGGTCTGCGTATCAAACAGTCCAAAAGTGCCTTCACTTTCATTCAGGTACAGAAACTTACCCGGATAGGTGTATTCAATTCCGTTGGTTGTAACTGTTACATTCACAAATCCGGTTATACCTGCAGGAGATTCTACGACAATTGAGGCTGAGTCAGCACTGACAACGTTAGCGTCAGTACCGCCAAACTGAACCTGATTTTCAGAAAGTACATTAGAAAAACCAATTCCTGACAATGTAACCTGAGTTCCTTCAACACCTGAGTTTGGGAAAATTCCTGAAATCTGGGTTGATACGGCTTTAATGCTTACAGTATCAGAGGGCACACGGGTATTACTTGAATCGATGGCTACTACCCGGTAATAGTAGGTTACGCCGTTATTCAGACCTGTATCTTCGTAGGTGGTACCCAATTGAGGGGTGGACAGCAGGGAAGTGAACCCATCAACATCAGGGTTGGTACTGCGAACCACATCGTAGCCCAGAAGGTCAGTTTCTGCATTGGCATCCCAGCTGAGTGAAGCTGATCCGATATCGCTGGAAACGGTTACACCGGTAGGAGGCAGAGGAGGGGTATCCACATTCTTCAGCAGGAGCAACTGATTCGAAGTGTAGTCTCCAACAATCAAATCCAATAAACCGGATTCGGTCAGGTCTGCAGCTGCAACAGATCGTAATTCTCCGGCACCTGATAGCAGAGTATCTGCAGTATCAAAACTACCTGCACCAAGGTTTTTATACCATACCAGATAACCGTTCAGTGTAGAAACAATGACGTCTTTTAAATCATCACCGTTTAAATCGGCAGCTGTGGCATTAAACGGATCTGTCAAGTCGCTGGATATTACGCTTTGTGCTGCGAAAACGCCATTACCTGAATTGTTGGAATACCAGGCTACTTTTGAGTCGGTTTGTGAAATGGAAAGAACATCAACAAAACCATCATTATCCAGATCAGCGGTGATGACATTTTGAGGATTGTCAACCGAAGAGCTTATTTCCGAAGCAGCAGCAAAGGTGCCTGCGTTATTAACGTATTGTACAATTTGATTTGTAGCTTCAATGGAGGCAACGAGATCAAAATCGCCATCGCCGTCAAAGTCAGCAGCTTTCACATCATTAACCAAAGCGGCATTTCCGTCTATCAGTTGCTGGAGAACAAAGGTGCCTGTTCCGTTATTCTCGTAGTATGAAATATCGTCAGAAACGGTATGAACATGAATGATATCCGTATCACCATCAAGGTTAACATCAAAAGCTATGACCTTCTGTGTGTTGTAATTTGAGATAACCGGGAAGGTCTCAATTACGGAACCATCGACGCTTGAGAAGTTAAATGCCCCGTCATTTTGGTACCAGGCCAGAACATTGTTATACGCTGCGGCTACATCTAACACACCGTCACCGTCAAAGTCAGCATAAGTTACGCTGCGTGCACGGGCGTCACCTGTTTCTCCAAGTGCCTGTGGATTCGAGAAAGTCAGATTTCCCTGATTCTCCAAAAACTCCACATTGTTGGATGCATTTTCATTGTAGGAAGCCGTCAGGATATCAAGGTCCTGATCGTTGTCCAGATTAGCTGCCTGAATATCCAGCACACCCGACAAAGTCGCCAGGGTTGTAGGATCCTGGAAGAATCCACTCTCACCCGGGGTATCTTCCAGTACGGTGTACATGTCAGGAGCATTAAGGAATGTGTTCCCATCTATAACAACCGTAACCTGATAGGTGCCCGGAGTAACAGCCGGAACAGTAACTGTGATCTGAATCGAATCGGATGAAGCAATTGTTGCACTCTGTCCACCAATCTGCACATCAAGCGAAGAGTTGGTAAGGTTCGCACCGTAGATAGAAAGTGAACTACCGGCATCACCTGCAGTTGCAGACAGTGCATACACCTGCTTAATCTTAAATGGAACGACTACTTCATCACTCAGCTGAGATAAGCTGCCGGTAACCGTATCGTAGGCTGCAGCACGGTAGTAGTAGGTAGTATTCTCAACCGGAGTAGTATCCGTGAACGAAGTGTCACTAAGTACTGATGTATTTAATCTTGTGGCTGAGGTTGAATCCGTAAAAGAAGAAGTTGATCGGTACACATTGTATCCACCGATGTTCGGTGCCGGACTCGGACTCCAGTCAAGATCTATGGATGAAAATCCTGCGGTTGCTGTCAGGTTCAAGGGACCCGGGGTTTCAATAGGGATAATATCACTTGAGAATCGTGGAGCAATTTGAGCACCGTTAAAGGCCCCCAAAACACCCACCAGGTCAAGGTAGGCCGGAGGGGTGTCTCCAATCACTTCGGTTTGAGCCCAAAGGCGGATATCAATTGTATTACCGCTAAAAGTCTCGGCGGTAACATTTGTGTTTACAGCCGATGCATTAGCCGGCCATGTGCCGGGATCGGTAATCAGGTCATTAACTCTGACCAGTCTTCCCTGAAGGTTTTGCAGGTCGGTAGATGGATCACCGGCATTTACAAAATCATTATAAGATATAGTAATCGGATCAGGCAGGGTGTTACCGCTGTTAAGAACAGAGATGTTATTATTGACATCGCTTACTTCGATTTCACGAAGACCGCTAAAGGTTTCAAGTTCGCCTTCCACTTCCACACTGTCACCTGTTGCTATTCCTGAAACAGCTGCATCACCATTGAACACAACAATCCCAAAATCACCGTCTTGTATATAAAAGGAAGTATTATTGGCAGAAGCTTGAAAGTTCGGTGAGGTTACAATACCCCGCACCCGGACATACGAACTATCGGCGGAGTTTTTGGCTGTTTCCAGCGAAATATATTCGTTATCCGGGGTGTAATATCGGATATCACTGTTATTGATAGGGTACAATGCATAGCCCTCATCACCGGTGCCTGAGCTTTGATAAACAATACCGGTAAATTCAAAATCATCCGGAATAATCTGCCCGGCAATTTCTGTAGTGAATGAAGGTCCAACAATAAGGCGAATGGTTCTTAAAACATCATTTTCATAGAGGTCATAATCTGTCTCATTCACGAAGTTTTGACCGGCTTCGGTTAAAGAAAGATTTCTGGCTCTAACCAATACCGACTCATATTGTTCGAAATCTGAAACATTGCCCAATACAATATCAATGGGGTCAGGCAGAGGGTTCTGAGCAGAAATAACACTCGCTGACGAAATATTGACAAGCTCCTTCATGGAGTTTACTTCCGCAAGCGTCCCTGTAATTTCTACCAAATCACCAATCTGCACAGCAGCGTTGTAAAGCGGGGCATTGAAATTGGTGGTGGCATATATATGCAACCCGGCATTGTTCTGCTGAATCTTAAATACATTCTCATGCTTTCGCGTGATGATTCCCTGGATCTTTACGTTTTCCCCATTTGCAAGCTGCCGTGCATCGGCGATGGTTGTTAATGGAAGAGGAGGGGTTTCATTCTCATACCAGGCAATTTTATCGTCGATACTGGAGGCTGAAACTACGTCCAGATCTCCATCGTTATCCACATCTGCCACATCGATATATCTCGGGCCGTCAATGGTAGCCGAAGTAGCAATCGACACCGTATCCGTTACAGAATTTCCATCCGTTATAAGTACCTGTATTACATCACCACCTAAAGAGGAATATAAAATATCATAGAAACCATCCCCATTGAAGTCAATAACTTCCACTTCATCCGGGTATCCAAGACTTTCATGTAGTACAAATAAAGGAGGATTCGCAGAGCCGGTGCTTTGGGTAACCGTAATGTTATTAGAAAAAGAAGTGCCAATATAACGGCGGCCGAAAATGATATCTTCAATGCCATCATTGTTGAAGTCAGCCGATTCCAGGTCGGAAATAAGGTCATTGGTGTAAAAATACTGATTGTTAAGGTAGGTGAAGTTGCCATTGCCATCATTTACATGCACTTGTATACCTTTTCCATCTGCGTAGGCAATTATTCCATCTTGATCACCATCACCATCATGGTCAGTGATATGGAAGTCTGCGATATAAGTTGATGAGAAAGAACTACTGTTATAACTATATACGTCTATTGGTGCATCAGCCGTACCGTCTCCATTATTTTTATGCCATACTACTTTAGAGTAATAAGTGGTAAAGCCACCTGATTGCGTATAGTAAAGATTTACAACCGGGTCCTTTAATCCATCCCCATCCATATCAATCATGGTGAAGTCTTTCAGGGTTGGAGTATATCCGCTTTGAGATGGATAATTGTACAAATCGTAGGGAGTGCTAAACAGACCGGATCCTGTATTAGGATAAACTCTTACGGAACGGTTGCTTCCATCCAATGTGACGATATCATTATCCCCGTCGTTGTCCACATCGGTAATTTCTATGTTGTAAACAACAGTGCCACTTCCGATGGGAGTCCGGGTTCCAAAACTGCCAGCTTGATCATTTTCAAACCAATCCAGGTTGTCGTTGGTATTCGACCATGTTACCACATCCTTGTATCCATCTCCATTCAGGTCTCCAAAAACAGAAATATAGGGTTGTTCCGGTTGGTTATAGATAATGTTTTGTCCGTCGAAATAGGCACCTTCGCTTTTAAGAACGGTAAAGGCATTTTGTTTTACTACACTTCGGTTTCCACTTGTGATACTTAATTCGGCAGGTCCGGCAGCTGTTACGGGAATTTCAATAACCAATTTATTAGCGTAAGCAGCTTCTCCTTCAGAGCTTACTACATTAGCAGCAACGTCATTGACAGATACCGTTAACTCAGAAAGGTCTTTACTGAACGAATTACCAAAAATTTCGACTTCTGAACCTGGAGCAGCCCCTAAAGGAATTACATCGGTAATTCTGAGTTCGGGAACAATATTTCTATAAAATTCCAGGATTCCACCAGAAAATGGACTTCCAATGATGTCCAAATCTCCGTCATTATCAAAATCACGTACATCCGTTTTTCGTTGGAGTCCGGTTGTTCGTATAGGTCTTATCTCTGAGTAATCGAAAGTGCCGGTTTTCTCGATCCAGAACAAGTAGTTGCTATTACTTCCCAAAATATCTTCATCACCATCGCCATCAAAATCAAGTACTTTCATTTCATAGCGTATATCATTTCCGGTCGAAGAACTGATGGCAATTTGTGATCCAAAGGTGCTGTTTCCGTTGTTAATCAGATAATAGGTTTCGCTGGATGTTGCCGCTATGATATCCGGATAGTCGTCATTATTTACATAGGAGGAAGCTACCGTCCGATAGGAGGACGAACCAAGGCTGGCTACAAGGGTGAAAGAACCTGTTCCATCATTTCTAAACCAGTTCAAAATGCCATTTTGGCCGGTTATAACATCCAGGTCTCCGTCCAGATCCAAATCTGATAGGGTAAAATCGTAGATCAGGCTTGAACCTGTAATTATGCTTTGCTCTGTTTGAAATGTACCATCCCCGTTACCGGCAAACCAGCTAAGCGACCCACTTCCTAAATTACCACCTAGCAAATCTAAATTACCGTCTGAATTCACATCAGCGGCTTCCATGTGGTAGTTGAAAAAGGTGGTGGTAAAACCGGTTAGGTGTATTTTATTTCCGAATGAGCCATCGCCGTTACTCGGAATGAATATGAGGGAGTCAGAACCAAGACTTGTGAAATAGACGAGATCTTCAAACCCATCTCCGTTAAAGTCACCTGCTGTTTGTTCTACAATAGAAGTATTCGCAATAGAAGTACCATAGGTGAAGTTACCGTTACCATCATTAATTAAAGGAATCAGTTCGTAAATGCCTCCACCTAAACTATAATTATCCAGCACGTCATAATCGCCGTCTCCGTCCAGATCCAGGCTAACTGAAATGTTCGAACTGGTGTTACCATTATCGAAGGATTCCGCAAATTCGAAATAGGCAGGTTGCTCTTTTATGACCGTGAACTTGTCTGAATACTCCGCAACATCTCCGTCCGTTTGGACGATCAGATCGTGGATACCAGAATTCATGGAAGGAACCGTAACGGTCAGCTTGGTGGATTGTGCTGACTCCACCGTTGCCTGTACGCCGCCGATGTAAACGGAACTGGAACTATTAAATCCGGAACCATATACCTGGATGGAAGAACCCGGAGCGGCGGCCTCTTTAGATACTTTGGTTACATAAGAAACGATTTCAGTACCGGTGTTTTCGTACCAGGCTATTTTGTCGTCGGTCGTAGACGCAGACATCACATCCTGATCCCCATCACCGTCTAAATCGGTGGCATATACACTTACTGCACCATTGGCAAGGGTAGAAATAATAGCTTGGGATGCAAAAGTTCCGTCCCCGTTGTTTTGGTACCAGGCAATTTTGTTATCATTTTGGGAAGCGGAGAGTACATCTTGGTCCCCATCACCATCTAGGTCAGTAGCATAAATATTGAGGGCCCCATCAGCTAATGTAGAGATAACGGTTTGAGAAGCGAAAGTACCATCACCATTGTTGGAATACCATGCGATTTTGTCGTCGGTTGTAGACGCAGACATCACATCCTGATCCCCATCACCGTCTAAATCGGTGGCATATACGCTTACTGCACCATTGGCAAGGGTAGAAATAATAGCTTGGGATGCAAAAGTTCCGTCCCCGTTGTTTTGGTACCAGGCAATTTTGTTATCATTTTGGGAAGCGGAGAGTACATCTTGGTCCCCATCACCATCCAGGTCTGTAGCATATACACTTCGAGCACCATCTGCGAGTGTAGAAATAATGGTTTGAGAGGCGAAAGTCCCATCTCCATTATTCTCATACCAAGCAATTTTATCATCTGAGCTTGATGCAGAAAGTATATCTTGATCACCATCATTATCTAAGTCAGTAGCATATACACTTCGAGCACCATCTGCGAGTGTGGAAATAATGGTTTGAGAGGCGAAAGTCCCATCTCCATTATTTTCATACCAAGCTATTTCATTATCAAGTTGTGAAGCTGATATGACATCTTGATCACCATCATTGTCTAGATCCGTTGCGAAAACACTCATAGGTCCTTCAGCAAGAGTAGAGATAATAGCTTGAGAGGCGAAAGTCCCATCTCCATTATTCTCATACCAAGCAATTTCCATATCCCAGATCGAAGTTGAGAGAATATCTTGGTCCCCATCACCATCCAAATCTGCTGCATAAATACTGTGAGCCCCATCAGCAAGGGTAGAAATAACATTCTGAGTACCAAAACTGGCATCAACGGCATTAAGTACAGTAAAGCCGTTAGATAGAGTATCCCCGCCAAAGAAATTGGTAACGGCAAGGTCCTGAATGCCGGCGGTTGTGTTTGGAACTTCAACGGTGATCTTAGTTTCACTCCTTGAAATTACGTTTGCCTGTGTGCTCCCAAAGCGTACAGTCGGGAATGAACTATCGAAAAACCCACTTCCATAGATGTCTACCTCAGAAAAAGGAGCTGCGGCATTGGGCTGAACATTCGAAATTCTCACCGGAGTGGCATCCAGTCCGGTAAGAGCAATATTATCTAAAAATACGGCATCAATGCCATTGGGATCATCAACGGATTCATCCTTGGTGAACCAGAAGTCGATGTAATACTGACCGGCAGGGAGGTCATACACCGGGCTGTCGGTCCATGCAATGGCACCGGAAGCAGAATCTACAATAGCTCCGTTTATTTCGAGGTAGAAATAATCAAAATCAGCTTCGGTGCTGGTGCGGTACTTAAATTGAAGCGTTCCGCCACCGTCATCAACAATTACAAACATAGCCATATTGGAGGTCTGAGAACTGTCTATTGCCCCGCTTTTCAGACTATGTCCGGCTTCAAAGGTATTGGCTGATTTTGCTAACGACCACGGGGTGGAAATTTCACGGCCGAATTTATTTCCGCTTGTGAACCAAAGAAAATTCCCCGGTAATGTGCTATCTGAAAACGTGTAAGTAATACTGCTGGTCGGGAAAACCTCACTTTCAGCTACTTCATCTCTTCCGGGAGATGCCGGCTGCACCGGGCTGTTTAAAAACATATCCGTATTGCCGGATAAAGCAGTGGGTGAAACCGTTTCACTAGCTGCTTTCTTATTCTGAGCAAAAACAGAAGAGGAGGTGAGGGCACCGAAGGTGAAAATCCCGAATAGTAGAAGGCCTTTTTTCATAATACAACGTGTTACTGCGCGGTTGATAGTCGTAGAGTTAATTAATTTTTTTGAATACATAATGCCCCTGTGCTTATTGAACTACATCTGCCTGATCGAACTGCAGAATGTCTATGTCAAAGCCCTGGGAGGACTTCAGCACAGAAGAGTTATGTATGGATAAACTGGTGTTGCCCTGGAAGCTGCCTGTTGGAGCGAAAGTTATCTCACAAACGGCTCCGCCTCCCGAGATGGAAGCCGTGTTACCGGCTATCCCGGCCTCGATGGTTATTAAGCCCGATGTAATCTCGGGTTCAACATAAATCAGCGTATTACTTCCATCCGGGTTCAAAAAGCTACCTGCTTGTCCGAATACCTGAACATCGGTAACAGAGAGCAGTGTATTACTATAACTGAGCACCAAAGAAAATGCGGTGAGATCATCGGTTTCCTGTATCTCATCCAGATAAATTTCAGCGGTGTATGTGCCGTCATTATTGCTATTAATGATATACGGATTGAAGAGGAATCCGCGGCTCTGGATGGCATTCACTGAAAATTGCCCCTCGAAGGTGGTATCCTTTACAGCAGATGAATTCGGAACCGGATATTGAGCATAGATTTCAAAGGTGTATAATTCTCCTCCGAAGGTCTCATTAAGGTTGGATATAGTGATAGATTCGGATCCACTTACAGGTTGAAAGCTTTTGCTCTGTATGCTTTCTTCAGGAGAAGCGTATCGATAACTGTATTCAAAATCGAATTCAATGGTGGAGCCGTTAGCATCTACTACATCCCAGTCGAGTGTGATTTCTCGCTGGGTTACTTCAAAGGGATTATCCAATGAAAAACTTCCATTCGTAAAACGAATCCCGGGCAGGGTATAACTTGGATCCGTTGGGTCATTAGAATTGCTCGCCTCCTCATCTTCATTCTCAGGCAGTTCGCTAATTTGACTGATAATGGTATCACATGATATCAACGCTCCTGAAATCAGAAGGAGTAACAGGAGTGAAATGTGCTTTTTGAAAATATTCATTGTTCGGTTATCCATAGTCTTAAAAATTTACCCTCATGCTGATGCCGTTATTCCGCGCTTCAAACTGAACTTTGGCGTCCTCAAGTTTTTTCTTGTTCGACTTTTGCAGCAGCAAATCCACAATCTCAACACCCTTTACTGCGATGTAGGCAGTGAGCCCCAGCTTCATTTGGTCAAGAGCGTCATTGGCAGTGGCGTAATGACCCCGGTAATCTGATTTCAGCTGATCAAAATTTGCTCCAGCCGGTGCACTATTGTACAAGTCTAATGCCGTTTGATATTTATTGTAGGAATTATTGTAATCCACGTACGACTTAATGCTGTATGCGAGTGCACCACCTCCGGCGAGGAAGTATAGCCATCCTCTTCCGCCTTTGCCCAAGTAGCCATGACCCACTCCGGGGAAAACCGCACCCGGTATTACCGATCTAAGCACGGCCTTGCCTTTACTTCGGGGCTGGAACTCATCCACAAAAGTAACCTCCTGACTCAATGAGTTTACCTGAACTTCTTTGGTTACATCGTCAAAGCCATCTTTTTCGATGGTTATTTGGTATCTGCCAAATTGAAGAGAGGGGAGCTGAACCGGTGTTTCATCATAAGACCTTGAGAATCCGGGCCCGTTAAGCTCCACTTCTGCATCCGGGAATATACTGTTAATGGTTAGGCTGCCTCGTCCCTGAACTTGATTCAGATCAATACTGATCTCTTCATCATCATTTCTGCGAATTTCAAATTCCCGGGTTTGCGTATCAAAGTTGAGTAATTCAGCTGTTAACTGATAGTTACCCACCGGTATGTTTCTGAAGGTCTTTGAACCAACCCATTCTTCTTGTACCTGACCATCCTTACGTAGGGTGAACTCGGTATTCTCTTGCTGGGCAATTACGAAAAGGTTACCTGTAATTTGTCCGAGAGTGATATTCTCGACAAGTGAATCGCCCTGACTTATGTCTACAGTTCTTCGAACCGGATCGAAACCGGAAGAACGTACTTCAAGTATGTGCGCCCCTGGAACCAGTTCTATATTTTCCCGCTGGCTTTGTGGCTGATCATCAATGAGAAGAGTAGCATCTTCTGGAGTGGTATTAACGGAAAGGTAGCCAATATACCGCTGCAGGTTATAGCTGAGCTCCGGGTTTTCGCCTGTAAATTCAAACTCATCCTCTACGTTGGAATATCCTGGATAGGTTAACCTGATTTTTAAATTTCCGGGATATATGTTTACCCTGAGGGGGGTAACTCCACGTGCACCGGGTTCATCATTTAAATAAATGGAGGCACCGGAAGGTGAAGAGTTAATTAAAACGGTAATAGGGTTGATTTCATCCATCGTATATCTAAAGGTATTTACCCTATCTGCTGAAATGGAAATGGAATCATCAATAAACTCATGCCGGTCTTTACGAATCTGTACAAAGTGATCGCCGGTAGTAAGTTCAGTATCAAACACAGTGCCCGGCACATTAAACTCTTCACCATCAATAAAAATCGTACTGTTTTCAGGAGAAATATTAAACTGAACCGGTTCCATCGTAGATTTTTGATCACCGGTTACCTGGATTTCCCACACTTCGCCGGCTTCCAGGTTGATGCCCTCATCATTTAAAACCAATTGAAAAGGAGGGTAGCCATCTTTGTAGATACTTACTACGCGTTCATTGGTAGAGAGATAAAGAAGGTTGTATCCGGGAAGCTGCTGAACCTTATGGATTCCGTTGTTCGACCGAAATGTTAAACCCGTAAGGTCTGAAATAATCCGTAGGCCAGCCGTCAGGTTACCATTAATGTCGCGGTTGTCATCCCTGTCAGCAATGATTTCGCTTGGCAGGCGTTCAGCCTGCCCAACGATTCTCAGTGAAGACATTTCTTCGTTATTATCCTGAGCCAGAATGTAGTTGAGGGGGGCTGCCCCAAATAACAGAGATAGGATAATGGGAACAAATAAGAGTTTAGATCTTTGTTTATGCACTTTTTTGATACTTCTTAAGATTAAAGTCACCGGTAACCCCCTGGCAAAACAGTCCCCATGAGGACTTTACCAAAGACATTACAAACATTTATGAAAACATTAACTACATATATATGTAGTATTAGTAACATACAGCTTGCCCACTACAAAGAGGGTTCAGCTATATCATATTTTTTTTATAAATAGAGAAGAATTGACGAACAGAAATCCCCAAATTTCTGTGCATCTGAAAAATTACCTAAAGCACCATTGCAATGCCTTTGGTTTCCCCTCCCCAAAACGATTAAATCGCAGTAATTAAGTTAAAAATTCACGTTAAAATTACCTAATTCCACTAATGCTTCCTCCGACCATTCCTTCGGCTGCCATGCCCGTACATAAATCTTGGGCTCTTCGTCATTAAAGTCGATCAGCAGGAATAGATAGCCTTCATCTGAGTAATTGGTAGAAGTATAACTTTGACGCATACTGATACCATAAATGCCTTCCTGATTATTCTTCCGAATGATATTAAAAGTGGAAAAACCTAAATGGATGTCCGGTTTGGATGCAAACAATACTTTCTGACGCTCTAAAAATTCCTGTTTTGTCTGTCGGAGGTATTCCACATCGGGCTGAGAAGGCTGATTCTGCTCATAGGCAAAATTGTTGCTGGCACTTTCGTCCACTTTCAGGACACGGCCTGTGATAATCACGGCTTGTTCAGCAAACATAGTTCCCAACTGGTTTAAATCACGGGTCATGTAAGCAGTTCGGTATTTTTCCACAAACTTGATCATTACCTGTCGCTTATCCCAGTCCTTTCCAAACTTAGAAGCCCGGCGGAATTCTTCATACATCCCGTCCATAATACCAAAGTTGATGTCGGTCATAGCTCCGGTGCTGTCAAAATCGGGAACCAGATACTCTTTGCTCTGCATGTTTACGGAAGGGTAACGAGCAGTAGAAGAGAGCTGCCGGAATTCCCATCCTTCCATCGTTTTATTAATATCAGACTTAGAGGTGTTGTTGGAAATACTCAAATTATTGAATTTCTCGAGGCTGGCCAGTTTGTTATCGAGGAACTCGTCTTCCTTCCATTCATCCGTTTCTTTCTCTTCATTAAAATAGGCCTGAAGGTTTTTCAAATGGTCGGGCACAATTTCTTTGAGTTCTTCAACATCAACAGCCTGCACTTCTTGCACGGCATCAGTTTGAGCAAACTCTTCCATGAATGTATTCAGCGTGAAGCTTTCATTCATGGGTTCATGAGCCACTTTTTCTTTCAGTTCTTCTTTCTTCTGTTGAGTTATCGGCTGGTCTAAATCCAGTTCTTTCGGGTAGTTGAAAGGAGGGCGGCGTACCAGCTCCCATAGGTCTCCCACTTCCTTAATTTCATCCTTATTCTCGTAATAAGAATACTTCACGTTAATTCTCAAAGAATTAAACTGTGTACTGGAACCATACAGGTTTATTGTAGCCGTTCCGTCAATAGATTTTGCCGAAACAGAATTACTTCCATCCCAAAAGCTGAAATCAAGCGTTTCGGCTTTTTCGCCATCCACCAAAACGGCTACGGTGATTTCCCGTTCCTTAGTGGTAAGCATTTCATCAGACAGGATATCGAACCTCACCGACTGAATGATGTCCGGGATACGAAAGCCGGGCTCTGTGTACAAATTGTTTCCGTTGTGCATCAACGTTGACTCGGGTATGGAATTCAGCAGCACAATGCTGAAATAATAGTATTTGAGGGCATTGGCAAAGTTACCTTCCTCTTCAAACTCCTCTGCTTTATCAAAAATGTCTTTAACCAGCTGTTTCCGGTTTTCAAAAATTTCGTTTACCGAAGATTTTTGAATATACCTGAACACATAGATTCCACAATTACGGGGTTCCTTAAAGGTCTTGAGGTTTTTTAGCTGAGCCGATGAATAGGTCTTAACAATTCCTTCTACTTCCTGCTTATACTCACCCTGATTGTCGGTGATACTTTCGGATACTTTATTGGTGAAGGAAGACTCAATATTTACCGCGATCTTTGACAGAAGCTGGTCGATGGCAGCAGACTCACTTTCGCTTTGGTTCTGTGAACAAAATTCACCCCAGTAATGGTCATCGCCGGCTTTAATGGCTTCTATGTCCGGAGTTTGGGCTAATGCATTCGATGAAATAAAAACAGCGAAGAGCATCGGTAGAATCAGTTGACTGATGGAATATTTCTTTGAATAGTACATTGTGATTATTGTAAGCTTACAATTTCTGGTTTTTCGTTTTTGTATTGAGTCATGGTCATTCCAACAGATGCATTTATATAGGTCGGATCTGCAACGATATATTTTTTCCCTGAATGATAATGGCTGTCGCCTTCCACTGTATTACCGGTGAAGGAAACGGCAGTAGCAAGATGCTTACTGTAACGCAGCCCAACTACTTCCAATCCCACCAGCTCCTGAACAAGGTTGGCAAACAGGATAGAGCGGTCATCACAATCAGAATAAGGATAGAAAAGAGTTTCTTCCGGAATCATGTATTTCTCACGATCAAATTGATCCTGATCGGTTTTATAATCAAAAGCCGTTTGTACAAATCGGAGGAGGAAGTTTACCGCTTCTTCTTCAGTCATATCCGCTATGGCAGGGGCCAGCTTTTCATAAATTGATTTTTTGGACGATTCAGAAAGGGAAGCCGTGAAGAATACGGGTAGCTCGGTTAGCGGGAAATATTCGAAATAGGTAATCAAATTCTTATCGATGGAAACCGGAATACTGTAGTCCTTATTATTAAAGGAAAATTCGAGAGTTCGGGACTCAACATTCTTGGTATCGCCCAAATTTGGAAAATCTTTAATTCTAAGATCCAGTTTTTTGCTCTGGCTTTGATGAGAGCCGGTGTAAGTAAAGATAGAGCTTGGGGTCTGCTTGTCTTCATTCAGATCAATTACATAGTACTGCTCGCCATCCAGTGTGTAGTACTTGGTGTTAAATACATTGTATTCTACCGCAAAGAGGATGTAAACATCGTTTTGGTCATAACCGATGCGTACCTTATAGCCTGCACGGGTAAGTAAAAACCAGTTGTACAGGTTTACAAGCTTTTTGTCGTACCCTTCATAAACGGTATTGGCAAAGTCGTTGATCAACAGCATATAGCCCCAATCGTTCAGCTTTAATTCTTCACGTACTTTATTGGAATAGGATATGATAGGGTCGTGGTTAATCCGGCTCACTTTATCCCAAAATTCGGCTATGCGCTTATTGTCTGTTTTCCTCATGGAAAATTCGCGGGGAGAATACAGAGCTCTGAGCTGAGTAGGATACTCAAAAGGAATAGTAGAGGAAAAGTAATTGATATTGGTGGTTCGGGTTTCAATATCCCCAAACATGGATTCCCGGGGCGGCATCTCTATCTTAATAGGCTCCGGCTCCGGAGCATCCGGAATGTCGATACTAATTCGTTCGCGAACCGGGGTGTCATCCTTGGGGGCCGTATTCTCAACAGTGGGTTTAGGCGGAGCTTTCGGGATGGTAATAGGCTTCCTTTCTTTGTAGAAGTCAGACCCCTGGTTGATACCCACTTCTTCCCAGGTTTTTTCCAGCATCTCAATAAACTCTTTATCAAATTTATCCTGATACTCTTTGAATTCAGCTTCTTGCTGTTTCTTCCATTTTTCGTACTCGGTGTCCTGAGCAGAAACCAATGCCGGCATCAGTATAAAGGAGAAGAAAAAAATCAGAAAAGCGGAAAAATATTTTTTCCCTGTATTATTGCAATCGAAAAACCCCATCTTTAAACCTCAACGTTACTTTTAGTAGTATATACGACAAAAATTGAACAAAATAGCGTGATAGTCAAATTAAAAAGATTTGTGTTGGTTGATATTTCATTTTATTATTCGCGAAACCAAATAATACCACAAAGGGGTAATTGATATGAAAATTAAATCTATTCTTTTAACGTTATTCGCATTTACATTCATGGTTTCCTGCGGGGGCGAAAAAGCCGTAACCAGCCAAAGCTCAATGCCAAACTGGGTAATGGTTCCTCCTACAGATACTGAAGAATTCTTTTACGCACCGGGACAAGCTGAAAGTAGTCGTCAGGGTACTGCACTGAGAATGGCTCAGAACAACGCTACCACTGCAATGGCTCAGAAACTGGAAGTAAAAGTATCTGCCCTTCAAAAATCTTTTGAAGAAGAAGTACAAAGCGGACCAAATGCTAACTACGCAGCTACTTTCTCCAGTGCCAGCGAGCAGCTCGTGAACAACACGATGAATGGTGTTACCCGCGACCGTGCCGAGTGTGAGCAACTGAATCCTGAAGTAACCGGCGGTAACGTAAATCAGCGATGCTATGTACTGGTTCGTATGCCGGTAGGGCAAGCCCGTTCCGTACTAGAAAATGCACTTTCTAAAGACGAAGAGCTTTACACCAAGTTTAAGGCTTCCAAAGCGTTTGAAGAACTGCAAAACAAACTTCATGAATTAGAAGACTAAATTCGAAATACAGTTTTCGTGAGATTTAGTCACATACTTTTAATTCAGACCGTTCTTATAAATTTAGTGCTCTGTGGAAACTTGTTTTCGCAGAGTACTTTTTTTTGGATGAAGATGAACAGCCTGTACTGATCTATCAATCTGAAACCGTACATGGATTCGGAATTGAACCGGTCTATTCCTACTCGGCGGAAGAAGAATTTGAGGATGCCTGCCAAAAGGCACTAAAAGAGTTGAACAGCAACTTGTTCATGTCGGTGTATATCGAAGAATTTCAGGCTAACGATTATTCAACGTATAATTTTCCTGAACTAAGTATCAGAGACACTGTTCTTACTTTTGATGATAATATTGTAAAGCAGGATTCAGTCATCATCGATGAACAAGCGGTTTGTGTAGCTGCACCGGCAAACAGGTCTTCCGGTATTAATGTTGAAATACCTTCTCTTTCAAAGTTATTTATTGGGCCGCAAAAAGTGGGGGACACCTGGTTTGCGGTTGGTAAAACCCGGGCTACTTCCTATAACCCCAGTCTGGCATGGATGAAAGCCAAGAATAACGCTCTTCAGGATCTGACCAAAGCCATCCGTATTTCGGTTCAGTCTATTGAACGACAGCTGGAAGAAGGGGATTACACCCAATCAGGCGGTATTACCTATTTCAAATCCAACCTGATCTACAACAGTATCTATAATGTAAGGAGATACACCACTCATAAATCTTTCCTGACGGTTATAGCGGTTAAAGAAAGTGATGTAATTGAGTATTAATCTTCACGGTTAATTTTGAAGGAAGGGTTTGTATCCTGCTTCAGCCGTTCCTGATCTATTTTTTGTTGATACAGCCGCTCCACATCTTTCAGGGTATCCACATCATCCGGGGATAAGTCCCAACGTATAGCTTTGAACCTCGGAAAACGGAGCGTGTAATTAGCTTTGGTTCTCTTGTTTTCCTGGATGTCATCAAATTCCAGTTCCACCACAATATCCGGATACAAACCCAGAGTTGGTCCGTATTTCTCAGCAGTAATTTTTTTGATGCGGTCGTTCATCATTTTAAGCTCATCATCACTGTAGCCCCCGTAGGCTTTCCCGATGGGAATGAATTCTTCTTCGTACCGCTCGTCGTCCCGAACCGAAACCCCAAGGGTGAAATCGGAATAAGTACCGCCACGTTTTCCGCTTCCGGCATGGGCGTACATCATGATGGTATCGATGGAACCGCCGGGTTTCTTCACCTTTAGCCATGATTTTCTTCGTTGCCCGTATTCATAGGTTGAGTCCTTCTGCTTCAGCATCAATCCTTCATTGCCATGAGCCAGTGCCAAGTCAAAGAGTTGCTCAATGTGTTCTTTGGACTGTATTTCCTGCTGTGTGGTGATGGGAAGGTTGTATTCTTCAGAAAGCTTGCTAAGCAGACTTCGTCTTTCGGATAAGGTGTGTTCAAAAATGGGCTTTCCGTCGTAGAATAACACATCATAAGAAATAAGCAGGCAGGGATACTTTTGCAGGACTTTCTTTGATGGCTTCTTCAATCCCATTCTTTTTTGAAGCAGCTGGAACGGAAGGATGGTATCATCTTTGAATACGCAGATTTCTCCATCCAGTACCAGTTCGGGTAAATCTTTTTCAGAAAAGAAATCTACAATCTCCGGGAAAGAGTATGTGATTTCGTTTAAATCACGGGAGTAAATTCTGACCTTACTTCCTGATACATGAAGCTGGCAACGCATGCCGTCAAATTTTTCTTCAGCTATATACGTGCTGTAATCCTCTACGGCTCTGCTTTCAATCGGAGAGGCCAGCATAAAAGCGATGGGCTGGAAAAGAGTGAACTTTGCCTCATCAAGCTGATTGTACTTTGCAAGCACAGCTGTTTTGCCAATGCTTCCGGTAATCATGTGCACATAGCGAACTTCATCAACTTTATAGCCGAAGGCTTTGGCGATGGCCGAAACAATACTCTTGGATTCAAACCCAATCCGTAACGAACCCCGCCCCATAATCCGCAGAAAATATTTCACCTCAAGCGGTGTCATTTGGAACCAGGCTTCTTTCAGGATTTCCTGCTTGTCGGCCCGGGATGAGACCTCATAGAGCTGATTAAACAAAACTTCCACATCTTTCAGCGACAGGTTCTCAGCTGTCCATTTTGCCCGCGCTTCCGGAATGTTGTGCAATAGCTTTTCGATGGTTTCGGAAGAACTACCGGTAGCCGTTTTGGAAGGCTTGAACACTTTCTCGTAATCAATTTCACAAATTTCAGCAGCCAGGGTAGAGTAGGTGCGACTTCCCACCGAAGCCCGTTTCCCTGACACATCCGAAAAAGCTCCTTCGCCTAAAAATCGAGCAGCCCGTCTCAAATCTTCATCATTATCAAGCGACTTAAAATATTCCGCACAGATTTTAATCTTGGCATTACTTCCCCGCGTCTCATTGATCTGCTGTGCCGTTTTTGCCAATGTGTGGAAGGTTGTATTTGGGGATGCTTTACTCATCGATGCGGGGCAATGTTAAGTGTTAAATTTTAAATGTTAAATGGGGTTATAGAAGTCACATTAGATAGTTTAATCAAAGACATCTTTAAGAGGCTTATATTTGTGATAAAGGCTGTATGTCACTTAGCACTTAATATTTAAAATTTAGAATTTATAACTAGTCATTCGGTTTCGCCGTTATATCTAAAAACTGTGCCGGAATATTCCGCTGGTCCAGGTAATGCTTTACCACATCCGGATTGGGAGTATGCGTGATATAGGTCATTTTGGGCTGAAGTTGTTCACAAAGGCAAATCAATTCAAAAAAGTCGAGATGATCGGAGAGGGGTATTAATTTATCAACCGTTAGCTGACTACGCCTCGCCTCCATCGCAGCCCAGCCGCTACAGTAGGCAATCCGCTTCTTCCGGACATTAGAAGCAAAGCCATTATTGATAGCTGAACTCGGACAAATCAGGATTTTTCCTTCACAAGTATCCCGGTCATAGGTTTTATAATTACCCAGGTCGATGCCTTCCTTCTCATACACATCACAGAGTTTGAACCCGGCGCCATGTATTTGCATGGGATGATTCAAATCCTTCACCAAGTGCATAATTTCCTGCGCCTTGCCAAGGTTGTATGCCAGAAATACCGGAGTATATCCTTCATCCAAAACAGATTGTGCAAAGTTGGTGATTTCAGCTCTCAGTTCATCATAATCAGCCCAGCGGTACACGGGCAGACTAAAAGTAGCCTCAGTTATAAAGCTGTCGATTTGGGCATTGGGGAGTTCGAAGCCTTCGGTAGCGGGAGCTGGTGGAGTGCGGTAATCTCCGGTGTAGAGCAGGTTACCGAAGTCGCTTTCCACGAAGGTCATAGCGGAGCCGAGTATATGTCCGGCCGGATAGAAGGTAACCCTGGCGTTATCAGTTTCTATAGATTGCTTAAAGGGGAGTTCCTGCACCTCGTATTTGGCTCCACGAAGGTTCATGAACTTTTTAGTAGCCGGAGTGGCATACACCACCCGGGCATTGGAACTCCAGGGAATGTGATCGGCATGGCCGTGAGATACAAATACATGCTCTGCCTTTTTGCCGCTATAATCCAGCCCTATTCCGAGCTGGGGCAGCAGTATTCCATGGTTTCCGGCTTTGGTGATTTTAAGCATGTGTTTCTCTGGTCTAAACTTGATGGGAGTGATTCTTCGCGTTAGCCTCAGGATGACAATAAAAAGAGGGCGCTTCCAATTCCTCCACACACTAAACTAAGAAGAACGAGTGACAGTTCGTGGCAGGGTGCTTCCATAATTTTCGAAATAGATAAAGAAAGCTAATCACAACAGCTAAATCCTTATTGCGCTTGTTTCCCGAAATTCTTAGATAGGATTCAACCTTTAAAATTGTTTCTACTATGAATCGAATCATTGCTTTTGCACTTCTTATCGCCGGCGGGCTCCTTCTTTATTTCGGATATCATGAATACAATTCCTTTGGGTCAGAGCTTGATCAGGCTTTTGGTGGGTCGGGTTCTACTGATGCCATTGTTATGCTGGTGGTTGGGGTAATCGCCGTTATCCTGGGTGGTTCGAGGCTGGTAAAGAAAAAGTAGTTCAAGAGAATTTCAGAGGATCTTACTGCAATTGCCTGTCCCTATCTCTGTCTCTTTCTCTAAGGCACTTTGTGAATAGGGTGTTGGCTGGTCATTACTTTAGATTTCAATCAGTGTCCTTGCTGAATCGGAACGTATGCGCCAGGGAAAGCGGACGCATGATTTAGTTATGGTGTAAAAGTATCTTTTCGTAGGAGACCTCATTTTTCTATTATTTTCAACAATAAAGTCATATGAATATTACCATCCGAAGAGAATCCAAAGCTGACCATTCTGATGTATTTGAACTTATAAGAAAGGCTTTTGAGGGTGAAGAATACAGCGACCAAACGGAGCACTTTTTAGTGGAGCGTTTGAGAACTTCAGACGCGTTCATTCCGGAATTATCTTTGGTAGCAGAACTGAAAGGAGAAATAGTCGGGCATATCCTTTTTACCCGCATTTTAATTAAGAGCGAACAACAAGAGTGGGAGTCTCTGGCTTTGGCTCCGGTTACGGTTCAGCCGGAATATCAGGGCAAAGGAATTGGGGGCGAGCTGATCAAAACCGGGCATGAAGCAGCACGGGAGGCAGGATTTACTTCTGTTATTTTAGCAGGTCATGCCGGATATTATCCCCGCTTCGGATATCGACCCTGTACTGATTTCGATATAACTCTTCCTTTCGACATACCACCCGAAAATTGTATGGCTATCGAGCTTGAGCCCAATGCTCTTAATGATGTTCATGGAGTAGTGGAATATCCTGCTGAATTTCACTAAGTCAGATCTGTGATGCAGTGTATCCGTACCATACTAAACTAATGCCCCATGGAAAGAGGACTCATGACAAAAGCAGGATGTTGAATCAGGTGATGTGAATATGCCGTTTGTAGGAGTAAAACTTTCTTCCTGTAAGCAAGTGAAGGGGTTCAGCCCTTCGCTTTCAAAAATCAAATGAATTGCGATTAACCATCGACCGAATGATCAATTTTCGAAGTAAGCAGTATTATTATTCTTCTTCAGGAGCCTGAGGTATTTCATTTTCTTTTTTGGGGAAGAGCATAGAAGCCCCAATAGATCCCACCAAAGCCAGGGCTACAAAACCCAGAGCCCAGGGAGTAGGAACGTGGTAAAATTCGGCAATCAGCATTTTGATTCCCACAAAAGATAGGATGGCCGCCAGCCCGTAGTGCAGGTAATGGAACAATTTCATTACCCCGTTTAAAGCAAAGTAGAGGGCACGCAATCCTAAAATGGCAAAGGCGTTGGAACTGTACACCAAAAACTCATCGGTGGTGATGGCAAGGATGGCCGGGATAGAGTCGATGGCGAAAACCACATCGGTGGTTTCGATCACAACAAGCACTACAAACAGCGGAGTGGCCATTAGCTTTCCGTCAACGCGGGTGAGGAAATGAGGCCCGTCAAATTTGTTGGTGACGGGTATGAACTTACGTGTCAGTTTTAACAGTGGATTTCGTTCAGGATGTACTTCCTTCTCGGTCTCAAAAGCCATTTTCAAACCGGTATACACCAGGAAAGCTCCGAAGATATAGACGATCCATTCGAAGCGCTCGATGAGGGCGACGCCCAGAAAGATAAAAAGAAAACGAAGTACCAGGGCGCCAAATATTCCCCAGAAAAGCACTTTATGCTGGTATTTAGCGGGGACCCCGAAATAGGAGAACACAAGGATAAACACAAAGATGTTATCCACGCTTAGCGATTTCTCAATCAGGTAGCCGGTGAAATAATCGAGAGAGCTGGCCGGGTCCATGTAAAAGTAAATACCCACGCCGAAAACACACGCCAGGAAAATCCAGACCCCTGTCCAGATCAGCGATTCCTTGATGGTAATCTCGTGTTCTTTACGATTGAAGACCACCAGGTCCACAATCAGCATGGCTACAATAAAAACATTGAAAATGATCCAGAGCGTTAAGCTATGTTCCATTATTCAATGACCATCGCTTCGTCCTGAGATTCCAATTCTTCGGGAATGGATTCTTTGATAAGATCAGCGAAGGCCTCGATCAGGTTTTTCTTTAAAAATTCGCGACTGTACACCAGTCTTATTTTCCGGGAGGGAATCGGATCCTCAAATTGCTTTACCACACCGTTGGCACATTTGGTGTCGTAGTCGTCCATGGCCAGGTAAGGCATCAGGGTGATACCAAAGTTCTGTTCCACCAGTCGTTTGAGCGTTTCCAGGTTACCGCTTTCAAAAACAATGGGTGCTTTGTTCAGCTTCTCGTTGTTCTGCTTGCAAATTTTGATGGTTTGATCACGGAAACAGTGACCTTCATTTAGTAACCATAAATCTTCTTTGTAGAGATCATCAATACATAACTTGTCTTTCTTAGCCAACTCGTGATCCACACTCACGTAACCCAGAAAAGGCTCTAAAAACAGATCTTTCTCATACATGTGTTTATCGGTTGGGGTGGCTATGATTCCCACATCAAAGTAGTCTTCATTCAATCCTTTAAGGACTTCCGCAGTCAGTGCTTCTTCAAAAACCAGCTCAACTTCAGGGTATTTATCCACAAAAGACTTTAGGAAAAGAGGAACTAAATACGGAGCTATAGTCGGGATAATGCCCACCCGGAAAGAGCCTTTGAGATTATCACCCTGAACGGCGACCATATCTTCAATATGTTTGGCTCCGCTTAAGATTTGCTTGGCCTGTTCAATAATTTCTTCGCCCATTGCTGTAGGTACAACCGGTGTTTTTGAGCGGTCAAAAATAAGTACTCCCAATTCATCCTCCAGCTTTTGAATTTGCATACTGAGCGTAGGCTGGGTAATGTAGATTTTCTGCGCTGCGGTGGCAAAGTGCCGGTGTTTGTCGACTGCAACGATGTATGAAAGCTGGGTTAAAGTCATATTCTTTTTATAATAATTGAACTCTAAGGTAAAGAAACCTTTTAATAATAGTAGCGGGTCTAAAATAGAACATTAAATTCAAAAAGGTAGATTTGTGAAGAAACATATTTTCATTTCCGGACGAGTTCAGGGTGTGGGGTTTCGCCATTTCACAAAAACCAGGGCCAGGTCTTTGGGGGTTAATGGTTGGGTCCGGAACCTCCCGGATGGTCGGGTTGAAGCCGTTTTTCAGGGAGACGAGCAATTAGTAGATCAGCTTATCGAAAAGTGCAAAAAAGGGCCGCGTTCAGCTTATGTGCAAAGCATAGAGGTGGAAGAGGACACGGGAGAGGAGGCATACACATCTTTTGACGTGAAGTTTTAAAAATTGTGGAAAACCCGTTGGCAACTTGGACGGTTTTGCTCGGGCAAGAATTGTATATTCATCCAGAAGTTTTACCAGAAGCTAACGCACGTATATGTATCTGATATTTGATACCGAGACCACCGGTTTACCGAACGATTTTTCTGCTCCTATTACCGATTTGGATAACTGGCCCCGGTTGGTTCAGCTTGCATGGCAACTTCACGACCACACCGGAAAGCTCATCAACAGTGGCAACCATATTGTTAAGCCGGAAGGGTTTACCATTCCTTTCAACTCAGAGAAAATCCACGGCATATCTACCCAACGTGCCATTGAAGAAGGGGTGGATCTTGAGTTTGTGCTGAAAGAGTTTTCCAAAGATATCGACAGAGCTCACTTCCTGATCGGCCACAATGTTAGTTTTGACGAGAAGATTATGGGGGCGGAATATCTTCGGAAGAAGATTCCCTCAGCCATTATCGACAAGCCCAAGATTGATACCAAAGACGATGGTACTGATGTAGCTAAAATCGAAGGCGGCCGCGGAGGAAATTACAAATGGCCATCTCTCGGTGAGTTGCACCATGCGCTTTTTGATAAAGGCTTCGAAGATGCCCACGATGCTGCAGCTGATGTAGAGGCAACCGCCCGCTGTTTTCTGGAAATGGTGAGGACAGGGGCTACCAAAGTCAACTTCCCGATGGATGCGAAGCTGTATGAGTCGTCGCAGAGTTATATAAAACGGGATGAATACATAGATCTGGTTTCACCGTCCCGCTTCAAGACCAAGCAAACCGACGAAGAAAAAGCGGCTCAAAAAAAAAGTGGAGATCAAGACGGGGTTGATGCTGAGCTGCTTGAGAAGGCTACTTTTACCCATCTTCACAATCATTCCAAGTTTTCGGTACTTCAGGCAACGGCCGGGATTAAAGAATTAGTGGCCAAGGCTAAAGCCGAGGGGATGTCGGCAGTGGGGCTGGCCGACCTCGGAAATATGTACGGAGCTTTTGCCTTTGCTGCAGCGGCGCATGCTGAGGATATCAAACCCATTATTGGTTGTGAGTTTTATGTAGTGGAAGACCGTCTTCAGAAGAAATTCACCCGCGATAATAAAGACCGGCGCTATCAAATCCCGATGTTTGCCAAAAACCAAAACGGGTATAAAAATCTTTCCAGACTTAGCTCCATCGGTTTTACGGAAGGATATTATTACAAATATCCGCGGATTGATAAAGAAGTGATTGCTCAATATGCTGAGGATATTATTTGCCTGAGTGGAGGCGTTCGGGGTTGGCTGGCCGACCTGATTCTGAATAAGGGGGAAGAGTTTGCCGAAGAAGAATTGCAGTGGTGGATGGAAACCTTCGGGGATGATTTTTACCTGGAAGTATTGAATCACGGGCTGGAAGAAGAGAAAAGGGTGAATGAAGTCTTCAAAAGCTATTCTGAAAAGTATGGAGTGAAGCTGGTTGCCACCAACAATGTATTTTACCTGGAGGAGGAAGACGCCAAAGCCCATGATGCCCTGATTTGTATTGACGACGGCGAACTGATGAGTACACCAAAGGGCAGAGGCCGTGGTTACCGGTATGGGTTCCCGAATGATGAGTTCTACTTCAAGACGCAGGATCAGATGAAGGAGCTCTTCGTAGATATGCCATCTGCTATTGAGAGAACCCAGGAGATTGTTGATAAAATTGAGCCGATTAAACTGGAGCGGGATGTAATTCTTCCCAATTTTGAACTACCGGAAGGTTTTGACACTGAAGATGCTTATCTGCGCCATCTTACCTACGAAGGCGCCAAGCCTCGCTATGAGGAAATGACCGATGAGGTAGTAGAAAGAATTGAACTGGAGCTGGGTATTATTCAGGAAATGGGCTTTGCAGGTTACTTCCTTATTGTGCAGGATTTTATTGCCGCTGCCCGAGATATGGGCGTGTATGTAGGCCCGGGAAGGGGTTCTGCTGCTGGTTCGGTGGTTGCCTATTGCACCGGTATCACTAACATCGATCCGCTGGAGTATGATCTGCTTTTTGAGCGTTTCCTGAACCCGGAACGTGTGTCCATGCCCGATATTGATATCGACTTTGATGATGACGGGCGACAGCGCGTGATTGAATATGTAGTAAATAAATACGGTAAAGATCAGGTGGCGCATATCATCACCTTTGGGTCGATGGCAGCCCGCTCTTCGGTTCGGGATGTAGCCCGGGTGCTTGATCTTCCGCTGGCCGATGCAGATCGTATTGCCAAATTGGTACCGGAGCGCCCGGGAACTTCTCTTGATGATGCTTTTTCGGAAGTCAAAGAACTCCGTGACATTAGGGATGGAGAAGGTCTGGAAGCGGAAACCCTTCGTATGGCTTACGTGCTCGAAGGCTCGGTTCGGAATACGGGGATTCACGCGGCCGGAGTCATTATCGCCCCGGATAAACTAACTGAATACATTCCGGTAAGTACGGCCAAAGATGCCGACCTGTATGTAACACAGTTCGATGGCAGTGTGATTGAAAATGCCGGTATGCTGAAGATGGACTTTTTGGGATTGAAGACCCTGTCTATTTTGAAAACAGCTATTGGTTATGTGAAGGAAAATTTCGGCAAGGAATATAACCTGGATGATATTCCTCTGGATGATGAAGCTACTTATAAAGTATTCCAGCAGGGAGGGACGGCCGGTATTTTCCAGTTTGAGAGTGACGGGATGCGCAAGCACCTCAAGAACCTGAAGCCGACCAGCATCAACGACCTGATTGCCATGAATGCCTTGTACCGTCCGGGTCCGATGCAGTTCATTCCGGATTATATCGAACGTAAACACGGCCGCGAGAAGGTAGAATACGATCATGAGGATTTGATTGAGTTGCTGGAGCCCACCTACGGTATTATGATCTACCAGGAGCAGATCATGAAGGTAGCGCAGCGAATGGGTGGCTACTCGCTTGGTGAAGCGGATGTACTTCGCCGAATCATGGGTAAGAAAAAGCCGGAACTCCTGCCACCGGAGGAAGAGAAGTTTGTAAATCAGGCCGTCGAAAAAGGTTATGATGAGAAAACCGCCAAGCAGGTTTTCGATAAGATGGCCATGTTTGCGGGTTACGGATTTAACAAATCTCACTCTGCCGCCTACTCGGTAGTGGCTTATCATACCATGTATTTTAAAGCCAATTACCCGGCGGAGTACATGGCTGCGGTGATGACCCACAATATGAGCAACATCGATAAGGTGTCGGCTTTTATTGAGGAATGTCAGCGTATGAATATTCCCGTTGACCCACCGAACATTAATACAGCCTGGGGTAAATTCCGCCCGAAAGAAGGACGTGTTCAGTACGGAATGTCGGCCATTAAAGGAGTGGGTTCTTCAGCCATTCAGCATATAGTAGAAGAGCGGGAAGAGAATGGGGATTACACCTCCATATTTGATTTTGCCACCCGCGTTGATCTTAAAGTGTGCAACCGAAAAACGCTGGAAAGTTTAATCATTGCCGGCGCTTTTGATACCCTGAATCCCAACCGGGCTCAACTTCACCATTCGCTGGAAGATATTCTTGCTTATGCTGTGCGAAAGCAGGAGGAAATCCGCTTGAATCAAGGAAACTTGTTTGGTGGTGACAGCGGAAGTGCTGCTTTGCAGGAACCGAAGCTGCAGGAGGTACAGCCGTGGACTCAAATCGAGCGGCTTAATAAGGAACGGGATCTTATTGGGTTTTATCTGAGTGGGCATCCCTTAAGCCGGTTCAAGGAAGAAATAAGGTTGTTCGGAAAGCAGAACCTCAGTGATGAGGTATTTGGTCAGATGAACGACCGGCAGGATATCCGGTTCATAGCCATCATTACGGGAGTAAAAAGAGTCACCGACAAGAAAGGGCGTCCTTTTGCTTTTCTTCAGGTAGAAGACCTGAATAACTCCACGGAAGTGATTGCTTTCAGTTCCACCTATGATAAATACATGGGACTCCTTCAGACCGACAATGTGCTATTTATAGACGGAACGGTGGATACGCGAAGCGGTCAGCCAAAAGTGATCGCAAATACCTTTGAACGGGTGGAAAATCTGCGTGAGAAATTTCAGGAGCAGTTGAATCTGAGAATCAGATTGAAGACCTCGGATTTGCAGAAAGATCATCTCAAACAAATCGAAACATTATTCTCTATAAACAAAGGAAGCACGCAGGTTAAACTGGCGGTTCACAGTGAGGAAGCCACGGCTCCGATTAAGATGAACGTTCGGAATTTCGTGGTGGAACCAAATGACGATTTACTGCGCGGTTTACGGGATGTGTTGGGGGAGGAAGCGGTGCAGTTGGTGCATGGGAGTTAAGTTGGTTAAGCACGAAGCACCAAGTACCAAGCTCAAATTCCAATGATCAAATATAAATGTGAAGCATCCTTGCCAATTCATTAAATGAAAGGGTTTGGAAATGCCGGGCGAGGATTTGGAGTAATTGTATGGCTACAAATGTGTTACTAAAACAGACTTCTCACTCATAAACCCCCGCTATTACGTCAATAATTTAAAAGTATGTGTAATGTTGAATGAATTATTCCGATATTTGTTCAGAATTGATGAACACTCAATAAAGAAATAAATATTATGTCAAAACCAATCGAGTTAACCGACTCCAATTTTGATGATGAAGTACTGAATTCAGACAAACCTGTATTAGTTGATTTTTGGGCTGAATGGTGCGGACCTTGCCGAATGATAGGGCCTATTGTTGAAGAATTGGCCGGTGAGTATGAAGGAAAAGCAAAAATTGGAAAAGTAGATGTGGATAGCAATCCTGAAGTATCCGTTAAGTACGGTATTCGAAGTATCCCTTCTCTGTTGATTTTCAAAGACGGCGAAGTTGTTGACCAAATTGTTGGTGCTGTTCCTAAATCACAGCTAAGCAAACAGCTTGAGGCACAAGTAGCTTAAGTAAGCGATTGTTAAGAGTATTAAAGCGATGTGGGAATCTCCTGCATCGCTTTTTTTTTTAATGTGATCAGTGATTCAGGTTCTGAAGGACAAATATTTTTTTACAAGGCTTTTCATGATTAAAGAATGCTAAAACCTGCACAAAGGTTACCTTTAGCAACACATTTCAATTTTCTAAACAGAATAAATGAAACGCATACTAATAGTTATAGGCGTATTGATTGCGGTGGGGCTGCTGGCCATTCCCAAATTAGAGGGATTAATAGGGCCGGCAAGTAATTCACCATCCAATAATTCAGAAAATAATACCCTTTCGGTGGATGTATATATTACCAAGCCTGATACCATTGAAAACAATATTTTTACCACCGGTACTTTGCTTGCCAATGAAGAAGTGGAGCTTGCCAGTGAAAGTTCAGGATTGATTGAAGAAATTTTTCTTGAAGAGGGGGAGTATGTGGAAAAAGGGGAGTTGCTTATCAAAATTAATGACAGTGAACTTCGGGCCCAGCTGAACCGGGCTGAGTTCAGGCTGAATCTTGCCGAAGACCGCGAAAAACGTCAGGCTCAGCTGCTGGATAAAGGAGGAATCAGCCAGGAAGAGTACGACGCCACGCTGAATGAAGTAAATGTAATGAGGGCTGAAGTGGCCCTGATAGAAGCTCAGATTGCTAAAACTGAAATTCGTGCACCGTTCTCCGGACAAATCGGTTTGAAATATGTAAGCGATGGAAGCTACATCACCCCTAATACACGAATAGCTACCTTGCAGGATATAGATCCAATCAAAATTGATTTCTCCATTCCTGAGCGATATGCAGCGATGGTGGAAGTGGGAAACAAAGTAGGATTCACCGTTTCCGGCCTGGATAAAACACTCACAGCAAGTGTGTATGCCAAAGAGCCAAGAATCGATACCGAAACCCGCTCGTTACAAGTACGGGCTAAGAGTCCGAATGAAAATGGAGCCTTACTGCCCGGCGCATTTGCAGATTTAGAACTCACGCTTTCCACTATTAATAATGCCCTGATGGTTCCTTCCATTTCTATTGTGCCCGAACTTCAGGGACAAAAAGTATTTGTGGTGAAGAACGGAATGGTTCAGCCTCAAACGGTTTCAACCGGACTCAGGAATGAGGCAAAAGTTCAAATCACCGAAGGTATCGCAGAAGGTGACTCGGTACTAACCAGCGGATTATTGCAGGTTCGTCCCGGGATGCCGGTTAATATTGGTAATGTAGAAACGGAGTAGCATGAGTTTATCATCACTGAGTATTCGTCGCCCGGTATTAGCTACCGTTTTTTCTATCGTCATTGTTCTGTTTGGGATTATTTCCTTTAACTACCTGCCTGTCAGAGAATATCCGGCCGTTGACCCGCCCATTGTGACCGTGAGTACCTCGTACATCGGGGCGAATGCGGAGGTCATTGAATCGCAGATTACTGAACCGCTGGAAGAAGAAATTAACGGTATTGCCGGCATCAAGAACCTGACTTCTGTAAGCCGTGAAGGGCGAAGTACGGTAACTGTCGAGTTTAATCTGGATGTGGACTTGGAAACCGCAGCCAACGATGTACGCGCCAGGGTTTCGCGAGCTGTCAGAAATATACCACCCGACGCCGACCCACCCGTAGTTTCAAAAGCGGATGCAGACGCCCGTCCGATTCTGTTCTTTAATATCAAAAGTGATTCCCGGAATCTTCTTCAGCTAACGGATGTGGCCATCAACTACTTTAAAGAGCGCGTTCAAACCATTGATGGTGTCAGTAGCGTGCAAATTTGGGGAGATAAAACCTACTCGATGCGTCTCTGGCTCGACCCCATGAAGCTGGCTGCTTACGATTTAACCCCGCTGGATGTACGAAATGCACTGGCCAGTGAGAACGTAGAATTACCTTCCGGCCGAATTGAAGGAGACCTGACTGAACTGACGGTTCGGACGATGGGCAGGATGACTACGGTAGAAGAGTTCAATGATCTTATCATAAGCCAGCGAAACGGAAGTAACATCAAACTTCGTGATTTGGGCTATGCTGAATTAGGTCCACAGAACGAGCGTACTATTTTGAAGCGAGATGGTGTGCCAATGGTAGGGGTAGTGCTGGTACCTCAGCCGGGAGCTAACCAAATTGACATAGCCGATGAGTTTTACAAGCGGGCGGATGCCATCGAAGAAGACCTTCCGGCCGATATTGAAACCGCCATTGGTTTCGATACAACCGAATACGTACGGGCTTCCATTGATGAAGTACAGCAGACTATTTTCATCGCCTTTTTACTGGTTATCGCTATTATATTTTTATTTCTGAGAGACTGGCGCACGACCATTATTCCGGTTGTAGTAATACCTATTGCTTTGATTGGAGCCTTCTTTGTGATGTACATGGCCGGATTTTCCATCAACGTATTAACATTACTGGCTATCGTATTAGCCATTGGTCTGGTGGTAGATGATGCCATTGTGGTACTGGAGAATATCTATGCTAAAATTGAGCAGGGCCTGGAGCCGACTATAGCCGGAATTTTAGGATCCAAAGAAATTTTCTTTGCTGTTATTGCAACGTCGGCGGCATTGGTTTCGGTATTTATGCCGATCCTGTTTTTAGGAGGAATAACCGGTCGTTTATTCCGTGAGTTTGGCGTTGTGATTGCAGGAGCTGTAGTTATTTCATCGTTCGTGGCTTTAACGCTAACTCCGATGTTATCTACAAAACTGCTCAAGAAAAGAGAACGGCATAACAGGTTTTATGAGATGACCGAGCCGTTCTTCCTGGCTATGAATAAAGCGTACAAAAACTCACTTCAGGCATTCATGAACAATCGCTGGGTTTCGTTTCTGGTGATTGCAGCATCCGGAGGATTGATTTACTTATTCATGATGACTCTTCCTCAGGAAATTGCTCCCCTGGAAGACCGAAGCCGGGTAAGGATGTTTGCACAAGCCCCGGAAGGAGCTTCCTATGAGTACATGGATAACTATATGGACCGCCTTATAACATTGGTGCAGGATAGTGTTCCGGAAGCAAAATCGGTGATCTCGGTAACCTCTCCTGGTTTTGGCGCTTCCAGTTCGGTGAATTCCGGTTTTGCCTTTGCCATTCTGGAAGAGCCCGAGAACAGGGAGCGTTCACAGGATGATGTAGCCAATGACTTGTCTCAGCTTGTAACAAATCTTAGCGGAGCTCAAACTTTTGTGTCTCAGGAACAAACGATTGGCAGCAGCAGGGGAGGCTTGCCGGTGCAGTATGTACTGCAGAACCAGAACTTCGAAAAGCTTAAAGAAGTGATTCCTGAATTTCTGGAAGAAGTGCGAAACAACCCGATGTTTACCTATCAGGATGTGGACCTGAAATTCAATAAACCGGAACTTCAGGTTACTATTGACCGGGAACGGGCTCAGGACTTAGGCGTTTCCGTCCGGGATATTGCTGAGACTTTACAGCTATCGTTGAGTGGCCAGCGGTTCGACTTTTTTATCATGAACGGAAAGCAATATCAGGTTATCGGACAGGTAAGCCGTACAAACCGAAATGAACCCGTGGATTTAAAAAGCCTGTATGTTCGAAACAATTCGGGTCGGCTCATTCAGCTGGATAACCTTGTAATGGTAGCTGAGCAAAGTAGTCCGCCCCAACTTTATCGTTTTAACCGGTATGCCTCAGCTACTATCTCGGCGAGTTTGGCACCCAGAAACACCATTGCCGATGGTATTGACACGATGGATGAAATTGCAGAAGGCGTTCTGGACGATACATTTGTAACCAGCCTTGCGGGGCCTTCCCGGGACTTTGTTGAAAGTTCATCCAGCCTTGGCTTCATTTTCCTGCTGGCTCTTGCTTTGGTTTACCTGGTACTTTCGGCTCAGTTTGAAAGTTTTCGTGACCCGTTTACCATTATGTTAACCGTGCCATTGGCTTTAGCCGGGGCGTTGCTGAGTATGTGGTATTTCAATGAGTCGCTCAACATCTTCAGCCAGATTGGAATGATTATGCTGATTGGGCTAGTGACTAAAAATGGAATACTGATCGTGGAATTTGCCAACCAACGACAGCGACAAGGGCTTTCCATTATGGACGCCATTCTGGATGCTTCTGCAGCACGTTTCCGCCCGATTTTGATGACCAGTATCTCTACGGTACTGGGAATTCTGCCTATTGCACTGGCTCTTGGTGCCGGCGCTGAAAGCCGAACTTCTATGGGTATCGCTGTAATTGGTGGATTGATCATTGGTAGTTTACTGACTCTGTTTGTGATTCCCGCCATGTACTCCTACCTCTCGCCGGTGAAATCCGATGATGATATAATTGACGAAGAGACGATCAAGAAAGCTGAAAAAGAATTAGATACTGCTCCTGTTTAAAATGAAAAGAATCTCCCTGTTTATACTGATCATTGGTACCGTTTGTATTCTGCAAAATCCGCTGATGGCTCAGGATACACTAAGCATTGAAAGCGTAATCAGAACCGGACTCGAGAATAATTTTGCCATCCGGATAGCTGAAAATGAAGTCCGTGTATCATCTAATAATAATTCACCGGGAAATGCCGGTTTTCTGCCTGTGATTACTGCTGATGGTACTTTTAATGAAAGCGTTGAAGATAATAGGGCCGAATATTCAACCAACGCTATTCCTGACCGAAACGACCAGAATGCCCGCACTACCATCTTCAGCTATGGGGTGAATGCAACATGGACTATTTTTGACGGTTTATCTATGTTCGCCACTTCCGACCGGCTATCACTGGAAGAGGAGATTGATGAAAAGGAAGCCCGTCTTCAGCTTGAACAAGTGCTGGCTGATATCATCAGTACTTATTACCAAATTGTAGGCCAGCAGAATGCCTATCACGTGCTGGAGAATACCGTTGAGGTATCTCAGGAAAGAATTCGTATAGCCGAGACTCGGCTTGATTTAGGTTCCGGTTCAGAATATGACCTCATACAATCCCGGGCCGACTTCAATGCTGACCGTGCAGCACTCATTCGATCCGGAACAGGCCTGAAGCAAGCCAAGATTTTACTTACCCAGGTTTTGGCAGATTCTAGCTTATCAGGATATGACGTAAGTAGCGATATCATTTTGGCAGAGAAGCTAAGGCTTGAGCCTTTAATTGAGGAAGCGCTGCAACAGAATAGTGAATTACAAATAGCACGATTGAACCAGGATGCTGCCGAGGCCGAAATCCGTGAGATTACCGGAGAGTTTTTTCCACAGATAAGTTTAAACGGGGGGTATGGTTATCAGCGAACTGAAGCCAGTAGCGGCTTTGCGGATTTCACAGAAACCAGTGGATTTACCTATGGTGTAACGGCCCGGATCAACCTGTTTGATGGGCTGAATAAAAACCGGCGCAGACAAAACGCTAAGATTGCCGGGAAAAATCAGGAGTTGCTTCTGCAGGATGTTCGGTTTCAGATAACCTCCCGGATTCGCCAAATCTATGCTCAGTACAGCGATGCCCTTTCCCTGATTGAGTTGGAGAAAGAAAATCTTCAGTATGCTCAACAAAGCCAGGAAATAGCCCTGGAGCGATTTCGGTTGGGGACCATTAACTCAGTAGAATTGAGAGAAGCCCAGCAGAGTTTATTGGATGCTGAAAACCGACTGATTGCAGCCCAAATTGAAGCAAAGACAGCCGAAACTCAATTGCTTAGATTAAGCGGTCGTATACTTTCCGCTGCAGAATAATAAAAAGTCATCCTGAGCGGAATAAATATGTATGGGCCTGGTTATCAATCGCGGGACCTTAGCAAGATAACGCTTGGTAATCATTTCCGGGCAAAGGTTCATTGTCAAGGTTCCTGGACTCTGAATGACAATCATGGTAATCCTAAAATCAAGCTAATCAAGGTTCCATAGTTTTTGAACCATGGTTTATAGGATTTTTGGATTTTCTTGATCACCTCAAACCATCATATTTGGAAAAGGATCTGTTCCCATTAATAATTGAGGAGCGGTTCATAACAAAGATTCATCGCTACGCTCTGAATGACTTTATGGGATTGTATGGGATTCAAGAGTAGCTCAAAAACCCACTTACCTACATTCACTCCGGCAAGGTAAAAACCAGCTTCAGTCGTGTTCCGTTTTCAGTGTAGGAAACCTCCTCAGCATATTCTTCCATCAGGAAAACACCACGTCCGCTGGGTTTAAGTAAGTTTTCCTCAGCAAGAGGATCCGGGATAGATTCGGGGTCAAATCCTTCGCCCTGATCTTTTGAATCAAAGATAAGCTTGTTTCCATCTTTAAACGCCTCAATGGTAACCGTTTTGGATTCATCCAGTTTGTTGCCGTGAAGAATGCCATTGGTAGCTGCTTCCGAAACGGTGAGCATCAGCCGGGCATAGAATTCATCATTAAAGCCGAGTTCTTCCTGGAGAGCAGTAAGCAATTCTTCCACTCTCTCAACTTCCTCGTACGTTGACTGTAGGGTAAGGGTCTGTAGTAATTTCATTTATTAAGCATATATACCACGCAGTTTCAGCGTTGTGGCCACCCGGTCGATGGCATACACATAAGCCGCTTGACGGAGCGTAATACTATACTTTTCACTCACCATAAACAAGTTGTCAAACGATTCTCTCATCATACGGTTCAGGCGGCGGTTTACGCGTTCCTCTGTCCAGAAATATCCGTGGCGGTCTTGTACCCACTCAAAATAGGAAACCGTTACACCCCCGGCATTTGCAAGGATGTCAGGAATGACCATAATCCCATTCTCTTCCAGCAATTTATCGGCATTGGCCGTAACGGGACCGTTAGCACCTTCAGCGATAATCTTAGCTTTGATCCTGGATGCATTTTCTTTGTTAATCTGGTCTTCTTTTGCCGCGGGAATCAAAACATCACATTCAAGTTCAAGCAGATCCTGATTGCTGATGGGCTCTGCTCCGTCAAAACCTTCCAGTGAATTCCCATGCGTTTGGGAATAGCGAATAGCTTCTTCAATGTCGATACCATTCTTGTTGTAATAACCACCACTGATATCGCTGATGGCAATTACTTCAGCTCCCTGCTCATACATAAGCTGAGCCGAAACAGAACCTACATTTCCGAATCCCTGTACTACCACGGTTGTGTTGCTTGGGGAAATGCGAAGTTTACCTAAAGCTGCAAGCGTACAGGTTACCACGCCACGTCCGGTGGCTTCTTTGCGTCCTTTTGATCCGCCGAGGATAATGGGTTTTCCGGTAACCACCGCATTTTCCGTTTTCTTCTGCTTCATGCTGTAGGTATCCATTATCCACGCCATCACCTGCTCGTTGGTATTCATATCCGGGGCGGGGATATCACGGTCGGGACCAAACACGTCCAGCATATTGGCGGTGTATCGCCGGGTGAGTCGCTCCAGTTCGGCCTGTGATAAGTTCTTTGGGTTTACCCTAACGCCGCCTTTTGCTCCGCCAAAGGGAACATTAACGACCGCACATTTCCAGGTCATCCAGGCAGCAAGTGCTTTAACTTCATCAATGGTGACGTCTTCCGAATACCGGATCCCACCTTTGGATGGCCCGAGAATACTGTTATGGATAACGCGGTACCCTTCAAATACTTCGATACTTCCATCGTCCATCGTGACCGGGATGGAAACCATGACTACCTTTTCGGGACTGGATAAATATTTAAAAACACCTTCATCTAAATCGAGAATTTCTGCTGCAAACCGGAAGCGCTCCATCATAGAAGCAAAAGGGGAGTCGTGAGCAATATGAGGAACCGGTTCTTTGTAATAGCCGCTGGCAATAGAGTCTTTTGTGGACATCGTCTGTATTTGATGGTTTTGTAGCTTGAATCGCTCAAAAAAGCGGTTCCAAATATAAAAGGAATATGGAAAACAAGTATAACTTTATATGAAAAAGACGGTGAAATTTTGGCAGAATCAGAACTTCATGGACAGCGACAATGCAGGTGCGGTTTGTCCGGAGGAGGGATCATAAAGTTGGGTCGCTGAAACATTAAACTTTGATGGCTCTTGTTTTTGAGGAGCATTGAAAAACCGAATGCTGTTATAAACTAATGACGCTGTGCCTACGGCAATATTTGCTATGGAGAGGTGTGTGCGGGCTTTATTCGTATAAGTGGTAGTGGTAGTCCAGCATATACAAGGTTGTTCAGGAGCCGGTGAAGAAGTTTCCGAATATCTGTTATCGAGGTTTACCAATCCCAAGGTGAGGGAAGCAGCACCAAGTGCCGAGTTAAAAACAGAGACTTTTCTGATATCGGATGGTGAGCCATCGGTTAGCAGACTATAGCTCAATGCACCTAACTGAGCCCCGGCCAAAAGAGAAGAGCCTATGGCATATTCGGTTTCAATATTGTTTTGGTTTCTGGTAATTGATGATTGATATGCAGGCTGAATCATAGCAGCTTCTTTTTGGGTAAGCCCGTTTTCAGCCAGCCAGCTATTGATATGCTTTGGGTCAATATCTTTGATGTAATCGAACTTATGATCCCGGTTTATTCTTTGGGCCGCTTTGAGTCCTTCTGTTTTGGCAATTAAATAACCAACGGCACACAAGTTCCCATCCCGGTCTATAAAAACAGGTCTGCGATTTTCAAAATGATGATTCTTTGGGAACTCGCCGGTACCTATGTACTCCTTAAGTAAAGTGATAATGTGCTTTCTGTTTTCCGCCTGCTCAGTATTCAGGTGATGTGTTTCCGTATTCCCAAGGATTTCAATTACATATTGAAGGTGAGTTTTGATCCGGGTTTCTTCAGAGGCAGAAGCGTCCGGTTGAACCCCAAATTCTTTCTCATAACTGATATCACCAATAACGCTATTGACGGTGTTGAATTGAAATTCAGGATGTTGTGTCGGGGAAGTGAAGCTACCGATAATTATTAGCAGGGCGGATGCAAAAGGAAGTAGGGTGCGAAGCATGGCAGTAGGTTTAATTACTTATGATCATTCATAAATAAAAGGGTTTGGCGGATAAAATGAAATAACATGGGTATGTGATTTTCAAGGCCTTAGGCCTTAAAGTTTCTATTGTTATAAAATTGTTAAGTATTGGCTAAATCTGCCTCTCGTAACACTGTCTTAACATGAGCTTAGTACCCTTGGTGCAAATATTCAGCACACTAATACAAATCAATGTCAAATACACAATCTAACGAAAGTGAACAAAGCCCTATGGAACGGCTAATCCCAACCGGCTTTTACGATGTAATTAAACAAGAACGAATTTTTATAGGCCTGATTGGTCTTTTCTTTTTTATCTCCGGTGTGGTTTTTCCCTATGCAGAACTGGCTATGTGGGTTGGTTTTGTGTTTGCCGGTTATTCTGCTATAGCTAATGACAGTATTCAAACCATCGGTACCTTTCTGGCCTCCAACATGGATAAAAAATGGTGGATGCTTTGGTTATGGATCGGAGGGATTTTCCTGGTCACCGTTTCTGTAAGCTGGTATATATTTGACGGGGATGTAACTTACCAGCGCCTGACCTCCAAAGGGTTTTCGGAAGCTCCCACGGAGTTTTCATTCCTTCAGGTAGCCGCGCCTGTATTCTTGTTGATACTGACCCGTATGCGTATGCCGGTTTCAACCACCTTCTTACTGTTAAGCTGTTTCGCCACTTCTGCAGAAGGGATTACCTCGGTACTCGGTAAAAGTTTACAGGGATATGGCATTGCCCTGGTAACCGGACTTGCGGTATGGTTGTTGGTAACCAATACCATTGAGAAGAGATTTAAGGGAGAACCCAAAAAATTCTGGGTTCCTTTGCAGTGGATTATTTCAGGTACGCTTTGGGCTGTTTGGGTAATGCAGGATGCTGCCAACATAGCCGTGTATCTTCCCCGATCGTTAGACTTCACTCAATTCCTCGGATTTGCACTCTTTATCTTCTTCGGCCTTGGACTGCTGTTTTACCTAAGAGGAGATAAGATTCAGGAAATTGTTACCGAGAAATCCAGGGTTACCGATGTTCGTTCAGCAACCATCATCGATTTTGTGTACGCCATCTTGCTGGTGTACAAACTAACAATCAGTACCGTACCGATGAGCACTACCTGGGTGTTTCTGGGACTGCTTGCCGGCCGTGAAATTGGAATGAGTATTATGGACGGAAAAGAAAAAGGACGGCCTATGGGTAAAGTGTTTGGCATGGCCTTCAAGGACCTGAGTTACGCTTTAATAGGGCTGGCCGTATCTATTATACTGGCAATCTCAATCAACGATGAAGTGCGAGATCAGCTGTTAGGAATGATTGGCTATTGATATTTAAAGCCAAATACCTCATACTAAGGCGTGCTTGCATCAGCGAGCGCGCCTTTTTTTTGTTTCATATTCTGCATTCATCATGGAAGTAAATTTTCGAAATATCATCAACAGACCTTAAACCCGGATGCACGATGAACGCCAACGTGTTAGTTTTAAATCAAGACTACCAGCCGCTTAGTATTTGTTCCGTACAGCGGTCTATGAAACTGATCTTCCTTGAGAAAGCGGAGCTTCTTCATGATGATCCGGAAAAAGAGGTGCGTACCCCACGGGAGTCTTTTCAATTTCCTTCTGTAATCCGGTTGCGCAACTACATTCGGGTTCCCTATACCAAAATTGTGCTTTCCCGCAGAAATGTAATGCGCAGGGATGATTTTACCTGCCAGTATTGTGGTAAAAAATCAAGCCTTACTATCGATCATATCATCCCCAAAAGCCGAGGTGGTAAAGATACCTGGGAGAACCTGACCACAGCCTGCGATAAATGTAACGTGCATAAAGGAAATCGCACCCCGAAAGAGGCCCGTATGCCGCTGAAGAAGAAGCCCTACCGACCCATTCCTATTACCTTCTTCCGCGACTCCAACGGTGGCGTTCAAGAGCCCTGGAAACCCTATCTGTATATGACTTAATAAACACCGAACAAGAAACGCCCAACGCTGAACACCTAAGTTCAAAGTTGGATGTTCGATATTCCTTGTTCAATGTCCCCCCGGCTCTGTCAACCGTCCTGAAAAAGCCTTATCTTTGACGTTCATTAAACGTCAAGAAGTATATTTAACTTCCTTTCTATGAGTAAAAAAGGCAGAGTATTAGTAGCCATGAGTGGCGGTGTCGATTCATCCGTAGCAGCCGTGATGCTGCAGGAACAAGGCTACGAAGTGATCGGTATTACCATGAAAACCTGGGATTATCACCGGAGCGGCGGAAATTCTGACAAAGAAACCGGCTGTTGTACGGTGGAGTCTATGAATGATGCCCGCCATATTGCGGTCAATCATGGGTTCAAGCATTTTATAGTTGATATCCGTGAAGAGTTTGGCGACTGGGTTATCGATCGTTTTGTAGATGATTACCTGGGTGGGAGAACACCAAACCCATGCGTGCTTTGTAATACGCATATCAAGTGGGCGGCTCTGCTGAAAAGAGCGGATAACCTGGGTTGTGACTTTATAGCAACCGGGCATTATGCGAAAGTTCGGGAAGAAAATGGCCGTTATGTAATTTCACGCGGACATGATCCCAAAAAAGATCAGTCGTACGCCTTATGGGGAGTGGCTCAAAAACATTTGGCCCGAACTATTTTTCCACTCGGAAACTATCCCAAAACGGAAATCCGGCAGATTGCTGAAGACCACGGACTGTTGAATGTGGCCAACAAACCGGATTCCTATGAAATCTGCTTTGTGCCGGATGATGATTACCGTCGCTTCCTCAGAGACCGTGTGGATGGACTCGAAGAGCGGGTGTCCGGTGGTAAGTTTGTAGATAAGGATGGAAACATCGTTGGCGAACATGAAGGCTATCCGTTTTATACCATCGGTCAGCGGCGCGGGCTGGATTTAGCCATGGGCAAACCGGTGTATGTAACGCACATCGATCCGGCCACCAACACCATCACCATAGGTGAAAAGGAAGACCTGGTAAGCTCCACACTTATTGCCGGGGAAATGAACCTGATCAAGTACGACAAAATCCCTGAAGACAACATGGAGATTACGGGAGCCATCCGGTATAACGATGACGGTGCAATTGGTCAGCTTACCCAAATCAGCGACAATGAAATGAAAGTTCACTTTCCGGCCGGAAGGGAAGCCATCACTCCCGGACAGGCTATTGTCTGTTACGAAGGCGATGATGTAGTTGCCGGCGGCTGGATTAAAAAAGTGAGCGTGGGTATGGATGATTTAATCCCCGCCTGATATATTCTCACGAAACAACTCTATTCCTGAGGCGTTAAACTACTCGTCATTCAATCAACAAAAAAAGACTATGAACACAAGACGACTATTCGGTACTGCATTATTTTTATTGGCCATTCTGTACTCCTCATCTGCTTTTGCTCAGTTTGAAGGACATATTACCATGAACCTCTACGGTGAGAATAACGGACAGAAAGAGGTGAGCGAGCTAAACCTCTACGCTACGGCTGATCGCATCATGATTAAAGGAGAGGAGAGCCTGGAAGTAATGGGTAAAGTAAGTGCCGGTGGATTATTGATCCGAAATGATATGAAGGATTTCATCATCATGACCGAAAAGGATAAAGCCTTGCAGGCGACTAAAACCGGTATTGAGTCTCTTGTTGAAATGCTGTTCAGCTGGGCCGGAGAATCAGAAAGCTCTTCATCGGATACCCCTGAAGCAGAATATGAGTACACCGACCGAACAAAAACGATCCTGGGATATGAAACTACAGAACTTATTGTCAGAAGTACAGATGACCCAGAAAACTACCTTTCCGTATGGCTGACTCCCGGTATCGACATCAACTGGGGAATGCTGGCTGAGCCGTGGAAAGGGATGCCTAAAGACATTGACAAAGAACTAAACGGCATGTCTCAGGATGTGATTTTTAAAGGCAAGAATTTCCCGCTGATGATTGAAGTAGTGGAAGGAGAAGAGCGACAGGTTGTAATGGATGTGAAGAATGTAAATCGTTCAAGTATCGCCAAAGCCATGGTAGAAGTTCCATCCGGCGTTCAGCTGATTAGCCTGCAGGAATATATCTTCAGTATGATGATGGAATAATTTCTAAAATAGATTACAGAATAAGAAAAGGCGCTGTTCAGTTAAGAACAGCGCCTTTTTTGTTGAGGTATAAGCTGTTGGGCTTATTTAATAAGTGTCATTTGCTTGGTCAGTGTCTGTCCGTTTGCCTGCAAGCGGTAAATGTAAATACCGGACGCTAATGCACTGGCATCAAAGTTTACCGAATGCTCACCGGCACTGAATCGCTCGTTGGCAACTACGGCAACTTCTTGTCCCAGCATGTTATACACAGTCAGGGAAGCCTGGCCTGCTTCAGCAAGGGAGAAGTTAATACTTGTAGTTGGGTTGAACGGATTCGGGTAGTTCTGTCCTAATTCAAATCTCTCGGGAGTTCCGGATAAGATATCTTCATTAGACGTTACCGTTCCTCGTTCAACATTTGCAGAACGTGGCTCGCTTGAAGCTTCATCGCTGCCATCGGTGGCAATCACGCGGTGGTAAACCGTTGTTGAAGCTCCAACGTCAACACCAAGATCGGCAAGCAGTGTATCCAGAGCGCCAAAAGTGGTTTCAAAAGAAGTGGAAGCACCTACATTTGCATTCACTACAACATTACTGAATGTTGCATCTGTGGATAGCTGCCAGATGTAAGCCAGTTCGTTACCGTTAGTATCTGTTGCAGCTTCCCAGGTTGCTTCAAAAGCAGTGGAAGCTTCACCTTCAAGGGAAAGGGTAACATCGTCAGCCGGTCCGGTTAGCATCGGTGCAGATGGAGTGAAATTGGAAGAAAACAGTACTTGTCCTCTCAATTCTCCTGCATTAAAATTCTCGGAATGCACGTTTACATACATGCCTTCTTCAAAAAGGGTGGTTTGTTGCTCGGAAGACAACGTAAACATGTTGTTGGAGGCAACCATGGTTCCTGCAGTATCATTTTCACTGAGGGTAATATCCAGTCCAAAAGCTACTCCACCGTTGGCATCAACACTGCCTGAGTGTAAGTGACCACTGGTACCGGCAATCTCAATAGCTGAGCTGCTTAATCCTTCAAATCCACCGCTTACCATAATGTCGCCATTACTCATAAACTCTACGGCAGCTGCGCCGAAAGCATCACTCATAATAGGCTGCACTTCATGTACGCCGGATAAGTTGGTGTGAAAGTATGCGGCTGCATCTCCCATCACTTGTCCGCGGATTTCGCCGGCAGGATTCTCAACACTATGCACATTTACATACATATTGCGGGCAAATAAAGCCGTTTTCTGCTCGGCAGTAAGAGTGTATTCGTTGTTTGTGGCAGAATAGGTTGCTGCTGTAAGTTCTGCATTAAGGTCGGCATCTAATGTAATAGCTACATCGCCATTCTCTCCGGCATGGCCTACATGCAGGTGAGATCCTACTTGTGCATTAAAGGAGGATTCCAATCCGGCAAAAGAACCGGTTACAATTAAGGTGTCATTGAGCACTTCCAATACGGCAGATCCTGCAGCATCCGTAGTAGCTGATGGGATCTCCGCGCTTCCCGAAAGCTGTGCAAAAAAGGTAGTGGAAGCAGCCGGAACTACTTGTCCGCGTAATTCGCCACCTGCATACGCTGTGGTATGGATATTGGTGTAGAAATTACGATTCATCAATGCTGTTTTTTGCTCTTCGGTAAGTTCAAATCGGTTGTCGGAAGCCAGATAAACACCGGATCTGTTGTCCGCAGCTACATCTGCATCTAAAGTAAGTGCAATGTCACCATTAGACCCTGCAGGTGCAATATGAAGGTGAGAACCTCCGGCGACAGAAGCGTCAAATTCTCCTTCAAGATTTGCAAAAGAACCGGATACGAATAGGGAATCTCCAACCAGTTCAAATACTAATGAACCGCTGGCCATGGTTTTGGCTGCGGGCACTTCAAAAGCACCGGAGAGATTAGACCGATAGTAAGCATCGGCTTCGGGAACAAGTTGCCCGCGAAGTTCTCCTCCGGCATAATTCTCGGAATGGATGTTAACATATAATCCTCTCATCATGAGAGTATCAACCTGACCGGATGTAAGGGTAAAGGTGTTTTCAGAACCTACAAAAGCTCCGCCCTGGCTGTCACCGTCGGCATTAATGGTAAGGGGGAAAAGTACTCCACCACTTGCTCCTGCCATTCCGGTATGGATATGTGCTCCACCGGCAATGTCGGTGGCTATGGCACTGCTCAGATTATCGAACGAGCCTTCTACAACCAGTTCGTTCCCGTTTAGCGTGGCGGTTACTGAACCGCTCGCCATGGAAGTAATAGGGGTAGCTTCGTTACTTCCGCTTAGTTGTGCTTCGAATACTGTTTGTGCGTTTGAGAAGGAGGTCAATCCAAACATCAGTAAACACAAAGCAGTTAAAAAAGATGGTAACTGTTTTAGCGTCTTCATTTGATTTAGTTTTTATTAGAAATTATAAACCCATAAAGGGTCTTCGTTCTCTTGACTAATCTATACGAGATAAATCGCCGTACAGATTGTTTTGTACTAAATCAAAGAAGTTTAAGCGGATAAAGTTTCGAATTTATCCGCATCTAAAATTATTCTAATCCGGTGTTTTGGATTACATATTACCCAGGAGATACATATCGCCGGTTGGTTGGGGAACTCCGCCTTTAGGCTCCATGGTAATGGCAAAGGCCCCTTCTCGTGCATCACTTTGCAGCTGCTCGATCTTGAAGAAGTTATCCCGTTGCGGATCGTCCACAGCAAATACTCCGGCACTTATGGGTTGTCCATTCACGATAAACCACAGCTGATAATCTTTATCGGTGGGTACGGCCGGCATGTTGGCTACCTGAAGCAGGGCCCGACCGCCTTGCTTGTCCCACACCACTTTTCCGTAGCCATTCGGGTTGGTGTTTTCCATACCCGCCATCATCACGAGGTCCACTTCCCGGGCTTCCAGGATGGTGAGAAGTTCTTCTTTGCGTTGCACTTCACTTTCAAGTTGTTCGATGGTTGTTTGTTGTTGTGCTATAGTCTGAGACTGCCCACGCATGTCTTCTTCCAGTGACTGCGAGTAAAATAACAGTCCAATGGATGTAAAGATAAAGATGAAGGAAGCTGCAACCGCTACCCGGTACCATCTCATGCGATTCACATTGGCCGGCCCGGTTTTACCGGACTGACTATTGGCAACACCGGTAGCCATTTGCATAATACTTTCTTTAACGGACAGGGAAGGCCTCTCAGCCGGAGCAAGGGTAGCCATTTCGGCTGCTACTGCCTTCAGTTCGTCGTAAAGCGCAAGCTGATCTTCATTGGCATCAGCTAAAAGCTGCTGAAATTTTTTCTCTTCACTGTCGCTCAGCGCATTGAGTACATGCCCCGTACAAAGCTCAGTAAATCTGTTATTTTCGTTGCTCATAATTCTATTTCCTTCGCTAAAAGCTCTCTTAATTTTATCATGCCGTCTCTCATTCTTGTTTTAACAGTTCCGAGAGGGATGTCGTATTCGTCTGCGATTTCACTCTGGCTCATCCCGTTAAAATAAGCCACTTGTAATACCTTCCTTTGCTTGTCAGATATTTGGTCCAACGCGTCACGCAATTTTTTTGCACGATCGGTTAATATGGTATTTTCCAACGGATCTGTCTCATCTGAATACAGCGGATAAAAAACATCCTCGTTATCCAGGCTGGTGGACTGTTTCTTTTGTTCCTTATAAACCTTGGACCGTAACCGGTCGATTGATTTATTCCGGGTTAAGGAAACAATCCAGGTGTACACAGTTCCTCGTTCCAAATCAAACTGTTCAGCTTTTTCCCAGATCTGTGTAAAAACTTCCTGAAGGGTGTCTTCCGCTTCCTCTCTTTTTTTGAGGATGGAAAGAATCAGGCCAAACAACAGTCTGTTATATTGATCATACAATTCGGAGAGGGCAGAAGCATCCCGCGCTTTAATGCGAGCCATAATGTCCCGGTCCCTTTCTTCGTCCTTTGTCAGGACTTTACCAATCGCAGATAAAATAAAAAATAGCATAAATGTCTGATGTGATTATATACGCAGGCCGTTCAACATTGGATTGACATCCTGATAAAATTATGAGGTAAATAAAAGGAAAAACTGATCATTAACCCAAAGCTTTCTTCATTTTTTCTAAATCAGTGATGGGCTGATCGCAGGCAAAATTCCTGCATATAAATAGCGTGGGCTTATTATCTATTCTATTTTGGGTGCCCACATAGTCTGCAATTTCAGTAAGGGATTTCTGATGTTCATCCGTAACAAAATGCAGTACCCTGAACGGTGAGAAGCGGCTTCTGAGAAGATCCATCACTTCTTCTATTTCAGAAAATTCACCACGCAGCGTTATTTCTTTTGCTTCTGCATGTAAAAACTGAATAGCCTGCATGCTGTGGCAAATACTTGCCCCCGACCGGATTAGATCAGCGGAGAATGCCCTTCCGATCTTATCTGCATAATCTTCGAATGCGCTATTTCCCGTAAGCCTGCTTAAACGGATCAGGTTCGTTATGGCTACGGAGTTGGAGGAAGGCATGGCCCCATCAAAAATCTGTTTTTGTCGCCCATATACCTGGTCTTCATCCGCAATACTGAAATAAAACCCTCCTTTGTCCTCATCCCAGAATAACTCAATAAATCGTTCATTTTGTTTTAATGCTTTTTTGAGGTATTCCGGCTTTCCGGTAGCTTCATACAGTTCAATCAAGCCCCACACTAAAAATGCATAATCATCGGCCATTGCATCTATCCCCGAGTCACCGTCATTGTAACGGTGCAGCAGGTTGTTGTTTTCCTGGAGATTTTCTTCGATGAACTGAAAGGCGTTTTCGGCGAGATAGGTAAATCGTTCTTCACCAAAAGTGAAACCGGCCTTAGCAAAAGCAGCGATCATTAAGCCGTTCCAGTCGGTAAGAATTTTATCATCCAGCAGCGGACGTTCCCGCTCTTCCCGTTCCTCAAAAAGCGAGCTTCTAACTTCGTTAAACCATGTTGACTGTTCTTCGGACAACTCAGAATTCAAATGCGGAATGTTCTTCCCGGTTCGCTGTTTGGAAGCTTCATCCTCAAAGTTTCCTTCTCCGGAGATGTTAAACAGGTCGATAAAATTTGAGGCATCATCAGAAAGCACCGATTCGATTTCTTCCTTCTTCCACACATAGAATTTTCCTTCTTCGCCTTCGCTGTCGGCATCTTCAGCGGAATAAAATCCACCTTCAGGGTGAACTAAATCCCGTTCCACGTATTCGGCGATCTCATAAACCGTTTGTTTAAGAAGCGGGTTCTGTGTGGCTTGCCAGCCTTCGGTGTAGGCCATCATCAACAAAGCCTGGTCGTACAGCATTTTCTCAAAGTGGGGGAGCAGCCATTCCTGATCGGTGGAGTACCGGTGGAACCCAAAACCGATGTGATCCCAGATTCCGCCCAGACGCATTTTTTCCAGCGTATCCGTCACCATATTTAGGAAGCGTTCTTCGCCGGTCAGCTTCCATTGCCTGAGCATAAACATCAGGTTATGCGGGCTGGGGAATTTCGGAGCTGATCCAAATCCACCATGTTCGGCATCATATCGCTGGGCAAGTTGTTCGGCGGCAAAGTCGGTGGCTTCGGTTCCTGGAAACTTGCCGCTTTCAAATTCCTGCGAACGGGTAAATCCTTCCCGGATTTTAGTCGTTGCTTTTTCCACCCGTTTGGGTTCGTTCTTCCACATGCCCTTTACCCCGGGGATAAGCTGCCGGAGGCCAATTCTGTCGTACCGTGCTTCTTTCGGGATGTAGGTTCCGGCAAAGAAAGGCTCCTTATCCGGAGTCATAATGATTGTCAACGGCCAGCCGCCCTGCCCGGTCAGCATCTGGCATACGGTCATATACGTGCTGTCGATATCGGGGCGTTCTTCCCGGTCCACCTTCACATTGATGAACGCATCGTTCATGAGTTCAGCGATATCCGGGTCTTCAAAACTCTCGTGCGCCATAACATGACACCAATGACAGGTTGCATACCCGATGGAAAGAAAGACCGGTTTATTCTCTTTTTTCGCTTTTTGGAAAGCTTCCTCACCCCACGGATACCAATCCACGGGATTTTCGGCGTGTTGTTTTAGGTATGGGCTTTTCTCGTCTTTGAGGTTATTCGGCATGGTAATCTTTTTTGAAACGCTGACTGTAGTCAACGATAAATCGGTCGTATTTCGTTTTCATTAGGGGTGAAGTGATCAGGAAGTCGGCCGAGGAGCGGTTACAGGCCATTGGGATGTTATACACGATGCTGATGCGCTGCAGGGCTTTCACGTCCACATCGTGTGGCTGAGCCTGTAGCGGATCCCAGAAAAAGATCATCACATCAATTTCATTTTGAACAATAGCGGTCCCGATTTGTAGGTCGCCGCCGAGTGGACCACTTTTAAAGGTGAACACCGGCAAGTCCAGTTTTTCTGAAACCAGTGAGCCGGTGGTTCCGGTACCAAACAAGTTGTGTTCGGAGAGGTGATCGCGGTTGTATTCGGCCCAGTCCAGTAGATCAGCTTTACGATGATCGTGAGCAATCAGCGCGATGTTCTTTTTGGGTTTCATGGGCTGAATGGTATCCGCGATGGACGGATGTAATTGCTTTGCAGACATAAGAAGATGTTGAGTTGAGTGAGTTTGTATAACTCAAAGATGCGAAGTGATGGGCAATTATAAAAATGGTGGGTGGGGAGGTGAGAATTCTGCTAGTAATAAAATTTGTGAGCTAATTATTCAATTTTAAAACGGAGGGGGTATGAGTTGGTTGAAAGAGCAAAATTAAATTCTTACAAATTGGTCTAGCGTACTTCGTATGTGTCCTATTTAAAGTGCCCTGCTATACTACGTTTCTTTAGAATACATAGCTAAAACATAGCTCTCACCATTTGAATTTCTCGAAGGACAGTTTTCATCTCCTTTTCTATAATCAACAGGTGCAGTTATAGTCAAGTCAAAGTGACCCTCTGCAGAAAATGTAAATTCGTATAACCCTTTCTTTGTACCAAAACCACAAGGAATAGTACATTCCATTATTGAGTCTTTGACAACTATGTTATTTGAAATTTCCTCAGTAAGAGAAATTGGATCTATTTTTAGACTGTCAATTTTCACATTAGAAATTTTGACAAAATATAAACTATCTGTTGTACCAGTAGATGTTGCTCCTGTTACTGAAAATATTGGCTCTTTATATGTGTCTTTACATGGTTCAACATTCGGTTGACAGCTAATGAAAACAGTAAAAACAGTGAATAATATTATTAAATTTTTCATATCTCTCTGTTTAAATGTAGAATAGCGAAGGGCCTGGGGTTAAAATTAACGACCTGACTGTGTTTGAGTCCACTTGAAACGATGAATATGCTGCTAGTTGATTTCAAATGATTTATAAAATTCTTCTGCCTCTTCTCTTGCATCGTGATTCATTCCTGATACATATATTTGAAGCAGTTTTTGGTCAAAAAGTAGAATTTGATGATAAACTGTAAATTGAGTTGATTCTTCTATATAAGAAATACCATGATAATCACTTATCTCAAATTCTTCTATTTGTTGAATTTCTCCACCAATTCTAGGAGTTACACCATTATTCAGAGTATTTAGAATTGCACTTTTCGAATTCAACATTTTGCCCATCGGAAAATCATTACAAGTAACAGAATAATTTACTCCAGATTCTGAAAAAGCTATGTACTCTGTGATCTTTAATAAATTTCCTTGAGCCTGAACTGAATCTTTTCTGATAATTGGTTCTTCTGGAAATTGAGCTGAAAATTTACACTCGTCAGATCTAAAAGTATTGATTGAGCTTTCTTGAGCAAACAGTGAATTGGAAATAAGGAAAAGAGCAACAAGTATTAATAATTGTTTCATATCTAGTTTAATTAAGCTTAGAACCATAAAGACCCGAACCCTAAAAGAGTCCGCTTAACACGCCTTGTTAAGCTTGCAGTTTTAACTTTCTTTAGGTCCATAAACAATGTGAATTATAACCATGTTCGCAAAACCCATGACCAAAAATAACAAGTTAATAACTAGTGCCACTGAGAAGCTCGGTTCAACTTTTTTTCCGTTAAAAGTGAGATCAATTTCACCAACGAACATTGAGTAGTTTATAAGAATTAATAGAATGATGACAACTACCCAAGATGCTTTGGAGTAGAGACTCGCTTTTCTTGGATTCTCAAATAATTGCACGGTTATTCTCCAGCCTAGGATAAAATTATAAGAACAAAGCTACTTTATTGTAATCTATCAAACAACTGTTTTTCAGGGAGTAAAGAGTAATTCCAAAGATGAGTTGTTTATAAATCGGTTGCCGACCTCTTTTGTTTTCTCCTTCGCAAGGAGAAAGACTCGTTGATTAATAATAATGCTGATATTGTTTAGGATACTTTTACAGCTATAGAAGTTTCCCCTGAAGAAGGAGGAGATTTAGAGGAGGTCGGTAGTGGTATAAGGGAAAAATTTTATGAGTCGATGTCATTCCGCGGCGAAGGCAGGAATCTAAATATTCTTGTAGGCTTCAACAGTTTATTATCATATAAGAATGAGATCCCTGCCTGCGCTGGGATGACCTGAGTAAATGGTTAATCTTAAGATATAGGGAAGGTAGAAGAAAATGAGTGCTACTTAAACAACCAGTCGCATTGGAGGGCGCTCCAGGCGGATTTGCTTCACCTTAAATTCTTCGTCGTCGAAACCTTTCAGCTCTTTCATGCTTTCCTTCACGAAAAAGGTGTCGGAGTGTTTGTCGAGATACAGTTGCACATCCGGGTGATTGAAGACCGCTTCCGAAACCATGATCTCTTTTTCAGAGGCAATATCGACCAGGCGGGAGGCAATGTTTACCGTGGTGCCAAAATAGTCGATGCGTCCGTTCAGGTTTACGGCGGTGCAGTCCCCGAAGTGGACGCCGGCTTTAATTTTAAAGGCATCTCCCATAGAGGTAGAAGTAGTAAAAATCTGCTGAATACGCTGTACGGCTTTCAGGGCAGAAACCGGCTCCCAGAAAACGGCCATCACCGAATCCCCGATCGTTTTCACAATACCGCCCCGTTCCTCGGCTACAATTTGTTGTATAATTTTAAAATGCCCCATCACGCGACCAATAGCTGATTCATCACCTTCCTGAACGTAGAGTTCGGTGGAGTTCATCAGGTCGGTGAACAACATGGTTACTTCCGAAGCCTTCACCTTGCTCGTTTCTTTCAGGGTTTCGCGGGAGAATAATTCCCTGAAATCATGCGAAGAACTTACCTCGCTGGCGTAAATGGCTTCTTCTTTCCAATTCAGCTTGTCAATAAAACAGACAGCTTTCTGAGAAGAACGATTACTGATAATCAGGTTGGGATTGGTAGAAATGGTGATTTCCTGTCCGTCCAGTTCATCATCGGTAATAAATACGGTGATGTTATCAGGCCCTTCTTCCCGCACATGCATTATGATGTGCCCCTCATGGTTGTGTGTTCGGAAAAGGTAGGTGCCTTCTTCCAATTGTATTTGGGGATATTTGGCATCTCCGATACCCAACGTTTGTTGGGTTACGCGGTGCGGTTTGGACTGGGGTCCGCCTAATGAATACTTTTTATCGGTGATTTTACGGATCAGAGGATGGGGAGTAAACACCAGGTGGGTGTTCCGGTTAAAGTCCATCATGTAGTCGGCTTCACAATCATTACAATACAGGTGAACTCGTGCTTCCCGCATTTTGCGGAAAGTATGCTTTGGGGATTTACACTGTGGGCAGCAAACATCCCAGCTGAAATCCAACAAGTCGAGTTTGGCGGCGTGGAGAAATACATTCAGCACGGAGTATTTTTTCTCTCCCCAATATTCGGCAAGGGAATAGGGATGAATGCGTTCCAGCTCTTCATCATCTGCCAGCAGAATTAAATCAAACAACTTGTTAACGATCCGTTTTCTTTTGCTGTTCTCAATCAGCCGGGTTTTTATCTGCTTTATCTTTCGTTCTGCACCCCGGACCAGCTTCTTAGGTTTAGAATTTTCGTAGGGTCTCAGGTTTTTGGAAATACTTTCATCCACTTGCTGCAGGTATTTAGCCAGCCTTCGCTTAATGAAATATTCGACATAAGCTTTTATGAGGAATGAAAAAAGGGCATTGCTGGGCTGAACCCATACCTTGATGTTTACCCTGGTTTCATCATCCAAAGAGACAAATTCTGTAGCAAACTTAAGCTCCTTTAGAATTCCGAGCTTGTAGTGTCGGCTTACTCCAAAACGGTAAGGATACTCCCAGATGTAAGGGGTTTGGCGCCAGCTTACATACGATTTCAGCTTGTTGTGGCTGAGTTCTAACGACCCTTTGGGGGTGCTTCGGGAAAGAGAGGTTTCACTGACGGGGGTAGCACCTAATATTCGGAATATCCGGTTGGTATCCGAAACGTAAGGCCATAGCTTTGCCGGTGACGCCGACAGGCTGAATTGCCAGTGATAAAATTGCTGTTGTCCTTCTTTCATTTAACTAACCGAATAACTCTATTAATATAAAGGTTCGACACTTGATGAATGAACCCGTATCTTTATCGTTACTAAATAGAGTTTCTGTTAAGTAGAATGTTACAAAATTTTAATAGACAATAATAATGGCTAAAGAACGAACACTGACTATTCTGAAACCCGATTGCGTACGAAAAGGACTGATCGGAGAAGTAACAAAACGAATTCAAGAGGCCGGCTTTTCTATCCTGGCGATGAAAATGACACGGCTAACCAAAGACACAGCCGGCGGTTTTTACGCCGTTCACAAAGAGCGACCTTTTTATGATGAGCTTTGCGAATTCATGAGCAGCGGAGCTTGTGTGCCCATGATCCTCGAAAAAGATAACGCAATTGCTGACTTCCGCGAATTGATTGGTGCTACCAATCCTGCTGAAGCTGATGAAGGTACCATCCGTGCCGATTTTGCCGACAGCGTTGGAGAAAACATCATTCATGGTTCCGACTCTGTAGAAAACGGAAAAATTGAAGCAGCATATTTCTTTGCTGAATCTGAAGTGGTAGCAAATCAGGCTTAATTAATTCCTGCAATCATACTACATTCAAGCCCCTCAGGTTTACTGCGGGGCTTTTTCATTTCTAAATAAATCTTTCCATGAAAAGTATACTCATTTCGTTTTTACTAACCCTGATTTTAGCGGGTTGCTCTTCCAAAGAGCCACAGAAAGTCAATATCGTAAAAACCGGTGCCGAAGTGTTACTGGATCAACACTTGGCTGAGTTAGAAGGAAAACGAGTAGGGTTGGTGATGAATCCTACTTCACGGGTTGAGGGCGTCCATATGGTGGATACCCTGTTGAGCCTTGGGGTAAATGTCACCGCTTTGTTTGCTGCCGAACATGGTTTTCGCGGAGAAGCTGGTGCGGGTGAGCAAATAACCGATGGAGTAGATGAAGAAACCGGGTTGCCTGTGTTTTCACTGTATGGCTCTGCCAAAAAACCAACGGCTGAGATGCTTGATGAGGTTGATTTACTACTTTTTGATTTACCTGATATGGGTGTCCGGTTCTACACCTACAACTCTACTATGGGACTGGTGATGGAGGCGATAGCAGAGAATGATAAAGAATTGTGGATTCTGGATCGACCCAATCCGCTGGGAGGAAAATATGTGGCCGGATGGATTCTCAGAGATGAGTACAAATCATTTGTAGGTTCATACCCGGTACCTATCGCCTATGGGATGACGATGGGGGAGATAGCTCGGATGGCTGTGGGAGAGCAGTGGCTGGATTTGCCTGCCAAGCCGAACTACAAAGTGATAAAAACATCAGGCTGGGAGCGCGATATGCGCTGGCCCGATACAGGGTTGCAGTGGATGGCCCCTTCTCCAAACCTGCCTGCAATTGAACATGCATTTTTTTACCCCGGCACGGTAATTTTTGAAGGAACAAATCTTTCTGAAGGAAGGGGAACAGAAAATCCTTTTCTGACTATCGGAGCTCCTGATTTTGAGATCAGTAAGGAAGAACTTAGAGAACTGGAGTTGAAGCACTCTGTAGTATTGGATTCCATTACTTTCACCCCCCGATCCATTCTGGGTAAAGCAATACATCCAAAGCATGAAGGGCAGGAGTGCACCGGAATTCGGGTTTCCCTTCAGGGAGATTATGAAGATACGGACCCGGTACGGTTAGGACTGGACTTGCTGAAGTATGCCCGGGCTCATACCCCTAACTTTGAGATGAAGGCCTTTGCTAATAAACTTTATGGTATCAACCTGAAATCAATCATGGAAAACAACGAAGAAATTCCTTCGTGGCAAGCTGATGTTAAAGCATTCAAAGAGCAACGCACCCCATACCTTCTATACTGATGTTATGAATCGGTTGCAGGATTTTGGCGCATCCACTCATAGCTGACTAAGGCAGCACTCACTGAAGCATTCAGAGATTCTACATTATGTTGCATAGGAATGTGTATCACCTCATTGCATCGCTTTAAGTTTTCGGGGTGAATTCCTTCACCTTCGCTTCCCACTAAAAAGGCCACGGGTTTATTCAGGTCAGCTTCCCATAGCGATTTCTTACCAGAGCCATCCAGACCAACAATGGAAAAGCCGGTAGCTGTGAGGTCTTTAATCCCCTGGTTGATGTCATGAATACGGATGACAGGTATTCTGCCCGCAGTACCTGCTGAAGTTTTAAATACTGTGGAATTAACGGGAGCCTGATTTTGCATCGGGATGATAACGGCATCCATACCTGCGGCGGCGGCGGAACGTAAGATGGCTCCGAAGTTATGCGGGTCTTCAATGCCATGTAAAAGCAGCACGGCCGGATTTTTTGACATAATTAATGTCTCCACCCAATCAAAAAAGGGCGTGTAAGACACTGTACTCATTTGAGCGACAAATCCCTGGTCGTTGACCTTGCCAACCAGGCTGAAAATTTTTGGGCCGGGAACCTTAACCAAAGGGACATCGTTGGTATCTGCAAGCTCAGAAATATTTTGATAAGAAGAAGGCTTGATATTATTCTTGACGTAAATTTTGTCAATTTCGGCAGGTTGATTTTGGAGCGCTTCCTCTACCGGATTGCGTCCATAGATGAAAAAGTTTTCAGATTTGCTCATAAAAAATTTTAAAGTCGTTTTAGTTTCATTATAATAAATGAGTGTCAGAAGACAGGTTAGCTAAAAAATAAAGGACATGTTTGAAGAAGAGAAACATAAAAACCCATTAGTTAGCGATGGTTTAGAGCAACTCAATATAACCAACCGTAAGGCTACAGGCATCTCTGATTTCATGGATCGTGTGCACTCCATAAATGGACTGCATTTTGTGTCGGCCATAACTCAGATTTTTTTAGGCACGTCTGTGGTAGCGCTTTCATTGATAAATAGCATTCAGCCGTTTTGGCTGGCTACCATCATGACCGTGTTTGGAAGTATTACCACAATGGTAGGATTATATTTCATGTATAGTATTATTACTCACTCAGGCGCATTCGATTCCCTTTTACACAAAGCCATCAAGCGAGTGATAAGCTCACAAAATTAATTCATTGTTAGCAGTTTTTTTATATCAATAACAACCTGCCTTGTTATTATGGGGTAATCTGCGCATTTCAAAAATCTTCTGTCAATTTGAGATTTCTTTTTTACCTAATCCCCTTATTATTGCTGGCAAGTATAAATGTTAATTCACAGCCAGCATCAGTGAACCTACCCGTAAAACTATATTCCGGCTCCGAAGATAATTTTGTAGTGATTGGCCACAGGGGAGCCAGTGCCTATTATCCCGAAAATACGATGGCGGCATTTAAGGCAGCTTATGAAATGGGAGCCGAAATGATCGAGCTCGATATTTTACTAAGCAAGGATGGCGTTCCGGTTGTTTTTCATGATGAAACGTTAGACCGCACCACCAACGGTACCGGCAAAGTAGCTGACTACACTTTAACGGAGTTACGAAAGTTAGATGCGGGACTTTGGTTTGGAAGAGAACATGCCGGTGAACAAATCCCCACGCTGGAAGAAGTGCTTCAATTTGCCAAGGATAGAATAGCGCTCAACATCGAAATTAAAACCGAAGCTGTGACGGATGAACACCTCGGGGGCATTGAAGAGAAGACACTAAATTTGGTGAAAAAGTATGACATGGAGGACTATGTATTGTTCTCCAGTTTTGATTATCGGGCTATATCTCATCTTAAACAGCTGGATGTGGACATCTCGGCGGCATTGCTGTACGAAAAGAAGCAGTCGTCCCGCCGGCTTCCTTCCGAATTGGTTGAGGATTATACCGCTGATGCTTTTAATTGCAGCAGGCGTCAGTACACAAAAAGATGGACAGAAGATACCCAAAGGCATAATATTCCTGTTTTTGTGTATACCGTAAATAAAGAAAGGCAGATGGGAAAAATGATTAACCAGGGAGTGAGCGGTATTTTCTCCGATAAGCCGGATGTGCTGAAGCGGGTTGTGGATAACATGTGGAAAACAAAGTAGCTTTTCTTGCCATTCTGCATTGAATGGGGGTAGGGAACCTCCTATATTTTACATCCATCAACTACACTCATTTCCCGCATGTCCACCAAATATATTTTTGTAACCGGAGGAGTTACATCTTCGCTCGGAAAAGGAATCATTTGTGCATCTCTCGGTCGTCTGTTGGTTGCGCAAGGCCTCAAAGTAACCGTTCAAAAACTGGATCCTTATATCAATGTGGATCCGGGAACCATGAACCCTACGAACACGGTGAAGTTTATGTAACCGATGACGGTGCTGAAACCGATCTGGACCTTGGGCACTACGAGCGATTTCTGGATATCAAAACATCACAAAGTAATAATGTGACTACCGGTCGTATTTATTATGATGTGATTACGAAGGAGCGACAGGGAGCTTATCTTGGGAAAACGGTTCAGGTAATTCCTCATATCACCGATGAGATTCAGTCTCATGTGCTCAAACTGGGGCAGTCCGGGAATTATGATGTGGTGATTATAGAAATTGGCGGTACCGTGGGTGATATCGAGAGCTTGCCTTACATTGAAGCCGTTCGTCAGTTGCGGTATAATGTTGGCCGCCAAAACACCCTTTCCATTCACCTGACACTGGTTCCATACCTGGCAGCAGCCGGAGAGTTGAAAACCAAGCCCACCCAGCATTCGGTTAAAACCTTGTCGGAAAGCGGACTTCAGCCCGATATCCTGGTCTGCCGTACCGAACACCACCTTGACGAAACTATTCGCCGGAAAGTAGCTCAGTTCTGTAATGTGGATTTGGAGGACGTGATCGAATCACGCGATGCCCGTAGTATTTATGAAGTTCCGCTTTTGATGCAGGAAGAAGGTCTCGATAAAAGGGTAATTGAAAAGCTGAAACTAAAAACGGAAGAGCCAAACCTGGATAACTGGATTGGTTTTGTGGAGGCGGTTTGTAATCCCTCCGGAGATATAAATATTGCACTGGTTGGGAAGTACGTTGAGCACCACGATTCTTACAAATCTATTGTTGAGGCATTTATCCATGCCGGTGCGGTAAACGACTGTAAAGTAAATATCAGGTGGATTCAGTCAGACAACCTGACCCGCAAGAATGTTGAAAAAGAATTCAAAGATATATCTGGTGTTTTGGTGGCTCCGGGTTTTGGCGGGCGTGGAATCTCCGGAAAGTTAGCCGCTGTTGAGTACGCCAGAATAAACGATATCCCATTTTTTGGCATATGCCTGGGTATGCAGTGTGCGGTTATCGAGTATGCACGGGATGTGTGTGGTTGGGAAGATGCCAACAGTACTGAATTTGGTGAAGATTCCGAATACCCCATTATCGATATTATGCACGATCAAAAGAATATCGAAAATATGGGCGGAACCATGCGGCTGGGTAAATACACCTGCAAACTTAAGAAGGGTACCAAGTCTTATGATGCGTATGGTGAGGAGATTATTGAAGAGCGCCATCGTCACCGATATGAAGTGAATAACAACCTCCGGTACAAATTGACGGAAAACGCAATGGTTTTGGCGGGAATGAACCCCGAACGGGACTTGGTGGAAATTGTAGAGATACCGGATCATCCATGGTTTGTGGGTGTTCAGTTTCACCCCGAATTAAGAAGTACCGTGAATAATCCGCATCCGCTTTTTGTGGATTTTGTGAAAGCCAGTCTGAAATATGCAAAATCTTCGAAGCTGTATAAGCCGCGAAAGGCGAAGAAAGCTGTAACTGAAAATTCATAATGTCAGCTTCTTACACGAATCGGGTACGCGTTCGATCTTGTGGGTTGTTACTTAATGAGGGAAAGCTTTTACTTGTGGAGCTGATGTCTCCGGTTACAAACCAATGGACCTGGATTCCACCAGGCGGTGGAGTTGAATTTGGTGAATCTCTTGAGGATGCACTCATTCGTGAATTCAGAGAAGAAACCGGACTCATTATATCTGTTGGTAAACAGGTTCATATAAATGAGGTTATTCAAGGCGCGATTCATGCCATTGAATTCTATTATATTGTAAATCAGGAAGGCGGTAAACTAAAACTCGGATCAGATCCTGAGATAAGTACAGGTCGGCAGCTATTGCGGAATATAGATTTCTTTAGCCGAGAGGAAATTTCAGAATTAAATACCGCTCCGGATTTTATTAACCCTTCTCTCTGGGATGAACTTGTCCGGTGATCCGGTTCTTGAAGACTTCAGTATAAATAAAAGTGTAAGGGAAAACCTCAAAGCTTGCAAAACGCTTATCAAAGCGCTTTTCTTTCCTTATATTCAGCAAAATTCTAACCAATAAATACCCATGAAAAAGCTATTCATTCTACTTTTTGTACTCGGATTTTCAATCAGTGCCTGTACGAATTCCGGAGACGTCAAGACTTTTATTAATGCCAACGGTTATACCTTCTCCGCAGATTCACTGGTTACCTTTAGGACCATGGTTGTTGAAGATGGAAAAATTAAAAAGGTGGGTGGACAGGAGTTATCGGAAGAAGCCGGGGGAGAGATTATTGATTTAGCAGGAAAGACCGTACTCCCTGGTTTAATAGATGCCCACGGTCACGTAATGGGACTTGGGTTCCAGGAACTGAACGTGAATGTAGCCGGGATAGAATCACTGGAAGCTACCCTTGATACCATTAAGGCTTATGCTGAAGCGAACCCGGATTTGGAATGGATACAAGGCCGCGGCTGGAACCAAACCCTGTGGGAAGAAAATGAATTTCCAACGGCAGAAGACCTGGATCGGGTTGTTCCCGACCGGCCGGTGTATCTCTCCCGCATAGATGGCCATGCAGGATGGGTGAATAGTAAAGCCCTTGAACTGGCTCAAATCAGTAAAGATACTCCTGATCCACAAGGTGGAAAAATAATCCGGGATACCAACGGAGAAGCAACGGGTGTATTTGTAGATGCGGCAGAAAACTACATTATGGAAATTATTCCCGAACCCACAGAAGTGGAAAGAAAGCGTGCACTGGAGCTGGCTCTTGAGCAAATGGCGAGAATGGGCCTTACCTCCGTCCATGATGCAGGAGTAAGTGCAACAAACTGGGAGATTTATAAAGAGTTTGCCGACCAGGGCAAAATGACAGGCCGTATCTATGCTATGATTGGAGGGATGACTGCTTTTGAAGAACTCTCTCAAAATGGCCCGGTTGATTCATACGCGAACGACCGGTTAGCACTCAGAAGCGTGAAGCTCTATTCTGACGGTGCGCTCGGAAGCCGGGGAGCTGCCATGATTGAGCCTTACTCGGATGATCCGGGGAACCGTGGGCTTCTTTTTGCCGATCAGGACGAATTTAATGAAATCATGATGACAACGGCTTCAGCCGGATTTCAAACCAACGTGCACGCAATTGGGGATCGTGCAAACCGTGTGATCCTGAATGCTTTTGCCCATGTGCGCGATGAACTTGGCAACCAGGGACTTCGTCACCGAATTGAACACGCGCAAATCGTATCACTTGAAGATATTCCACGATTCGCAGAGCTGGATATTATAGCTTCCATGCAGCCCCGCCATGCCACCAGCGACAAAAATATGGCGGTTGATCGTGTGGGGGAAGAACGCATTGAAGGCGGTTATGCCTGGCAGACTTTCTTAGATCAGGGTACAATCGTTGCTGCGGGTTCCGACTTTCCGGTAGAGCCTTCGAACCCATTTTGGGGACTATATTCTGCTGTAACAAGAATGGATCATGAAGGAACCCCTCCGGGCGGCTGGTATCCGGATGAGTCCCTGAGCAGAGAGCACGCTCTTAAGGCCTTCACTATTGATGCGGCTTATGCTGCCCATCAGGAAGAAGTACTCGGTTCCATCGAAGAAGGAAAATGGGCTGACTTTGTAATTATAGACCAGGATTATTTTAAGGTCCCGGCCAAAGATATGTATAAGATAGATGTGCTTGAAACCTGGGTAGCCGGTGAAAAGGTGTACACCAAGTCTGACTGATTAAATCGGGAACATCAGTTTTAGTACCGGGTTAAAGGTAATGAACATCTAAAAAATCAATATTTATGAAGTATAGAATAACCACATTTACTTGTTTGTTACTTTCCGTTTCGCTGTTTTTGTTTTCGTGTAATACAACGAACAGTGACAAAAATCCTCCGGAGATGCCCCCACCCGAATCAATGAAAGTTGATATGTCGGAGATGGAGTCGGCATCGAATAAAGCGGTTGCTAAAGCTGCCGAATCTAATTTTAACACAGCTTTATTTGCCGCCGGAGTAGCGAAAGTTATTTTAGAAGCGAACCTGGCTATTCCAAGGGCACTCATGACAGCCGCTCAGGACAAATCAGCTGAGGCTGTAAATGGTAATGAGTGGGAGTGGAGCTACACCACGGCAGCCAACGGTGAAAACTATGGAGTTCGGCTGACCGCCAGTGTGGAATCTACCGAAGAAGTAAGCTGGAATTTCTATGTCACCAATTCTGAATTGGGATACGATAATCAGCTGTTCTTTACAGGAACTTCCGATTTTGAAGCCACATCAGGTACCTGGACTTATTTTGATTTAGAGTCAGGTAATGAAGTATCGGTTGTAACCTGGAATCGCACTGATAGTGAGGCTTCTGTAACACTGGAAGTTAAAAGCGACCGAAATGATAACCTCGGCGATTCCATCAGCTACGATTTTGATGGAACGGTTAAGACAGTAGTATTTGTGGATGTATCTGAAGATGAGACTACAACCATAAGCTATAACACGGAAACCATGACAGGTTTCATCATTTCACCGAATTACAATGAAGGTGCAAAATCTTGCTGGGATGAAAATCTCAACAATACTACTTGTAGTAGCTAACAACTGGTTATAAGCCTTGAAAAGTACTTAAGCCTCGTCTTTTTTAAGACGAGGCTTTTTGTTTTTTAAAAGCATCTGAAATCATATATTATATGTGCAATATATGTATAAAATTTCAGGAGGCATTTATGAAAGGCAAACAAAATCCGTTAAGAGGGAGGGGAGCATCAGATAATCCCGTCAATCGTTTTGAGGGAAATTATATAGACTATGATGTAGATGAGGAGACGGGTGAAAAGCCATCCCCGAAAACACAGCTAATCAGGGATGATACCAAAACAATAATTACCTATAACAAAAGTGAAGACATCAGCTTTGATGCGAGCGTTAATCCATACCGGGGATGTGAGCATGGGTGCATCTATTGCTATGCCCGGCCTTTTCATGAATATCTGGGGTATTCGTCCGGGTTGGATTTTGAGTCCAAAATTGTGGTAAAGTACGACGCTCCCGAGCTACTCAGAAAAGAACTAAGCTCACCCAAATGGAAGCCACAGGTAATTGCGATGAGTGGTGTTACCGATGTATATCAACCTCTCGAACGGAAGCTGGAACTGACAAGAGGGTGCCTGGAAGTACTGGCTGAGTTTCGAAATCCGGTAGGGCTAATCACCAAGAATCATTTGATTACCCGCGACATCGACATTCTTTGTGAGTTGAATGACTACAACTGCGTTAGCGTGACGGTATCAGTCACTACGCTGGATAATGACCTGACAGGAGTGATGGAACCGAGAACTTCTCGCCCCAATCGCAGGTTAGATGCCATTCGTCAGCTGGCCGATGCGGGGATACCGGTTGGCGTAAACGTAGCTCCTATCATTCCGGGATTAACCGATCACGAGTGTGCAGAGATTCTGGAAAAAGCATCGGCGGCCGGAGCATCATTTGCAAATTATATCATTCTACGGTTGCCATATAAAGTAAAGGACATGTTTCAGGAATGGCTGGGGCAGCACTACCCGGAGAGAAAGAAGAAAGTGTTGCGCAAGATTCTGGATCTTCGGGAAGGAAAATTAAACAGCTATGAATGGAAAGAACGAATGAAGGGGAAGGGAAATTTCTCAAAACAGATTTCTGATCTGTTTAAAGTACAGACTAAACGTTTGGGGCTCAATGAGAAGAAACAATACCTCTCTATAGACCATTTTAAAAAATCCACGGGCACACAACTGAACTTATTTTGACAACATTACAATTAATTAACAATTAAAAAGAAACTATTAGGATTTTTCTTCGTCTTAATACTGTGTTAAGTAGCTTTTTAAAAGCCCGATATCTATAAGCACCGAGAGCAACCTCAAGAAAAGTAGCTTTTTCAACATATTAGCCCTCGAGACAGATGTCGGGTTTTTTTTTGTTCCAATATCTGATAAAGGTACTTCATCTAATCTTCAAAATAGAGGCGTATTTCTAATTTGACATTTGACGACCTGGAAATTACAATTCAGGAGCCAATCTAAAACTCTTATAAGAGGAGGATACGTTATGAATGAAGAGACAGCATTTCTCGATGCCGCAGAAAGCGGCGATATTAAAACCATCAAATCTCTGCTGCAAGATGGTATGGACGTAAACACAAAAGACAACCACGAACGAACCGCTCTGCTTAAGGCTGCGAAACATGGGCACATGAACATAGTTGAGCTTTTAATTAAACACGGTGCCGAGATAGATCATCGTGATAACAGGGGAACGTCGGCTTTGTATTGGGCTTCGACAAACGGACATTACGATATTGTACAATTATTAATTGAGAACAGCGGAGATGTGGATGTTCATGACGACCGCGGATGGTCAGCTAAAGATCAGGCCATAACGCATCACCATGATGGAGTTGTGGATTTGTTAAATGAAGCCGGAGCTCATTAACCGGAAAAGCGATCTATAGTAACAAGTGATTAAAGCCCCTTCGATATTCGATGGGGTTTTTTATTCTTTGGCGTAAAGCAAAAAGATGGTCGGTCGCTTATCGAGGTCCGGTAGCTTCATTGACTCCCACTCTGAAATATGCTTCGAAATAATTTCCTCAGAAGGAAGTGTAATATCCGTAGCCGTGCAAAGCCGGGTGGCTGGTGAACAAGCAGAAATGACATCGTTCAGCAGCTCGTTATTTCGGTAAGGAGCTTCCATAAAAATCTGAGTTCGGTCGTGCCTGCGTGACTCGCCTTCCAGCTGACTGATCATAGACTTTCTTTTCTTTTGGTCCATGGGGAGGTAGCCGTGAAAGGAAAATTGCTGCCCATTAAATCCGGATGCCATAAGAGCGAGAAGGATAGAGGAAGGGCCCACAAGAGGAACCACATTAATCTGATACTGATGAGCCAGCTTGACCAAACGTGCACCGGGATCGGCAACCCCGGGTGCTCCGGCTTCTGAAAGAATCCCGGCATCCCGACCGTTGAGCAGAGGTTTAAGAAACGAGTGTATTTCTTGCTCCGGGGTGTTCTTATTGAGGGGATAAAAGTCTATCTCGTACTCGGGAACGGTATCCCCAACCCATTGAAGGAAAGAAGTAGCAGACTTCAGATTTTCTACCATCAGCACATCGATTTTTCTTAAGACATCAAGCGTGTATTCCGGGATGGTATTATTTCCGGGAGTTTTGCCTAAGGTGGTGGGAATCAGATATAGTGTGCCGGTATTCATTAATCTACCCGTTCAATTTCAAATTTCTCATCATTTTCATTTGTTACTTTTCTGCGCACATATCGGTTTACAAAAAAACCGGAAATAACAGTCACAACCAAGCCAATAAACGCGACACTCATATTAAAAAGCGAAGTGCTTTTCTGAATGTTGAAAGTGGGATAAAGCACAATTTCCTGGAAAGCCCCCTTTTGATAACGGACAGGGATAGTATTGGTCTTCATGAGTTCCTGAGCCATTTGCACCGACAGAGATAGCCGCCGCTCAATCAGCTCGTCCTCCGTTTCAAACCGGATATCAACATATCCGTTACTTTGAGCCGCAATTTGTTTGATGTCAAAGTCAGTGACTTCGGCAAGGTAGGTAGTTCCATTTTCGTAGGTATCAATGGAACTTTGATAAACCAGGCCTTGCTGGATTACCAGGAATAAAAGATACGCCGGAATAGCCCAGAAAAGATAAAGGAGTCGGTAATTATTCATTGTTCGCGGCTATTTCATTTTGTGTGGTTTCATAAAGAGCAGGGTCCCAGATCAGGCGTTGCTGAAAGTCCTCCTGCATATGGTTGGCGCTCATATGAACCCAGAACCCAACGGGAAGCTGATCAAAGAATACCGCCTGAACAGAAGTGTGACCGTCATAAACAGAAGTACCGAAATCGATTCCGCCCAACAGGCCCATGCGGTTATCATAAATAGCCCCATAGTCTTCGAAACTGCGGGAAATTGGTTCGGAACCCATGGGCCAGCGAAGCTTTTCTTTCACAGCTTCTGTGACTTCTTCAGATACCACCTGATTTTTCAGAAGCCGGGCCATTAGATCGGCCAGCTGCTTGGTGGTAGCTTGAGGAAAATACGCCAGTGCATCCCGTTCCTGCATAAAGGTGAGAGAAAGACGGTCATCATAAAACTGATTTTTCACCTGCTGATTATAAGCAGGATCATCTTTTAGCTTTTGAGCTTCGGAGATAGATTGATTGGCAAATTCAGCAAAATTTAAAGCCTCAAACGCTGCTGAATCATTCAGAGATGGATTGATACGCATATACATCCCACTGAAGGGAAGAGGCAGAGCCGATTCGGGCATCCCTAATGAGTCAATCAGCATTCTGATATTCTCCTCTCCAAGCCGAAACCAAAGATAGTCTGCAGAAACCAGATCGCTGTTCTGAAGCATAGCCAAAACCACATCATCCAGCGGGGCCTTGCCATCTTCAAACTCTTCAATCAATTTGTCGTGGTTACTCTCACTGATCTCAGGCAGGGCAAATTTCTTGATTTCACTCAGGCTGATGGTTTCATTAGGATCCAGAAGTCCTTCAGCAACCTGCCGTTCGTATTCCATCAATAGAAACAAATTGGAGGTAGCTCCAAGCGCTCTGGGAATATCCTCTTGGTAGAAAATGCCGGAATCAGGATTATTTACATTATAGGAAGTAATAGAAACCCATTCAGGGTGCTCGCCTATGAACGTGGCCAGTCCGGCCAGAGAGTAGGTATTCTCAACGTATTGACTGCCTTCGGCCATACCGGCTTCGTTCTCAAACAGCGTTTCAAAGCCGGAATAGTTAAGGCCTATGACCATTGCAAATACGAAGGCGGCTGCAGCCAGAAAGGTGAACAGGAACTTAAGTGCTCTCTTCAAGAAACAGGATATTTAATTGATTTAATATTAGCTCCAAAGATACGAATAAGAGTAAAGCTTATCTTGAATTTTGAAAGGAATTCTTTCTTGTTCTAACTACGAAATGGAACCCGAGTGAAGCGGATTATTACGGATTAGAAAACCTGGAATTAGCCTTCCAAAATCTCTACCTCATACAACTGCAATAGCGCAAGTGTCCACTTGTGCGGTGGTGTATCAAATTTAAGTAGTCTGGGTTAAAACCGATTCAGCTTAAAAAAAGGACATCTTCTGTCTTCTCCTTCTCAAGGAGAAGGACGCCTGAATCATATTTAAAGTAATAAAGAGAATGGTTTTTAGTGGTTAGGTGTGAAAGCCTCTCCTTGTGAAGGAGAGGTCGGAAGTTGGGGTATCAACCAAGTCTGCCAACAGCGCAAGTGTCCACTTGTGCGGTGGTGTATCAAATTTACCTAGTCTGGTTCAAAGCCGATTCAGCTTAAGAAAAGGACCTCTTCTGTCTTCTCCCTCTCAAGGATAAGGACTCCTATACTAACTTTTGAATAGAAAGCACGGTATAGCCTGATGTCAGGATGATAAATGGAATCTTTCCTTGCGACTGAGCCACTTCCAGAATCATTATACACTCAACTTATATCACATGCCCGAAATGGCCTGCATCATGATAGCGCATAAATAAGCTCCGTAGGTACCTAAGGCATAACCTAATACAGCAAGTAATACACCAACCGGAGCTAAAGCTGAATGGAAAGCTGAGGCTACAATGGGAGCGGATGCTGCTCCACCTACATTGGCCTGACTTCCAACGGCAACAAAGAAGAAAGGTGCTTTAATGAGCTTTCCAACCGTCAACAATACACCAACGTGGATCAGAATCCACACGGCACCGATCACAAAGAAACCGGGTGCATCCAGCATGGATGCAATGTTCATTTTCATCCCGATGGTCATTACCAGGATGTAGAGAAACAGACTTCCCAGTTTAGAAGCTCCTGCACCTTCAAGGTTTCGAACTTTGGTGAACGACAGGATAAGTCCGCCGGTGGTAGCTACGACTACTATCCAAAAGAAGGCTGAGTTCAGGCTTAAATCAGCCAGTGCAGGTGCATTTTCATCGATCCAGGGAGCGATGGAATCTCCGGCGAGGTGACCAAGAGCAACTATGGAAAAGGCAACGGCTATTATTTTAGTGAAATCCACCAAGGTGGGAACACGTGCAATGTTGGCCTGATACTCAGCGATGTTGTGTTTCAGTTCATCGATAGCTGAGGCATCGGCTTTAAACCATTTATCCACCTGTTCGGAAATGCCGGCTCCATAGAGCAGGAACGCCAACCAGATGTTGGCAACAATAATATCCACGGTAACCATGGCTCCGAATAAATCGGTACTCGGCTCAAATACCTCCAGCATTGCGGTTTGGTTGGCACCACCACCGATCCAGCTTCCGGCCACGGTTGCAAGTCCACGCCAGACTGAATCCGGTCCGGTTCCACCTACAATTTCAGGACTGATGGTACCTACAATAAGCAGGGCAATGGGACCACCAATCATAATACTTCCGGTTCCGGCCAAAAACATAATGACCGCTTTCGGCCCCAGGTTCATAATTCCTTTGAGGTCAATACTCAATGTTAACAGTACCAAGCTTGCCGGAAGTAAATATTGGGAAGCTACATGATATAGATTGGAATCTGCCTCGGAAACCACGCCAAAAGTGGTTAAAAGCGAAGGAATGAAATAGCACAAGAGAAGCGAAGGCACAAACTTGTAGAATTTTTGCCATTTGGGATTCTCACTATGGGAGGTGATGAAGATTCCGGCCAGTATAGCCATCAAAAGTCCAAAGGTAACCGCATCGCTGGTGATAAGTGCTGAATCCATGAAGTGAAATTTGTTCTGAATTTAATGTCGAGTGAGGATACAAAATTCTTGGGAATGAGGCATATCCTCATTCAACTCTTAAAAACCGTAAAAAAATGGTTAAACAGATCTTTTCTATAGGGGATTGGAGCAAAGAGTCTTTATTTTCTTTGCTCACTCATTCATCAATAAACTTTTTAGAATTAATGATTGTATCCAAATTCGGAGGCACCAGCGTGGGCACGTTCGAGGCCATGCAGCGTAGTGCCAAAATTGTTGCGTCTGATCTGGACCGACAGCTTATCGTGATAAGTGCCACATCCGGCACCACCAACGACTTAGTTGCTCTATCTGCCAGTCAATTAGATTCAACCCAAAGGGAAGAACTCCTTGGTAATATAGAGAAGCGACACCTTGCCATTATTGAGCAGTGTGAAGCTGAAGAAAAGCTGAGAGATGCCTTCTACACCGAGTTTTCGGGACTGCGCGAACATCTCGATTTTGTAGGTCGTGATAAGCGATGGAAAGATGCTTTATATGCATTTGGGGAGTTGATGTCCACACGGGTGTTTGTAGAGGTATTAAGGGAAAACGGAGTGGATGCCGAGTGGCTGGATGCGCGTAATGTGATGAAAACGGATTCCACATTTGGGAATGCTGAGCCTATTTTAGCATCCATAAAGAAGAAAGCTGCAAAGCATATTCAGAAAGGGAAGACCTATCTGACTCAGGGCTTTATTGGTTCGGATGTATTTGGGAATACAACCACACTGGGGCGTGGCGGAAGTGATTTTTCAGCTTCTTTATTTGCCGAGACTGTTGGTGCCGATACCCTGGAAATATGGACGGATGTAGCCGGGGTGTTTACTACTGATCCCCGTATTGTTCCCGATGCTTTTCCCATAAACGAAATCACTTTTGATGAAGCTGCGGAGCTTTCGGTTTTTGGCGGGAAAGTGTTGCACCCTGCAACCTTAAAACCGGCAATGAGAGCAGGGGTAAATGTACGGGTAGCCTCCAGTTCTGATCCCGATAATCCCGGAACATACATTGTAAAAGATGCAGAGAAAAAGCCGGCTATTCGGGCAATATCCCTGCGTAAAGACCAAACCCTGCTGACGGTGAACAGCCTGGAAATGCTTCACCAGCATGGATTTCTGGCACATTTGTTTAAGGTTCTGGCTGAACACAGAATATCAGTTGACCTGGTAAGTACCAGTGAGGTAAGTGTGGCACTTACCCTGGACACGGCTGTAAATGCAGCCAACAAGGTAGAGTTGAATGAGGATGTGCTGGAAGAACTGGGCCGATTTGCAGAGGTCATCGTCGAAGATGAGCTTGCATTGATTGCTTTGATAGGGAATGACCTGCAGAAGACCTCAGGAATTGGTGGACCGTTATTTACTGCACTGGAAGATTATAATGTACGATTGATTTGTCATGGGGCCAGCCCGAATAATCTTTGTTTTTTGGTTGAGCAGAAACAAGCCGAAGATATCGTGCGGATGTTGCACGGTAAATTTATCACTGAATAAGAATCAGATTTATGAAAATTGCAGTCATAGGAACAGGAAAGACCGGCGGAAAAGTAGTGGAGCTTCTGGGAGATGAACTTGCCGAAGCTTTTGACTCATCAAATCCCCCCAACGTAGAAAAACTTCAACAAGCAGATGCGGTTATCATTTTTGTGCCGGGAGATGCGGTACCAGATGTGATGGATAAAGTCATCGAAGCCGGAATACCCGCCGCCTGGGGAAGCACCGGTTTTGATTGGCCGGATGATGTGGAAGAGCGGGTAAAAGCCAGGAATGCGAAATGGATAATGGCTTCCAATTTTAGTTTGGGGATGAATGTAATCCGCAAAAGCATCGAGGTAATTTCAGCCGGATCAAATATCCTGAAAGACCCGGAGTTTAAAATTCACGAAGTGCATCATGTTCATAAAAAAGACGCTCCCAGCGGAACCGCACTATCCTGGAAGGAATGGCTGGATAAAGAAGCCGAGGTAACCTCAGCCCGTGAAGGGGATGTGAAAGGAATTCATGAACTGACATTAAAAACAGAAACAGAAGAAATCACCCTAAAACATAAGGCCTTAGACCGTGCATTATTTGCAGAAGGGGCGATTTGGGCCGCAAAGCAACTGGTAAACCATTCGAAGATGGAAGCAGGAATTCGTACCTTTGGGCAGTTATTTGATCAAGTAATGGAGGAACAAAAATAATGGAAAATTTTCCACTGTGGACAGCAATTGTCACCCCGATGAATACAGACGGGAGTGTGGACTATGACAGTTTTGAACAACTTCTAAAGAAGCAGGAGAAGGCCGGCAATGGAGTATTGGTTTTGGGCAGTACAGGAGAAGGATTAAACCTGAATGAAGAAGAAAAAAGAGAGGTTGTCGAATTTACCAAGAACCTGAAACTGGATGTTCCGTTTATGATTGGAGTGGGTGGCTTTAATCTTCCTGCCCAGGTTGATTTCATCCATTTTTGCAATGAAATAAAGCCGGATGCTTTGTTATTGGTAACCCCTCTTTATGCGAAACCGGGTGCTGAAGGTCAGTTTGAGTGGTTTAGCGAATTGATGGCAGAGACAGATATTCCCTGCATGCTGTACAACGTGCCTTCCCGAACAGGGGTGAAAATGCATCCGAGCGTACCGGCACGCCTCAGTAAAGAATTTGACCACCTGATGGGAATGAAAGAAGCGAGCGGCAGCGTGGAAGAGTTTAAGGCCTTCCGGCGCGAGGCCCCTGATGTTAAGTTTTATAGTGGTGATGATGGCATGACCCCGGCTTTTAGCAAAGAAGGTGGGGTAGGGTTGGTTTCCGTAGCTTCAAATGTATGGCCGAAAGCTACCCACAGATATGTGGAACTGTGCCTGAAAGGAGAAACCGAAGGATTATTCCCTTTATGGAAAAATGCTACGGATGCCTTATTCAAAGCCCCGAATCCGGTTCCGGCGAAAGTACTGCTGGGCAAAAAGAACTGGATTACCAACGACACTGTTAGGTTACCGTTATCCCTTGGAGATATCTCAGAAGATGTAGAAAATAATCTTTTGCAGGCCGATAAAGAGATTGCGGAGTGGCTTGACGGGCAGAAATAGCTGTTTGTAAAGTCATACAGAATTGCACAATTCAAGAATTCAATAATATAAATTACAGAATGAGTTACGAAGATATTTTAGATCAACTGGAAGAAGGAACGGTAAGAGCAGCCAACAAAACCGAGAGTGGCTGGGAGGCTAATGTAGAAGTGAAAGAAGCTATTCTGGCTTCTTTTAAAGATGGCGAGAATACTTCCTATGAAGGCATCTACGAGGGATTTGTTGATAAGCACAATCTGCCACCCCGATTCTTTGGACCTGAAGATGGAGTACGTCTGGTTCCCGGTGGTTCATCGGTTCGCAGAGGCGCTTATGTTTCACCGGGTGTGATCATCATGCCTCCGGCTTACATCAATGTTGGAGCATTTGTGGATGAAGGCTCTATGGTTGATAGCCATGCTCTGGTGGGCTCCTGTGCTCAGATTGGGAAGAACGTACACCTTTCAGCCGGAGTACAGATAGGTGGAGTATTAGAGCCGGTTGGCATGAATCCCGTAATCATCGAAGACGATTGCTTTATTGGGGCCGGATCTGTAATTGTGGAAGGAATTCTTGTAAAAAAAGGGGCCGTCATTGCACCCGGAGTTACACTTTCCAAAGCTGTTCCTGTTTATGATACGGTGAATGAGAAAGTTCTGGAGCGCGGATCAGCTATTCCTGAAAATGCAGTAGTTATTCCGGGAACACGACCGGTAAGTAACGATTGGGCCAGGGAAAATGGCCTCAGCATGGCTTGCCCTATTATTGTGAAATACAGAGATGAAGGAAGCAATGCATCCCTGGAATTAGAAGAAGCCCTCCGATAACTCTGTCTACCTATTATTTTTATCATCGGGTGAGGTTGAAGACTTTACCCGGTGATGTATAATACTTATGGCTCCAAGGATTAAAAAGGGCAGTGTGGATGAGAAGATTCTGATATTCATTCCCATTAATCCTATTAGGGAAACAAGTAGAATCAAGAACCCAACAGCAGTTAATCCGGATAAGGACAGCATTCGTCCGGGTTTTTTCTGAAAAAGCGTAATGATCAACAACACCTGTCCTATTAATGGGATTACAATTAAGGGATGGAAAACTGAAAGCGGATCCTCAAGAAACTTTGAAAACAATTCTATTTCTATTTCTATGAGGAAAGTGTTGTAATCGACACCCCACTCAAAATAAACCAAAAAAGAGCTTAAGATCAGGCCGATATTTAAAAGCTTTGTTTTCAATGTTATCTCAAATCTGTATTTGAAATAACTGAAACACCACTAAAATAGCAACAAGTACTATCTAGATAGCCAATGCCTTATTTGCTATTGCCAATCCTTTTACAAACGCTTGAATTACAGCTTCCAGAGTATCAGGAGAAGCTCCTTTTGAAGTAAATCTATGCCCTTCTTTTTCGAGGGTAAGAGTTACAATTACCAATGAGTCAGTATCCGGACTCAGGATTTCCACTTCGTGATTTATGACTTCAAGTGGTAGGAATCCATCCGTTTCTGATTTGATAGCGGTAAGAATGGCGTCAATCGGGCCTACACCCTGATCGAGGGAAATGATCTCATCTTTTTCTTCAATTCTCAGTTTCACAGCTGCACTTACAAGTCCGTGTTTACGCATGGTCAGCTTATAGTCTACCACCTCAACCGGATACTCGAGGTTCGCATCTTCATTATAGACCAACGAGCGAAGTACCTTAATCTCTTCTTCTTTAAGCGTTTTTCCTTTACGGTTGATATTATTCACGTACTCATCGTACAGCTTGCTATGTCCTTCATCCATATTAACATTTTCAAAGCCGGTGTTACGCGATTGCCCCCAGCTGTTCTTCTGCATGTCAATAAAGCCCGACTCAATATACTGTTGAATTCGCTCTAAGTCCGGAGGAAGCACCGGAGATGAAAGAGAGTATTTGGCTACAATATGGGAGCTCTTAAGCCCGGTTCCGGTAAGCACAAACAGGCATTTCTTTCCTTTAAACTGCTCGAGGTTATTCTTGAAAGTAGCGAGAGGAATGGCGCATGCCGGTTCGGTGAAATACCCTTCCTCTACCGTCATTTCTTTCATAGAATCGAGTAACTCATTTTCGGTAGCGGTAAAAGCAAGACCGTCCGTTTCTTCAATTCCTCGAAATACCTTATAGAAATCCAGCGGATCGGCTACAGCCACAGCATCAGCCATGGTGTTAACCTGTTCTTTCACAATTTTATCTTTCTTGAAAATTCCTTCTACTACCGGCGAACTTTGCTCGGGTTGAACCGCAACAAAGCTTGGGATTTTATCAATCATACCTGCGGCTTTCATCTCTTTGTAGCCTTTGTAGATGGCAGCAAAATTAGTTCCGGCGCCAATGGGTACAAAGATGTAATCAAATTCGGTATCACCCTGCTCGTATAACTCGTATGAAAACGATTTCTGACCTTCCTGACGAAAAACATAATCTCCGGCAAGGTAGTAATTCCCGGATTTGGCAAACTCACGGCATAGCTTCTCACAGGCCATAAAATCACCCTTAATCTTGATAATGGTGGCATCATAAATAGTGGCCTGAGCCAGTTTTACTTCAGGCGTCTTTTCCGGTACGAAGACAAAACAAGGGATCTTGAAATAACAAGCGTAAGCAGCCACCGATGCAGCCATATTACCGGTTGAGGCCAGGCAAATAGCATCAGCTCCCAATTCAAGGGCCTTCTGAACTTCAATATAACTTCCACGGTCTTTAAAGCATCCGGTGGGGTGTTCAAATTCAAGCTTGGCATAAAGCTCTGCATCATATTTCTCGGAAAGACGATCAAGCTTCTTCAGCGAGGTGTAATGATTCTTAAGAGGATCAGGCAAAATCTCTTTAAGCGGATATTGAATATGCTTCTCAGATTTATTGTACTCAATATCCAAAACTCCTCCGCAGTTGGTACAATAAGTACTGGTCTCTCTTTCGTCATTTTCACGGCCGCACATAATGCAGCTCATGGTATATCCGGAATTGCTTGATTTCATGGAATAATTCTATTGAAATTGTAATAAAACTGCGAATCAGAAGTTATCAAAAAATAAAGAAAAAAGCGCTTTTTCAGCGGTTCTGATTATAATGGAAGCAGGGTAATTTGTTCAAAGTCCAGATCCAGTTCACTTAAAACCGGGGCCGCGATTTCCTCAATTTCATGCTCATCGTAATCATTCAACCCTTCCAGCTTCACATATAAAATATCATTGTGTTCATCGATGAAAAACTGTGCATCGGTCGACTCAAAACTGTCTTTCAGCGTTTTAATCAAAAATTCGACATCTTCAATAAAAGCTTTAATTTCGTCTTCGGTAGGTTCGCTCATTTTCCGTAGGTTCTTGCTTATAAATTCAGCCTAAATCTATGAATAATTATTTGGCAAAACTGTGGGAAATTTCCCAAAAACCGGAACGCACTATTATAGGGTTGATGTCCGGTACCTCGCTGGATGGACTTGATTTATGTTTATGTAAGGTGTCCGGCTTGGGAAGTAATTCGAAGGTTGAAGTGATTAAGTTCACGACGGAAGAATATTCAGCCAATTTGCGGAATCGAATTCGAGCTATTCAATCTAAAGAACAGATTCCGGCCCGGGAGTTAACCGTATTGCATACCGAACTTGCCGGGATCTATGTTTCATCTATTCTTAAAGCACTGAATGAATGGGATATTGATCCTGAGCAAATTGACCTTATAGCCAGTCACGGACAAACGATTTACCATGCACCTTCTCAAAGTGAAGATGAAGAACATGCCACACTTCAAATTGTAGATGGAGATCACATTGCTCAGAAGTCAGGAATAATTACCATATCTGATTTTCGTCAAAAGCATACGGCTGCTGGTGGAGAGGGAGCACCGCTGGCTGGAATTTTTGATGAAGTCCTTTTTCGAGATCAGGAGAAACACCGGTTATTGTTAAACCTGGGCGGGATTGCCAATTTTACCTGGTTACCGTCCATAAAAAGTGGAGAGTCGATTTTAACAAGCGATACCGGTCCGGCCAATACGCTTATCAATGAAGCTATGCAAAAGTATTTTGATAAGCCTTTTGATGAGGGGGGAAAAGTGGCGGCATCCGGGCAAGTGCATTCTGAACTGGTGAGGTATGTGCTGCTTGAGCCTTACTTTCGCAAAGCTTTTCCCAAGACGACCGGGCAAGAAGATTTTCGCCTCGAATTTATTGAAAACCTGATGGAAGGACACGGTATAGAATTACCGAAGGAAGATTTGATAGCTTCACTCACAGCCGTTACATCACAAAGTATCAGTAGGGCAGTTGATGAGATAATTGGTGATGTGAAGTTTGAATGCTTCGTTAGCGGTGGGGGTATTCATAACAAAACATTGTTGAAAGACCTGAAAAAGAGAAACCTAAAAGCGGAATTCAAAGATTTCGAAGAATTGGGGATTTCAGCTGATGCCAAAGAAGCAGCGATGATGGCCTTTTTTGCCAATGAGCTGGTGGCCGGGGAGGGATTTGCCATTCCTGGGGTTACGGAAGAAAAAATTCACTTAGGGAAGATTAGTCTGCCGGGGTAAAAGCTACTGTTTGAGAACCCTGATTTACTTGATTTTCGGATTACCCGGATTCAGGTATCCAAGATTTACTAAAATAGCACTATTCAAGCTCAATTATAGTTACTCCCGTCGATAATTTGGAATTCAGGATAGCAATCAGATTTTTTAGCAACTTAGAGATGTTCTGATAGGTCAAACGATTTACGCTCAACACTAAAACCGGGATGGAGTAGGTATTAAAGTTTTGTTGATTTTGAAGATTTTTATCCGCTGTTATGAAAGCATCAAAACCATTGGCCAGCATCAATTTCAACAATGCTCCATTTTCTTTTCCCTGCCAGCCCATATCCTGCACGGTGAATACCTCATGCTGTGAAAGGTCTTTCTTTAAAGGATGAGGAATATTTTCATCAAGAAGTAGCTTCATACTTTGACTTAAAATCCTGAGAGGAAACCACTTTGCCGGCAATATCTAAAACAGCGATAGCTTGTTTCTTTTCCACTGTGGGATAGTCGTTCAGAAAGGTATCAATGGAAGCGCCTTCTTCGAGGTAATCAAAAAGGATTTCTACAGGAACGCGTGTGCCTTTAAAAACCGGTGTTCCGCCTAGAATATTAGGATTGGATTGAATTTCTTTCATGGCAATCTCCTGAAATGATCTGAATAATAGTACAAAAATAAGGGCTGAAATTCATTAACGGCTTTTCCGGTGTGAATGGTATTATAGGTGGGTACAAATTTATACGAAAAGGGAAACCCGTTAATAACTTCGTTCCGCTTAATCCGTGTTCTATTATTTAGTTTGATTCAATGCCCATTTCAGTTCATCAACAATACGCTCAATCTGTTCTTTGGTAATAACCAAAGGAGGGAGAAATCGAACCACGGTGCCATGAGCGGCGTTGCCCAGAATGTTATGTTCAAACATTTTATCGATAACAGGTCGTGCAGGGCGGTTGAGCTCGACTCCTAACATGAGTCCAAGTCCCCGTATTTCTTTTACAGAGGGATTATCGGACAGCTTCTCTTTTAGCAGGCCCATCATAAACGCTCCTTTTTCAGCGGCCTGCTCGGTGAGTCTTTCTTCTTCAATGGCATCCAAAGCTGCATTGGCTACATGGCAAGCGAAGGGGTTTCCGCCAAAGGTAGTACCATGATCGCCGAACCCAAGCGCTGAAGCCACCTCTTCTTTGGCGATAACGGCTCCGATTGGGATACCACCCGCAAGAGCTTTGGCGGTTGCCACTATATCCGGCTGTACGTCAAAATGTTGATACGCATAGAATTTCCCGGAGCGACCAATACCGCTTTGAACCTCATCAATAATCATCAGAATGTTGAGCTCATCACATAGCTCCCGTGTTTTTTTGAGGAATTCGGCGTCAATCACATTTACCCCGCCGGAGCCCTGTATGGTTTCAAAGCCAATAGCAATGGTATCTTCGTTAACTTTGGCTGTAAGGGCTTCAAAATCATTATAGGGAACCTGATCAAATCCGGTAGGCATGGGATCAAAACCTTCACGATAGCTCGGCATGCCCATCGCGATAGTGGTTACCGAACGGCCATGAAATCCTTCACTGAGTGTAATTACATTTCCGGACTTTCCGTTTTTTTTGCCCCATTTCCGGGCCAGTTTAACACAAGCTTCCATGGCTTCCACGCCGCTGTTGCAAAAGAACACCCGGTCTAATCCGGATAGATTCGCCAGTTTTTCGGCCAGCAGACTTTGAGGTTCATTATAGAAAAAATTGGAAGCATGAAGCAGTTTGTCAGCCTGTTCTTTAATGGCAGCCACTATTTTGGGGTGTGCATGCCCGAGGTTATTCACAGCCAATCCCCCAAAAGCATCCAGGTATTCATTTCCATCCGTATCCCAGAGTAAGGCTCCTTTTCCATGGGAAAGAGTAACCGGCAGGCGGTTATACACCTGGAAGTGATATTGTTTTTCGAGCTGCTGTGCTTTGTCCATTTGTGTTCGTTATTCGGTTTTCGTTAATCGCTGATCGTTATTACGAATAACGACTAACCATTAACGAGTTTAAGTCCAATTCGTCCTCGTTCCAGATCCAAGGTAATAATTTCAAGGCTGAGAATATCGCCTACGCTCACCACATCATGCGGGTCTTCAATCTTTTTGTTTTCGGCCATATTGGAGATGTGCAGTAAACCGTCTTGTTTAACTCCGATATCCACAAACGCTCCGAAATCCACAACGTTCCGAACGGTGCCTTCCAGTTTCTGACCTGTTTTCAGGTCTTCCATTTTCATAACATCGGTTCGTAATAATGGTTTCTGCAAGTTCTCGCGGGGGTCACGACCGGGTTTTTGCAGGTTTTCTATGATGAGCTCCAGGGTTGGAACCCCAACGCCGATTTGCTCAGCTGTCTCTTCGAGACTTACATTTTTGAATTTGGATGCAATCTTATCCTTTTCAGCAGAAATATTCTCAAGGTTAATACTGAAAAGATTACACAGCTTTTCGGCAGCTTCATAGCTTTCGGGGTGAATGGCGGTATTATCCAGAGGATTTTTGGATTCGGGAATACGCATGAAACCCGCTGCCTGCTGAAAACGGAAATCACCCACACCATCGATGCCGCGAATTTGTTCACGGTCCATGAAAATTCCCTTCTCTTCCCGGTGCTTTACGATGTTGGTGGCCACTCGCTTGCTCAGGCCTGAAATATGAGATAGCAATGGGGCAGAGGCTGTGTTCAGGTTTACACCCACTTCATTCACGCAGCTTTCCACCACATCATCCAGCTTGCCGGCCAGCTGATTTTGATTTACATCATGCTGATATAAACCAACGCCGATCGATTTTGGATCTATTTTTACCAACTCTGCCAGTGGATCTTGCACCCGTCGCGCTATGGAAATATTTCCACGTTGTGCTGCATCAAGTTCAGGGAATTCCTCCCGGGCTACTTTGGATGCAGAATACACAGAGGCGCCCGCTTCATTTACAATCAGGTAGTGAAGTTCTTCATCGGGGTGTTTCTCTTTCCGCTTTTGGAGAAAGTCGGCCACAATCTGCTCGGTTTCCCGGCTGGCCGTTCCATTACCGATGGCAATCAGGCTCACCCCGTATTTATCAATCAGTTTCTCAAAAACAGCTTCGGCTTCAGCTACTTTTTTCTGAGGTGGAGTAGGATAGGTGGTGGTTCCTTCCATGTATTTTCCATGCTCATCCACTACGGCAACTTTACAACCGCTTCTAAAGGCCGGATCTATACCCATTACCACTTTCTTGTCTAATGGAGGCTGCATCAGCAGATTGCCAAGGTTGGTCGCAAAGGTTTCAATGGCATGTTCATCGGCTTTGTCGGTAAGGTCGCTTCTGAGTTCCCGCTCCAGAGAAGGGAACAGCAGACGTTTGTACGCATCTTCCACGGCATCCTGCAGGTATTCGGTAAAAATGCTCAGGTCGTTACTAATAACGAGGTCGTCAATATTTTCAAGCGTTCGTTCTTCCCAGAGCTCCACATTCACAAACAGAACATTTTCCTTTTCACCCCGGTTGATGGCCAGAATCTGGTAAGGCTTCATCTTACTGGCCCGGTAAGAAAACTCGTAATAATCTTCGTAATTGGTCCGGTCTTTTATCGCCGGGTTTTTCTTAGTTACGATATTGGCATGCTCGGTAAATACTTTTCGCAACATTTCCCGTACTTCCAGGCTTTCATTGATCCACTCAGCAACAATGTCGGTGGCTCCGTCAAACGCATCTTCAACTGTTTCAACTTCTTTTTCTTTGTCGATGTACTCCCTGGCGTATTCAACCGGATCGCCTTTTTCAATCTCCTGATCCCAAATCAGCTGAGCCAGCGGCTCCAGTCCTTTTTCTTTGGCTTTATCACCCCGGGTTTTACGCTTTTGCTTGTAGGGAAGGTAGATATCCTCCAGTGTGGTCAGGTCGGTACAAGATTTGATCTGCTTTTCCAGTTCCGGGGTTAGCTTCTCCTGTTCTTTAATGGATTTAAGAACCGTTTCTTTGCGCGCTTCAAGGGTTCGCTGGGTTTCCAACCCATCCCGGATTGCTCGGATTTGTTCTTCATCAAGTCCATCGGTGGCTTCCTTCCGGTAACGTGCCAGAAATGGAACCGTAGCTCCTTCATCCAAAAACTTGGCTATGGTGCTGATTTGCTTGGGTGAAAAATTCAGTTGCTTCGCTAAAAAATTAAAAATCGGGGTATCGCTCATTGATGATATTCGTTTCAAAATTAGGACGTTGAAAATAAGAACTCGGCTTTAGAATTATGAATTTTAAATGAGGATTTTTTAGTTAGTCGTTGAATCAACATCCAAACTTCCGGTTGAAAAGGGACGAGTATCGAATAACAAAAAAACCTGTAACCTTTTCTACTAACATCAGTGTATAAGGTTGAAAACATAAAGCTCGGGAAATTTACGCGGTGGACTCTACTTCGGATAAGGCATTGATGATGAAAGTAAAGAACGGCGACCTGGATAAATTGGGTCTGCTGTTTGAGCGATATAATCGCCCGTTATTTAGTTTTTTCTACCGGATGTGTAAAGAAGCAGAGCTTTGTGAAGATCTGGTTCAGTCAGTTTTTGAACGTATTTTGAAGTACCGGGAGACCTATACAGGCGACGGAAAGTTCACCACCTGGATGTTCAGTATTGCCCGTAACGCTCACATCGATCACTTTCGAAAGCAGCAGCGGGAAGGTATTTCAGTGGAAATTGATGAGGAGCGGATGGAAGTTGATCAGGAAGAGGCGAAAGCCGTGATCAACAAGAAAGAGAAAAAAGAGCTGCTTGAAATAGCACTGGGACGATTAGATGAAGACAAAAGAGAGATTATTGTTTTGAGCCGGTTTGAAGGCTTGAAATACAAAGAGATCGCCGATATTCTGGATACTACAGAAGGGGCGATTAAAGTAAAAATGTTTAGGGCCATGAAAGAGTTAAAAGATTTGGTAAATACCTTAAATGAGGAATGCAGCCATGAATGAACAACATGAACAATTAATTGCCGACTACCTGGCAGGAAACCTGGATGATGCCGGGAAGACCAAGGTGGAAGAGCTGATTGCCAACGGCACAATCGACTTTATGGAGTTTCGTGAGCTCGAAAAGCTGCATGAAGATCTGGGTTCCATATCTGTTCCCGCTCCCCGAAAGGAAATGAGCACTAAGTTCTACGCTCTGCTGGAGGAGGAAAAGCAGTCGGTTAAAGAGCCTTGGTTTAAAACGATACAGAATCAGATTAAAGAATTTATCGCAGAACTTACCATGCCAAGGCTGGCCTACGGCTGTGTATTGTTGATTATGGGTGGTCTCATCGGTTCACAATTAAATAGCAGTGATTCTGAAATTGAGCAGCTCAGCCAGCAGGTGCAGGACATGCGTGAGATGATGATGGTAAATATGCTGGAAGGAGCTTCGGCTGCCGACCGGTTAAAAGCGGTTACCATCAGCAGTGAGTTGCCATCGGTTGACTCAGAAGCAATTCACGCGCTGCTTTTTACCCTTAATAATGACCCAAGTGTGAATGTTCGCGTACAGGCCATTGAAGCTCTGAAACGATGGGGTGGTAATGAACGGGTAAGGGAAGGATTGGTGAAAGCGATAGCAAAACAACAATCACCAATTGTAATTACTGAATTGGCCGATGCCATGCTGGAGCTGGAACTGAAAAATTCAGCCCCTGAGTTCAGACGTCTTATCGAAGAGCGCGACCTTGATTTTACGGTTCAGCAGAAATTGGAAAGCAGCATAGCTGCACTAATGTGAGAGAGATTATGAGACTTTTATTATTACTTGGAATACTTTTATTAAGCACTGTCGCAGAAGCTCAGTCGTCAGTTTCATCACAACGGGCTCAGGAAGATATTGAAATCAGAATCCCGGCCTCTGAGTTTAATGCCGAGACTTACTTCCACATGAAAAACATCAACGGGGACTTGAATGCAGAAGGGTATGACGGGGATGAAATTATCATCACTGGTACTAAAATTGTAACAAGTAAACCACGATTAATAGGTGATTTTAATCCCGATGAGATTTACCTGGACCGCCTTAATGGAGACAACAGTATTTTCATTTTTGTACGTCAGCCCGGAATGGAAGTAAAGATTGAAGGGGACAAACTTCATTACAATTACCAAAGAAGAAAGAAGAACAGGTATGGAGATGATGAACGGCTGAATTTTGAATTTAATCTTCAGCTTAAAATCCCTCACTACCTCATGTCAGAGATTTCAACCATCAACGGCGGGGAAGTTGTGGTTACCGGTATGACCACCGGGGTAAAAGCCAATAACGTGAACGGAAGTGTTTTTGTGAATGATGCGGCCGGGAAAGTTGATGCCAACACGGTGAACGGTAATATCCAGGTTGAATTTGCTAAGGCACCCGAACAAGATTCTGAATTTCATACCGTAAATGGTACGATCGAAGTGTACGCCCCAAAAAACTTGTCTGCTGTTGTAACCTTCAAAAGTTTACACGGTGAGCTATATACCGACTTCAACAATATTGAATACTTGCCTAACCGGGTAAATAAAAGTCAGGATGGGACAACCCGGTACAGCATCGAGCAAACAACTCCTATTCAAATTGGCGAAGGCGGTCCTGAACTGCGGTTCCGTCTTTTAAATGGAAACGCTTATATCAAACAAAGAAAATCATAAAGAGATAACATCATGTATAGATCAATAAAAAAATTGCTTTTCGTTCTAACAATTGGCCTGATTGCCATCCCGGCCCATGCTCAGAATAACCTGGAAATACCGCTATCAAATCCCGGCGAACCCGGAAAGCTGATTGTGGCGGCTAACTTCTCCGATGAAGTTGAAATCAGAGCGCACGATAAGAATAATGTAATTGTAAATTATGACGGTGATAACGCCGATGACGAAAGAGACGCCATGAGAAACGGTATGCGCCGAATTTCAGGCGGAGGGGTAGGTATTGAAGTAACCGAAGACAATAACGAAGTACGTGTAAACACCGGCCCCATGCCAAACGATGATCTGGAAATGATTATCTATGTTCCACGAAACTTCTCTCTTAAGCTGAATACTGTGCAGGGTGATGTAACGGTTTCTGGTCTTTCAGGGGAGTTAGAAATCAGTGCGGTAAATGGTGATGTAGAGTTAAGTGATATCTCCGGAACAGTATTGGTTAACAGTGTAAACGGTGACATCGAGATCGATTTCAATGAGATAACTGCAAACGCTCCTATGTCTTTTACCGGGGTGAACGGAGATATCGAAGTATCCTTCCCGGCTGATGCCAAATTCACCGCAAAAATGAAAACAGAGTGGGGCGATGTGTATACAAATTTCGACATGGAAATCGACCGGTCATCTTCTAAACCGGAAGTGAATACCAAAGATGGAGAGTACCGGGTGGCCGTGAATAAATGGATTTTTGGGAAAGTGAATGGAGGCGGACCCGAATTTCTGTTCAAAACTCTGCACGGAGATATTTCAATTCGTAAAAAATAATTTTTTAAAGCAACCTTTTAAGATCCGAATCGTCTAAAGGTAAAACAAAAAACTGGAGCTGTAAGTCATTTGAGTTAAATGGCTTGCAGGGATAGGACTCCTCTCAAAAAAATCCCCGAACCTATGAAGCCCATATATACTACTTTGGCATTGGTATGTCTTTGTGTCAATGTGTTTGCACAGACTTCCTATCAAAAACAAACGGATACAATTGCCATTAATACAGGTGATGTAAGAAGTGGGAATGTGGAGAATCCCGCCATGCAGGCTATCAGAATTGACGGTGAAAACGAAATCGTATTAGACGGACTTTTAAGTGAATCAATTTGGAAAAATGTCCCTATTGCAACCCAATTCACTCAGCGTGCTCCGGATGATGGCAGTGCTGCTTCAGAAAAAACAGAAGTACAACTGCTATACACCGATGAATATATATTCGTTGGAATCATGGCTTACGATTCAGCTCCTGATTCCATTAATGCACCTCTATTTCGCCGTGATGGAAACCAGGCAAGCGACTGGGTATATGTGCTTTTCGACAGCTACAACGATAAAAGGACAGCTTTTACTTTTGCGATAAACCCTCGGGGAGTACAGAAAGATATCCTGCTTTATGATGATACCGATGAAGATCAGCTTTGGGATGCCGTTTGGCAGGCAGAAACAAAGATATTAGAAAACGGCTGGTCAGCAGAGATGAAAATTCCCCTTTCACAATTGCGCTTTAGCTCTAATAGTGAAGAGCAGTCGTGGGGGGTTAATTTTCAGCGCAGGATAGCCCGCAATGGAGAAGTATCATTTTGGGCACCTACCTCTCAGAATGAGACCGGTATTGTTTCGAGGTTCGGCAGACTTAATGGAATTCAGAATCTTAAGGAGCCACGCAGACTGGAGGTCATTCCTTATGTTTCGGCAGATTTGACCCGTGTTCCATCTATAAGTACGGATAATCCTTATTACAGCCGGAATGAATTGGGAGCCGGGATTGGAGGCGATATTAAATACGGGCTTACTTCCGACCTTACGCTGACGGCTACCATAAATCCGGACTTCGGTCAGGTTGAGGCAGATCCGGCAGTCATCAATTTAACAGCTAACGAAAATTTCTTCTCCGAACGAAGGCCGTTCTTTCTCGAAGGCAATGATATTTTTCAATTCGGCAATACAAAGACATTCAGTCGCTTTGGAAACCCTGTTACTTTCTATTCCAGAAGGATTGGCCGGGCCCCACAGGGAACCCCGGGAAGGGCAGGTGTGAATGCTGAATATGTAGATCGGCCGGATTTGACAACCATAGCCGCCGCCGCTAAAGTAAGTGGTAAAACGCAAAACGGATGGTCTATAGGTTTTCTCGATGCTTATACCCTGGAAGAAGAAGCTTTATATACTGCGCCTTCGGGAACAGAAAGTTCTTTTGCTGTTGAACCGGCTACCAATTATATGGTTGCCCGAACCAAAAAAGATTTCAACTCAGGAAACACCTATTTCGGAGGTTTTGGCAGCGCCGTAAACCGTAGTATTGATGGAACCTACTTTGAGGACTTTCTCCGCTCATCAGCCTATCTGGGAGGCGTGGATTTTGAACACAGTTTTAATGATCGTAACTGGATTACAAGTGGTGCTTTCTCTTACAGTGTTATAAACGGTTCAAAAGAAGCCATTCAGCGGGCTCAAACATCACCGGTCCGGCATTTCGACCGTGTAGATTCGGATGAGCTTTCAGTAAATCCCAATAAAACGAGCCTGTCCGGTTTTGCGTCAGAAATAAGTATCCAAAAAAGAGGGGGAGATGATAACTGGATGACTTCCTTAACCTACTCTGATGTTTCGCCGGGATATGAGACAAACGATATTGGTTTTCAAAATAGATCCGACTATCGGTCTATAAACGGAGGCCTGATTTACCGGGAAACTGATCCTGAGCTACTGCAGTACTTCGAAACATGGTTATTTAAAGGGAATGCGTGGAATTATGATGGAGACGTGATCAGCAACTGGTATGGAACAGGTGGGTTTATGCGCTTTGATAACCTCTGGACCTTCAACTACAATGCAAATATGTCCGGCGAACAGGTTATGGATCGCACTACCCGAGGAGGACCTATCATGGATCGACCACGTGACTGGAACTTCAACCTTAATCTCAATACCAACCAAAATAAGGATGTGTCATTCTATTTTGGAACCTTCCAGCGTCAGGATGTTTCCGGTGAATTTGACAACAATGTGTGGATGGGAGTAACCTATCGGCCCACAACTTTTATACAGGTATCTGTTTCACCGGAGTTTGGGTATCAGCGGGATACAGATCAATATGTGACCCGTGTGCAGGACGCAAACGCAACCGAAACCTATGGCAACCGGTATGTATTTGCGGACATCAAACAGCGAAGTCTTATGACCAGCGTAAGGTTAAACTGGACATTTTCACCCACTATGAGTTTGCAGACCTACGTACGTCCGTTTATAGCCAGCGGTGAGTACACACACTTTAAGGAGTTTGCTGAGCCCGGAACGTACAACTTTGACCGCTATGGAGAAGATAGGGGAACCATAAGCAAGTCAGGAGATGAGTACACCGTTGATCCAGATGGAGCTGGAGGTTCTGCTTCTTTTAATTTCCGTGATCCGGATTTTAACTTCCGTTCGGTACAAGGTAACGCAGTATTTCGGTGGGAATATACGCCAGGCTCAACTCTGTTTCTTGTTTGGCAGCAACAGCGGAATGATTTTGTTGGAATGGGTAATTTTGACCTGGGTCGAGATTTGGATGGTCTTTTCAGTGCCAAACCAACTAATGTATTCCTCGTTAAATTAAGCTATTGGTTCGGTACCTGATCGTTAATAAAATACAATTTTGAAAGGGCGCATAGTTGCGCCCTTTTTTTTTAGGAATGTTAGTTTTAAAACAGACTTAGGAATCCCAATCTGTTATTCTGCAGAAGTCTTGCATGTTGTTAACCCAAAGGGAGCATACAGAGGGCAGAAGCTTACCAGGCTTGTAAGCACAAACACTCCGGCCAATACCAGCAGAACGATTCCTATTGTACCGGAAACCGTACCTGTGAAGTAAAGTGCTGCAAAAATGATCGCCAGAACAAAGCGGATAATCTTATCAGCAGAACCCATATTCTTTTTCATAGTAACCTCGGTTTTTTGTTAGATAATCCATTCAAATAGAAAAACTAAACCTGTAATAATTAGTATACAGAGTACACAAACGGCAAGAAGTTTTAGTATTTTCACCGCACAATAAAATTTATTTTTGAAGGTTTTGTGAACTTGTTATCACAAGTGAATAGTAACTGAACTAATTCTTTATTAAAAGCAGCAATGAATACACAGCATCTTACAGCAGAACAAGTAAAATCGATACAGTCCAGTTTCATTAATAAGGTTTATGGCTGGATGGCTCTGGCACTTGCCATTACCGGATTTGTGGCCTTACGTGTGGTCGACTCCGGCTTTGTTGAAACGATGGCCCAAAACCAGATTTTATTTTTTGGGGTTATCTTGGCTGAACTTGGTCTGGTAGTTTGGCTTTCGGGAAGAATCAACAGTATGAATGCTAGCATGGCCATCGGTCTTTTTCTGTTGTACTCGGCGTTAAACGGGCTCACGTTCTCAATTCTATTTCTGGTCTATACGTCGGCTTCCATTGCATCTACTTTCTTTATAACAGCCGGTACATTCGGGGTGACGAGCGCCTACGGGTATTTCACCAAGAAAGACCTTTCCAGCATTGGTAATATTGCCTTTATGGGGCTGATTGGAATTATCATTGCCACCATTGTGAATATTTTTGTGCACAGTGAAATGCTATATTGGGCTATTACCTACATTGGTGTGTTGGTGTTTGTGGGGTTGACTGCCTACGACACACAGAAGATGAAAAAGATGAGCCTGGAAGTGGATGTAGAATCCGAGGAGGGAAGCAAAGGAGCTATTATGGGAGCCCTTGCCTTATACCTCGACTTCATCAACATGTTTATCTTCTTATTGCGAATATTCGGAGACCGGCGATAATTTTATTCATATAAATCGTCTTTATCTGCCCGGGCAAGCTCAATCATAAACCGGGCCATTTTTTGGGTAACCGCTTTGAAATATTTTTCACCTTTTTCAGCGGATGCTTTCTTGGGGTTTCCTATTCCGGTGTCGTCAGTTACCTGAGACCATGGCCGTTCTGCCCAAGCCCAGTCTTCACTAAGGGCTTTTATTTTACTCTTTCGTTCACGGCCCGGTCCGGCTTCCTCAAGGGGTAACACCAATTCGGGTTTTAGATGGAGCAGTAAGCTGGTTTCGAGTTCATCGGCATGGTCTCCGTCTTCATCAAAAAACTTACTTTTGTCGAGCGACTTAAACCAATCGGCCACGCAAAGAAACATATTAGAAAATTCCAGCCCGAGTTCCCGCGCCATGGGTTTAAAGTTGTTACCACCATGGCTGTTAAGAATCAAAAGTTTGTGAATTCCCTGCCGGTTTAAAACGGTAATGAGGTCCTTCAGAATAGCAAACTGCGTGCTTGGGTTAAGGTTCATATCCAGATAAATGTCTGCCTGCCCTGTATTCACCCCAAAAGGGATGGTGGGAAGAACAATGACTTTGGCGCCCTCTTCCCAAGCCAGTCGGGCCGATTCTGCCGCTATATGGTCTGCTTCAATTACATCGGTAGCGTAGGGGAGATGGTAATTATGTGCCTCCGTAGCTCCCCATGGAAGCACTGCTAATTCGAAGTCGGCATCCTTGAGGTTTTTCCAGTTGGTTTCAGCTAAGATATAAGGGCGGATCATTTTTTTCTGACTATAGGTTTGCACAGTTTTTATTGTGATAACAAAAGTATAAAACAGTAGCTGATATTGGAAACCTAAGATGAAAGTCAGTCTGTAGAACAAGATTCTACTTTCTGGACTGAAATACCCGGATATTTTGTATTGCAAAGTAAAAAGAATTACATGGCAGACTTAAATAAACTATCCGAATCTGACAAAAGCAGAATCATTGAAATGGCCTGGGAAGACCGGACTCCCTTTGACGCGATAGAATTTCAATTTGGGCTTTCCGAAGATGAAACTATAGAACTGATGTGGTCGGAAATGAAACGTTCCAGCTTCAAGATGTGGAGAAAACGGGTTTCAGGCAGAGATACCAAACATCGCAAAAAACGAAAAGATGATATTAATCGGTTCGTAAGTCCCAATCAGTATTAAGCAGGGATTTCCCGGTTAATTTTTAGATTTTAAAAGTTCGTTTAGTTCCTCCGGTTGTAAAAGCTTTCCTTTCGAAATAACGGAATATATATCTGTGGTATTTTCGATATCAGCTAAAGGATTTTCATTCAGGATAAGCAGGTCTGCTGTCTTTCCTGCCTCAATACTTCCAATCTTATTGTAATCCCCAAAGAAATGAGCGCCGTTATAGGAAGAAGCCTGAAGGGCCTGCAATGGTGTTAATCCCGCTGTTGTAAAGGCTTCCAATTCACGGTGAAGCGATATTCCCGGATATACATACGAATTATACGCCCCGGCATCCGAGCCTGCCAATAATTTCACACCCGCCTGTTGCAAGTCATGGGTCACTTTTTTGAAAAGATCATTGAGTTCTTTCTCAAACTGAATGGCTTCGGCATCTCTCCGCTGAGCTGAACGAACCCGGCGCTGGTAAGTTTGACGGAGGTCATCCGGAATATACGCCAGATATTCATCCCCCGAGTGATCTTCTTCATGAAGAAAGCTTAGAACATCATCAATATGAAGAGTTGGAACCACATACACATTTTTATCAACCAACTCCTGATAAAAAACCCGGGCGGTATCTTCATTATAGCTGTCTTTTAATTCAGCTACAGCATCCCAAAACCCAAGCTGACCGTTATATACCTTACTGGTGATTTCGCCTTCCCGATCCGAAGTCCCTTTCAAAACATAATAGAGATGTTCAATTCCATCCAATCCGGCTAATATGGCGTCATCAATAAAAATGCTCATGGGCATATGGCCGGTAACGGTGAGTCCGCGTTCTTCAGCCTGACGAATAATTTCCAGGTAAGCCTCGCCACTTAAGGTGCTCTCATAAATCTTTATATAATCAATTCCCATGGATTGCAATGAATCGAGAGCTTTGGAGATATCTTCCTCACTCTGAACTTCAATGGAGCCTTCCCATGTTGGATCGGGGCCGTCAATTTTTGGGCCGGATGTGTAGATATAAGGACCGTTTAAAGAACCAGTTTTAATTTCAGATCGCCATTCAAAAATAGAAGGGGTTAAATCACCCCCGGCATCCCGTACTGTAGTAACTCCGTTAGCTGTGTAAAGTGGCAGCATTTTTTTATTTGAACCGATAAGATCCTGCCCACCGCGTAAATGAATGTGCATATCCCATAATCCGGGAATGGCATATTTACCTTGCATGGAGATCGATCTTGCACCGTCAGCGGCTTTACTTTCATCTTTAAAAATGTCCTTAATAGTATTTCCTTCAATAAGTATGGAATGATTTTCAGCGATATCACCGGTTTCAATATCAATAACCTGAAGTCCGGTTAGGAGAAGCCGGTCAGATTGATTTTGAGAGGTGCATGACATCAGGGAAATGACTGCCAGCATTAGTGCAGGAAATAGGGAGGTTTTCATAGCTTTAAAGAATGGTTAAGTACAGAATTTGATTTCAGATGGTATCATATCCAACGGATGAAAAGAAGAAGCAACTCATTCTTTTACTTCATTTATCACCATGATAGTATGAATGATTGCTCGATCATTTTCAAATATCCTGAAGACATTCAAACTACTTTATTGCCTTGGAGTGGAATAAATCGTATTATTGCAACAGAGTCGCAATAAAGAATTATGCCGAGAAGAAAGACACAATCAAGTACCGAAATCTTATCAACGCTAAAGGCAGCCGAGTCGGCCATGAGTCACCGTATGATCGAAGAAGCCCTGAGCATTGAGGTGGACAGGGCTACGATATACCGGGTGTTAAACCGGTTTTATGAGGACGGGTTGGTACATCGTGTAATTGGGGAGAATGGGAAACAGTACTTTGCTTTGTGTGAAAACTGTGAGGAGAATGATCACAGCCACGATCATTTTCATTTTCGGTGCAAGAATTGTGGAAAGGTAGAGTGCCTTACCCGGGAAATTCAGATTAAGCTGCCCGAGGGGTACATGGCTGAAAACTTCAACGGGATGGTTTCCGGCTATTGTTCCGGTTGTGCCTGATTTACCTCAAAAAGTTTAGAATGCAGAAGAAAATCATAAAATTATCGAAAGGTTTCTGGGACCGGTTAGGCATTGGATTGTCGGGCTTGTGTGCCATTCATTGCTTGCTGGTGCCGGTTTTTGTTTCTCTGATTCCATTATGGCCTGCGCTTGATGAATTCCATGAGTACACCCATTTGGTATTTTTTCTGGCTATAGCACCGGCGGTCATATTATCTGTCAAAAACCGTAAGAATCTTAAATCTATTTCCGGTTATTTATTCGTCGGGCTTGCTATCATTTTTGTAGCCTGGTTTTTTAATCACCAGCTTGGTGATTATGGTGAAGCGGGAGTTACCCTGGTGGGAAGCGTGCTGCTAATCAGAGGGCATTGGCTGAACTATAAAACCAAAAGCTTCAGCTGACGTTTTTTTGGAGTAATTGCCGCACTTTTTCTGCACATCCCCAGCTTAGTGTTACACCGGCACCTCCATGTCCGTAGTTATGTATAAAAAGCCTGTTATGGATTTCTTCGGTTTCAAGCCGTAATCCCTCTTCTTTTTTGCGAAGATACCGGTAGCCAATCTTTACTTTTCTTTTGGAGAATCGATCGAGTTCCACTCCGAAGGTTTCGCACAAAATATTTTTATGAAGAGTAAATATTTGTTTGGGTATTACAGTGCCGTCAATTTCAATATTCGGAGAAATGGTTTGTTCACCGGTCCATATTCCATGTTCATCTAATCGCCCTTCCTGGCGACTTCCTCCCAAAATCCACCCATCGCTCCTTGGATAAAAGTACACATCCTGCGCATTGCCTGATTCCGTATGATAGATTTCTGCTCCCGGTGAAAAGTTATACGAAAAGATATCTCCGTTGGGGTTCTTCAACATGGGAGCCTCTAAGATTTGAAGAAGATGTCCGCGATAGAGAAGTCCGTTGGGATCATTAAAAAGTTCTACAGATCCAAGTCCGGAACAGTTTACAACGATATCGAAAGGAAGTTTTCTTAAATCGTCTTTTTCAAGTGATTGGATTTGAAGCTCTGCTCCACCCTCTAAAACCGAATTCAATAAAGCCGGGTAGTAGAGCGGCCAATCTGCAAAATAGCAGTTGAATTTCCAGCCGGCCTGTATGGCAAATTCGGAATGTTTGGGATGAAAAGAATCCCGGAATTCTTCAAGTGTAGAGAAGGCATCCATGTATTGGGCATAGCCGGGAAGATCTTTCCCGGAAGCAAATAACTCAAAGTGTTCGTGAATCTTCAATCCGGGAAATTGCTGTTCATGAAGTGTGTCAAAATGGGAGAGGCTTTCTCTGAATAGAGAATCGATTTCCCCGGAATTAACGCTGCGGGGAATCACCGAAGCAGCCGGAAAGAGGCTGCTGAAGGTAGGGTCGTTCCGGGCTATTCTTGGATCAGATTCCGATAGTACTGTGACTTTCCAATTGTGTTGTTGTAGAAGTTTGGCAACACTCAATCCACTTATTCCACAACCGATGACACAAACATTTCTTCTTTTACTCATAACAAAATATAAGCCATAAAGTTGGAATAAATTAATTTTCAGGCCGTCTATTTTATTGTTTCAAGTATCTAATTTTGGTAATATTAATCATCATCAGACAGGCTTTATACGTGCAAAAAACAATATCATCAGTTTTATTCACTGTTCTTTTTTTGAGCATTGTATCCTGCAATTTGCTCACCGTGGATGAAGAAGCATCAGACTATCCTACCACCTTTCCGGCCATCGAGTTTTCGGATCTTGACCAGATGAATCAGGAATACCAGGCCTCGAACGACGGTCACATTTGTTCTACCCTCAATAAGTACGGGTTTACCGGATACAGCGAAATATTTTTTGAGAACGGAGAAAGTCCATGTGCAAATCGGGAAGTTGTACGGATTGAAATTGAACAAACAGATACCCTTATTACGGCAGCAAAGGCAGCTTTGTTAAGGAATAGCACCTATACCGGAGTAAATGATACATCAAAACTTATTATTACAGAATTATTGCCGATAAGAGGATGTACCATCTGTGAAGGCCCCGGTCTTAACAATGTACCGATAGAGTTGAAAATTACTTTTGCTGAACAAAAGGTAGATTCAAGTGAAGTAATTGGAGCCGATATCACTGTTGTTGTAGACGCGGAGGGAGTTAACAGAATATGGGGAAATTGGTATTCCGATTTTGAAGCCCCCGATTTTGTGAACTATGGCTACAATGAAGTTCAATCCGGTATGATAGGCTGGCAGATCGATATGCGGCCTTTCACAGGAGAAGAATCAATTTACACAGTACAGGAAAATGATATCAGCGGGAAGCCTGAGCGAGTGTACCTGCCGATAGAAAATGAGAGTGAACAACAACTGGAAATTCGTACTTGCTGGGCAATACCCATTTCCTATAGTGAAGGTTCAGCTTTTGAAGGCTGGATAGCATACGTGGATATAGAGGAAGGATTCCTGGTAGATTTGAGGACCCGTTAGTTCAAAAAATTGGTATTTGAAAAGAGATATTTGATTTCTTTCCCATACCTGATTATTAAGATTAGTAACATTTTTTAATCTCATTACTCTTATACTTTATGAGCGATGACTTTACAAAAGCATAAAGGACACAACATTGACTGAATCCGCAAATAAGAAAATACTTATCGTAGAAGACGACATGATTATATCATTAGTCGTTGAGAATATGATTAAGAAACTTGGCCATATTTTGGTAGGTAAGGCTGCCTCCGGAGATGAAGCCATTGAGTTAGCCAAAGAGCATCAACCGGATATTGTGTTGATGGACATCCGCCTGAAAGGAGAAATGGACGGAATTGAGGCTGTAACTCAGATTAAAGAGCACATCAGAACAGAAGTGATCTATCTGACAGGTAATTCTGACAAAGTAAACTATGAGCGGGCTAAAGCAACCGAATGCATAGATCTTATCTCAAAGCCCTTTACCATAGGCGAACTGACCCGTTCATTAGAGCTCGTTCCCTGATAACATTCTGGTGCATCTTTTATATGATTTTATCGTAGGTTAGTCCGAAATAATTATGGGCAAATACTATGAGTACAAAATTCAAGAACCTCCGAAACGATTTAGAAGATCTGGAACAAGACGGGCAGTTTGACATTGATGAGGATTCATCGGTTTCCGGCAGCAAGTCGAGTTCAAAAATCGCCAATTATATTCTGCTTTTTGCTTTCATTGCTACTCTCACTTTTTATGCCGGTTCACAGTTTAGTTCATCCGGTATTGATTTAAATCCACTGGATAACATCGTTCAGGAATTTAATCAGCCCGACGAGGATTTGTTAAACAGCATGGGAGCCTGGATGGAGGAAATGGGCTATGGAACCCTTACCCATGAAGAACTAATCGCCTTAAGGGCAGAAGGAGTTACCGCAACTTATACTTCTCAAATCAGGGATGCTGGGTATCCTGAGGTAACTCTGGAGCAGCTGGTAGAACTTCAGGGTGCAGACGTAAGCAGCACCTTTACCCGAATGATGGCCGAGCTGGGTTACGATTTGACCGTTCAGGACCTGCTTGATCTGCGCAGAGCAGATGTAACAGCATTTTTTACCAGTAACATGATGGATTTAGGCTATTCGATGGAAGAGCTATCCAAAGAGAATTTGATCCGGATGAGAAATATCGGGGTCACACACACGCTTGCAGAGAGATTGACAGAAGAGCGGGGAGCACGGCCTACCGTTGATGAGCTAATTCGCTATCGTATTAGTAATCAATAAGCAGGCTGTTATTAAGGGAACATTTTCTTCTAAAATTTCTTTACAAATAGTGAATAGAAACAAATAAACACTTTGTAATGAAAAAATTACTTTCACTTTTTTCTTTAATAATAATTTCAACGCTGTTAACACAGGCTACAGCTCAGCAGTATCTGATCGAAAATTCCTCTGGTATTGGACCTAAGATTGGTTTCTATAAAGCCCCTGATGCTGAAGATGGAACCATGTTCATTGGTCTTCAGTCCCGAACGAAAGGGAAGTACGTAGGTGCTGAATTCTCTCTGGAATACAGAGGAGAACAAAGCTATACGACCACAGGTGGAAGCGAACTGACTGTTCGACAAGTTCCTGTAACCGGTTCTTTATTAGTGTTTGCCCCACTGGCAGAAAATTTTGCTCCATATGGTTTAGCTGGGTTGGGTGCTTATTATACTTTTTATGATTATGACGGTGGTTTCACCAACCCGGGTGATGATGCGGAGGTCAAAGTTGGATATCACTTAGGTTTTGGTGCCGACGTAGCTCTTTCAGAATCGGCTGCACTGAATGTAGATTATCGCTACTTATTCTTAGATGGAAGTGATGATCTTTCAGATAAAGAATTCAGCGGTAACGTAATTTCAGCAGGACTGACGTTTTATTTCTAAGCTAAAAAAGTCCTATTTTAGAAATCCCGCACTTAACCGGTGCGGGATTTTTTTGTTTAACCCAAAATGAACCTCTTTTACTCTTACTGAAATTCAGAAATATGCCGGAAATCGTACTACCTGAAGTTGAATTAAACATCTACTCACCTAAAGAACCTACCGAGATTACCGTAGTTGAAAACTATGTATGTACCAAAGAAAGCAGCCCAAACTTTGTGAGACATGTTACTTTTGATGTATCAGGAACCGAACTTGAAGGGCGGGTTCGCATCGGACAGTCGATAGGGATCTTACCCCCGGGTGAAAATGAAAAGGGTCGCCCGCACAAACTTCGTTTATATTCAGTTTCTTCTCCTACAAAAGGAGAGGGGGGCAAGTCAAATCTGGTTTCAACAACGGTAAAGCGAACTATAGAAGAGCTGGATGGGAAACTATACACCGGTATTTGCTCAAACTACCTGGCCGACTTAAAGCCTGGTGATAAAGTAAAAGCAACCGGTCCATCCGGAAAACGATTTTTACTACCTGAGAATCCTGAGAACTTCAATTACGTCTTTTTTGCTACGGGAACCGGTATAGCACCATTCAGAGGAATGATTATGGAAATGCTGGAGGCAGGCATGGAGAATCAAATTGCCCTTGTTTTCGGTGCTGCTTACCGAACCGACCTGATCTATCCCGATTACTTTATGGAAACGGAAAAAGAGAACGATAATTTCCACTATATCGCCAAAATATCCCGGGAAGACCGCCGACCTGATGGCTCAAAATACTATGTTCAAACAGCCATCGAGGATGAGGAAAAGATTCTGGATCCTATCCTGAGTAAGGAAAATACGCTGATTTATATTTGCGGAATTAAAGGGATGGAAGCCGGGATCTATAAGATGCTGGCCAAAAAAGGCTTTAAAGATTACCTGGTATTAAAGGGCGATTACGCCGATATGGATCCTTCCGATTGGGACTGGGACGAAATGAAGCGCAACGTTAAACCAGGTGACCGAACCTTCGAAGAAGTGTACTAAAACTGCCTCCAGTCTATAATTATCCTTCATTTTGAATCTGATTTGGAAGGCACCCCTAAGAATGGATCTTAGTCACCCCGCCGGATACGATAAACCGCATAAAGTTGGTTGGATCGGTTTTAATAGGGGTAACTTTGTCTTTAGGTACGATATATAAATTCCCGGAAAAGTTATACGAGTGAGGGCAATACACAGCCACCTCATCTTCCAGTCCAAAATGCTTCAGGGATTCTTCGGTGATGAAGCCAAATCGCTTCATACCAACCGGCTCACTGAATTCCACACTCACCGGCTTGGTAAATTTCTTTTTATCTCCTACGAAAGCTTCTGTGAGGTCTTTAAGAGAGTTGTAGACAATATTAACGAAGGGTGTTTTTGTAAGCAGCTTTTCGAACAGATGAAGGATGGGCTTTACGAAAGTCTGTGTCAGAACAAATCCAATCAGAGTGATGGCAATGAAGCCGGTCACGATTCCCAAACCGGGAATTTCCAGATCAAACCAACTGTAGAACAGGTTATTGAAAATGTCATTTATCCAGACCAGGGTTGCATAAACCAGATAAACCGTTGCGCTGACGGGTAAAATGACCAGCATTCCGCGAAAGAAGTAATTCAGGATGGTTTTCATAATCGGCAGATGATGTTAGCTTTTTCGGAATCTAACGGTAAATCTTCAAAAATGTGTGTCCGGATTAATTAGTGATTTTCATTTATGTACAGAAAAAAGTACTATTTGCTGATCCAAACATAGACACATAACAATGCTATGGAAGAATTGGGGTTGCAAAAATCAACAGAAAAAGTACTTTCCCGTGACCTGAAGCTAAGGAACAGGAAGATCACCCATTACTTCTACATTTCTTCCGTGTTGTACATGTCGGCTTTAGTGATAATGGGTTTTTGGCCAACCTATTTTAGTCATGTGTTCAATGAGTTTCCTGTAAGGCACTGGAGTATGCATGCTCATGCCCTGATTTTTATTGGATGGTTACTCCTTCTTTTGGTTCAGATTTCACTTGTAGCGTCAAACAATGTCAAGCTTCACAGGAAGTTAGGAGTAGCCGGAGGTTTGTATGGAATCCTGATGCTGGTTTTTGGTGTTTCAGCAGCTTTTATGTTGCCATTGGAAAGAATTGAAAGCGGAGCATGGACCTTAGACCGTGGCGCCTCTTTTCTGATCCATCCACTTGGAGATCTGGTTATCTTTGTCGCATTTTTTATCCCCGCGTTGTATTACCGAAGAAAAAGCGAGATTCACAAAAGACTGATTTTGATCGCTTCTCTTATGTTGGTATTCCCCGGAATTGCTCGTATTGGGATGGGGGAATTCTCGACCTTTTTCGTTTGGCTGTTTCCGTTATTAGCTGGTGCTTCATTGGATATTATGTTCAGGAAAAGAGTACACTTTCTTTATCTGCTTGGTGCTGCTGTGTTAGTGCTTTCGGTAGTGGGGAGATATTATATTTCAGGCTCCGCGCTGTGGCTTGAAACAGGACGATACCTGTTGAGTATTTTTTGAAAACTCCATTCCCTGCATTGGTAATAACTCTGACCCCAACTAAACACCTGCCATTAACTTGAAAATGGAATAAACAAGCCTGAGTTTGAAGACTGATTAATCTCAAACCATACATGAGTTCAAATCATATTTTTCCTATCTTCAAGGCTCTGTAAAATCCAACACTCACACATCAAAATTAATGTCTTATAAGACTTCTGCCCAGATTCGTCAGGAATTTTTTGATTTCTTTGCTGAAAAGAACCACGCTATTGTTGATAGTGCTCCCGTTGTTCCCAAGAACGACCCGACCCTGTTGTTTACCAATGCGGGGATGAACCAGTTTAAATCTATTTTTCTTGGGGAAGAAGAAGCCCTTAAGCATAACGGAAAGACCTGGAACCGTGCCGCCGATACCCAAAAATGTATCCGTGTGAGTGGAAAGCACAACGACCTTGAAGAAGTAGGTCACGACACCTACCACCATACGCTTTTTGAGATGTTGGGGAACTGGTCGTTTGGCGATTATTTCAAGAAAGAAGCTATTGGCTGGGCATGGGAATTATTGGTAGATGAGTGGGGACTGGAACCCGACCGACTGTATGCAACCGTATTTGGCGGTGACGAAGAAGACGGCCTCCCCGTGGATGATGAAGCCATTGAGCTTTGGAAAAGTGAGACAAGCATAGATCATGATCATATCCTGAAGTGCGGTAAGAAAGATAATTTCTGGGAGATGGGGGAAACAGGTCCTTGTGGCCCGTGTTCGGAAGTACATATCGATCTTCGTTCGGATGAAGACCGTAAGAAACTGCCCGGTCGTGATTTGGTGAATATGGATGACCCAAGGGTGATGGAAATCTGGAACCTGGTATTCATACAGTTCAACCGGAAACCGGATGCTTCTCTTGAAAAACTTCCGTCCCAGCATGTGGATACAGGAATGGGATTTGAGCGTATATGTGCTGTTCTGCAGGGTAAGACATCCAACTACGATACCGATGTCTTCACCCCGGTAATTAATGAAATCGCAGACATGGCCGGCTTGAAATATGGCGATAACGAGGAGAAAGATATTGCCATGCGCGTGATAGCTGATCATATCCGGGCGGTTACTTTCTCAATAGCTGATGGAGCTTCTCCGGGCAATGATGGCCGGGGATATGTCATCCGGCGGATTCTGCGTCGTGCAATCCGTTACGGCTGGGATGTGCTCGATTTCAAAGAACCTTTCTTCTATAAGCTGGTGGATGTACTGGCGGAGCAATTCAAGGATGTATTTCCGGAAATTCCGGCCCAAAAGGAATACATCGTCAATGTGATTCGCTCAGAAGAAAAAAGCTTTCTGAAAACGTTGGGACAGGGCATTGAGTTGTTCAACGAAATGGTGGAAGGCAAGGAAAAACTTTCTGGTGAAGATGCTTTTAAACTGCACGACACTTACGGGTTTCCCATTGATCTGACCGAGCTGATGGCCAGAGAACGAGGCGTTGAAGTGGATGTGGAAGGCTTCAACAAGCATATGAAAGAGCAGAAAGAACGAGCCCGGGCTGCCGGTAAGTTTTCTGTGGATCAATCTGATTCCAAATCATGGAATATCGTTGAAGATACGGATGACTTTGAATTTGTAGGCTATGATGATGCCGAAGCTGAGGTGAAGATAATCGCCTATCGCAAGGAAGGAGATCGCTTTGCCATTCAGTTGAACAAAACGCCGTTCTATGCTGAGAGTGGTGGTCAGGTTGCCGATACCGGGCTTATTACTAATGGCGATGAATACCTCAAAGTGCTGGATGTGCAAAAGTCGAACGGGCAGTTTATTCACTACATAGATAAACTTCCTGAGGACCTGAGCGGAACCTGGAAAGCAAGCATCGATTTGGACCGACGGATTGAAATTCAGAAGCATCATTCGGCTACGCATCTTGTGCATGCTGCGCTGCGCGGAATTCTTGGCGATCATGTTGCTCAGAAGGGATCGTTGGTGGATGAACATCACCTCCGGTTTGATTTTTCTCACTTTGAAGCGATGACCGACGAGCAGCTGGATGAAGTAGAACAGCTGGTGAATGAAAAAATTCAGGAAAACATACCGCTGCAGGAAGAAAGGAACGTTCCGATTGAAGAGGCCAAAGATCGCGGTGCGATGATGTTATTCGGCGAGAAGTACGGTGAAACTGTTCGCGTAATCACCTTTGACGAAAATTATTCGGTTGAGCTTTGCGGTGGTACTCATGTGGGAGCCACCGGTGAAATCGGCTATTTCCGGTTCACTCAGGAAACTTCTGTTGCGGCCGGAATTCGGCGAGTTGAGGCGGTTTGCGGAGTGCAGGCCGATACATTGCTCCGCGATGAAAAGCGCCTGTTAAAGCAGGTGAAAGGAGCAATTGGCCAAACCCAGGACCTGGTCGCTGATGTAATGAAGCTAATTGAAGAAAAGAAATCGCTGGAAAAAGCACTCGAACAGCAGCAGCTCCAAAATACAGGAGCAAAGCTGGACGAGCTTATTCAAAATGCCGGTTCACTGGATTCGAACATTAAACTGGTGAAAGGCGAAATCGCCGGCGCGGATATGGATGTGCTCAAGCAGCTTGGGTATGACGGCCTGCAAAAAACAAAGCAGAATACAGCAATCGTGCTTGGCTCTAAAGATGAGGAAGAAGGGAAGGTATACCTGATGGTAGCCCTATCAGAAGATCTCATTAAAGAAAAAGGACTCAAAGCCGGAGCTATTGTCGGTCAGCTTGGAAGGCTCGTTGGAGGAGGAGGAGGTGGTCAGCCTAACCTGGCAACAGCCGGTGGCCGCCAACCCGAAAAACTAGGTGAAGCTCTGGAAAAAGTGAATGAAATAATTGAAGAATCCATTTCCTAACCCGACAGTGGAATGGAACACGGATGAGTTAGATTGGACGGATCATAACGGATATGTGTTCATGATTATATGACAAGTGTCTTGTTTGCGAGGTGTTGAATTTAAGCATTGATGTTGTTTATAAAGTCCAAGCGGACGCTTGAACTAACTCAACTAACAAATAATTTATTAACAGTGATTATCTGCTATATCAGTGTCATCCGTGTTCCATTCCGATGGTAAATCTTTGAATAGAATCAAATCACGAAATCTTCACAAAAATTGGATATATTTCCAGTCTTTTGAAGAATCCTGTTATCACTAAAACTAATTATGGCTAAGAAGAAAACAGACGAAGTAAATTTTGCCCCGCGTGGGATTGGAGATGAAAAAGACGGTGCCGTCCAAAAAGGCGTGGACCTGCCATCCCCGACAAAAAAGAAACATAAATCCCTGGGCTTGAGTGAAGACAACCTCAAGGCTATGTATGAGCAAATGTATCTTCAGCGACGATTTGAAGAACGTGCCATGCAGCAGTATCAGAAAGGGAAATTTGGTGGATTTCTTCACCTTTACATTGGTCAGGAAGCTATTTCTACCGGAACGGTTTATGCCCTGAACGATGATGATGATATTATAACGGCTTATCGTGACCACGGCTGGGGACTTTGCCGCGGAATTACGCCCAAAGAAGGAATGGCAGAGCTGTTCGGCAAAGCAGCAGGGTGCTCCAAAGGTAAAGGCGGTTCCATGCACTTTGCCAAAACAGAAAATCACTTTTGGGGTGGTTACGGAATTGTAGGTGGCCATATTCCAATTGGTGGCGGACTTGCTTTCGCTAACAAGTACAATCAGAATGGGCGACTCTCAGCTACCTTCTTCGGAGACGGTGCTGTAGATCAGGGGGCTCTGCACGAGACTTTTAATATTGCCAATCTGTGGAAGCTGCCGGCCATTTTTGCAGTAGAGAACAACGGATACTCCATGGGTACCGCTGCACGTCGCCACACGGTTACCGAAATTGTAGATCGCGCTAAAGCTTATGGTATGAAGGCCAAAGTGGTGAATGGAATGGATGTTTTTTCTGTGTATGAAGCCATGAAAGAAGTGGCTGAAGAAGTACGCGAGACTTCAGAGCCGTATTTTCTCGAAATCAGAACCTACCGTTATCGAGGTCACTCTATGTCGGATCCTCAGAAGTACCGAACCAAAGAGGAACTGGAAGAATATCAAAAGATAGACCCTATTGAGCGTCTGAAGACTTACCTCAAAGACGAGAAAATTCTGAGCGATGATGAGATTCAGGAAATAGAGGATAAAGTGGAAGACGAGGTATTGGAAGCTGTTGATTTTGCGGACAATGCCGATTTCCCGGAAGAGTCTGAGCTCTATGATGACATGTTTGCTGAAGACGATCCTTATTTCCATAAATAATTTTAAAACTGACTACATAAAGTAATGGCTGAATTACAATTTAGAGAAGCGATAAAAGAGGCAATTGACGAGGAAATGGCCCGTGAAGAGAAAGTCTTCATTATGGGTGAGGAAGTTGCCGAATACAACGGGGCTTACAAAGCTACCGAAGGACTATTAGATAAATACGGTTACAAACGGGTTATCGATACTCCTATTTCAGAGCTTGGTTTTGCTGGGATTGGAGTGGGCGCGGCTATGAATGGTCTGCGTCCTATTGTGGAGTTTATGACGTTCAACTTTGCCGTGCTTGCAGCTGATCAGATTATAAACCATGCATCCAAAGCAGGATATATGACCGGTGGCCAGATTGATATGCCCATTGTATTTCGTGGGCCTAACGCCTCTGCCGGCCAGTTAGGAGCAACGCACTCCGTAGCTTACGATTCAATGTATGCTCATTTCCCGGGATTGAAAGTTATATATACCTCAGAGCCCGATGATGCCAAAGGATTACTGAAATCTGCCATTCGAGATGACAACCCGGTATTGTTCATGGAATCGGAGCAGATGTATGGCATGAAAGGAGAAGTTTCTGATGAAGAGGATTACATCATCCCAATCGGAAAAGGAAAAATTAAGCGTGAAGGTAGTGATGTGACCGTTGTTGCTCACGGAAAGATGTATCACGTAGCGAAACAAGCCGCTGCACAGCTCGAGAAAGACGGAGTAGAGGTGGAGATTATCGATCCCCGAACCGTTAAACCTCTGGACCTGCCATTGATTGTTGAGTCCATTAAGAAAACCAACCGGTGTGTGGTAGTGGATGAAGCCCATCCCTTTGCCGGATTTGCAGCAGAAATTGGTTTCTTGATTCAGCGTGAAGCATTTGATTACTTAGATGCTCCGGTACAGCGTGTTACGCTACCGGATGTGAATGCTCCGTTCTCCAAGCCTTTGTTTGATGCCTGGTTGCCGGATGCTAAAAACGTAATTGATGCGATAAATCAGGTTACTTACAGGAACTAAAAAAAGTGAAAGGTCAAAAGTGAAAAGTATTCAGGTATTACTTTTCACTTTTGCTTTTTGCCTTTTCACTCAAACACCCGTTACATTGGCGGTAGTAAAAAATAAAACCAACTTACTCAACAGTTTAGATTAGAAGAATTATGGCGATTAAGATTGAAATGCCGAAGCTCAGCGATACCATGGAAGAAGGGGTGATCGCATCGTGGAATGTAAGCGAAGGTGATAAGGTTTCAGCCGGCGATATTATTGCGGAAGTAGAAACCGATAAAGCCACCATGGAAGTGGAAGCCTTTGATGAAGGAACCGTCCTCAAAATTTTAGTAAATGAAGGTGATGCCGTTCCATTGGGTGGTTTGATGGCCGTTCTGGGTGAAGAAGGAGAAGATATTTCAGATATCCTTGACGGTGCAGGAAGTGATTCCTCATCTTCAAAAGATGAAGTGAAGGAAACGGAGTCTTCAGAAAAGGAAGAAAGCACATCCAAAAGCTCTTCCGGATTGACTTCGCCAAAATCTGAGCCTTCTACAGAATCTGATTCTTCAGCTACTGCTTCTGACAACGGAAGAATTAAAGCTTCTCCACTTGCCCGAAATATGGCCGAAGACAGAGGAATTGATTTAGGCAGAGTGGACGGTTCAGGTCCCGGTGGCAGAATCATCAAGGCTGATATTGAGAATTATAAGGAATCTGCACAGCCTGCGGCAGCATCTGCTTCAGCAGCTTCATTCCAAAGCCTGGAAAGCCGCGAAGTGAAGGTTTCTCAAATGAGAAAAACCATTGCCCGACGCTTGTCCGAAAGTAAGTTCAGCAATCCACATTTCTACGAGACGATCGACATTGACATGAAGGCGGCTATTGCGGCCCGCAAGTCTGTAAATGAGGCGAATGATGTGAAAATCAGCTTCAACGACATTGTGGTGAAGGCTTGTGCCATTGCTCTTACCCGTCATCAGGCGGTAAACAGTTCCTGGCATGGTGATATCATCAAAGAGCACGGAGATGTGCATGTAGCGGTTGCCGTAGCTATTGATGAAGGATTGATGACCCCGGTTATCCGTCACACCGACCAAAAAGGGTTGGCGCAGATTTCATCAGAAACCAAAGAGCTGGCCGGACTGGCACGAGACCGCAAACTTCAGCCCGAACAGATGGAAGGCAGTACCTTCACCATCAGTAACCTCGGGATGTTTGGCATTGAAGAATTTACGGCCATCATCAACCCGCCAAATGCATGTATTTTAGCGGTGGGGGCTATTCGGGACGTGCCAGTGGTTGAGAACGGGGAAGTGGTTCCCGGTAAGCGAATGAAAGTGACACTTTCCAGTGATCACCGAATTGTGGACGGAGCCAAAGCAGCTGATTTCCTGAATACCGTGAAGAACCTGCTGGAAAATCCGCTATCCATGCTGCTTTAAGCAAGCTTTTATAGATAGAGTAAAGATAAAGCCCTGATCGTTTGGTCAGGGCTTTTCTTTTATAGATACCATTCGGTAATTACATTTTTATACAAACTTGTCAGAAATTATTCCGTAATTCGGTTCAACCCTTAACCAAACCGAATTACATGAAGAACTTTCTACTATTTATTTTCGCATCCCTGCTTTTTATAGTTCCTGAGTCCGTGAATGCCCAAACACAGGATGTGAGAGACGTGCAGGCTACCATAGAACAACTTTTTGATGGGATGCGGGCAAGTGACAGTGCCATGGTGGCCGATACGTTCACAAAAGATGCGATCATGAAGAGGGTGGCAACCAACCAACAAGGAGAAGTGATGGTTAACACCGGGAACCTTGCTTCATTCCTGAATGCGATCGGTTCGCCAAAAGAACAAGTATGGGACGAGCGCATTGGCAGCTATGATATTAATATTGATGGAAACCTGGCTACCGTATGGACGCCTTTCGAATTTTATATAGGAGACAAGTTTTCACACTGCGGGGTGAACTCATTTCAGCTGGTTAAGAAAGACGGTGACTGGAAAATATTCTTCATTGTGGATACCAGCCGTCAGTCAAATTGTGTAGAATCATAATAGCTATCAGCTGAACGCTTAAAGAAACATCATGAAAAAAATATATACCATACTACTCATAATATTGTTTGGAGCGCAATTTGCTGTTGCACAGGTTAGTGAAGAGCAGCGTGCCAAAGACGTGGAAAGCATCGATAACCTGATAGAAGCCTTATATGCTTCTATTTCAGGGGAAAAAGGGGAAGCCAGAGACTGGGAGCGTTTCAGGAATTTAGTGATTCCGGAAGCCAGACTGATTCCAACAGGGCGAAATCAGCAGGGAAAAAATGTTTATCAAGTCCAGACTCCTGAGGAATTCATCGAGAACACAGATTCCTATTTCGTGGAAAACGGATTTTATGAATACGAAATCCACCGCGAAGAACACCATTATGGGAGAGTGGTACACCTTTTCAGTACCTATGGCTCTAAGCGTAGTGAATCCGATGCCGAGCCTTTTAACAAAGGTATAAATAGTATTCAGCTATTTGATGACGGGGATCGCTGGTGGGTGGTTACCATTTACTGGTCGCATGAATCGGAGTTCAACCCCATCCCGGATAAGTACAGCGGAATGTAATCAGACTTCGTGAGATTCGAGGAGCCGGTCGACAAGTTCGGCTTTCTCCGGATCCACATATTTACCGTACGACATAATAAGCGTCCCTTTAACGCCGCTGTCAGATTCTATGGCATAAACGGTGGATTCACTACCGGGATCGGTTCCCTGGTCAAATTTGTGGGTTTCTTTAATGGAGAGATCATCCGTTGTATACTCTACATCCAGTTCTTTGCAGGTAATACAATCTTCTCCGAGTTCAAAGGTATGATCAAACCCTTTTTCTTTAAGTGATTCTACCGCATCGGCTAAGTCGTTATACATATCTGTATTAGTTGTTGGTATTCACTCTTTTCAACAAGCTTAACCTAAAGAATGTTTCGAAGCGGATGCCCAGCTCACCGGTTGCTCATAAAATCGTAGCAGTAACGGGCTATATCAGCAGAGGCTTCAAGGACGGCCTTACGATCAGGGGCATTTTTTGAGAGGAAAACGAGAACAAATGCATCTCCCTCCGGCATGAAAATAATTCCGGAATCGTGGTGAACATTGGAAATCCATCCGGTTTTATGAGCTACCGGGGTATCTTCCGGAAGCTTGACGGGAAACATGTCATTATACTTTTGCTGCTTCAGTATGGATAGTATCTCTTGTTTTAATTCTTCGGTCAACAGATCACCAGTAACAAGTTCTTCAAACATAATTTGAAGATCTTTTGGCGTGGTAGTGTTGCTTAATCCGGCTTCATAGGCTTTGATGTCTTCCACACCGCGGAGCACTTCTATACTGTCGGCTCCCATTTCCCGCATGGTGGCGGTCACTTTTTTAGCATCCAGAAAATCGATTAACACATTGGTGGCCAGGTTACTGCTTCGGGTAATCATTTCGTAGGCGAGATGGTATAGGGAGGTTTTCTCACCTAAAAGAGAATATAAATCCTGTTCGCTATCCTCAGAAACAGACATGGTAAAGGTGGAGCTGTCAACAATGCTTACAAATTCATTGGTTACGGTAATGGAATCCTGAACCGAGAACCGGCCTTGCTCAGCCTGCCGGTACAGCTCTATGATAACCGGTGTTTTCATGGTGCTTGCGGCGTGAAAACGAACATCTTCGTTGATACCAATAGTCAAATCAGGATTTTCAATGCTTTTAAATGAAATCCCAAATGTACCTTCAAGTTCAGAAACCCGGGCGTTGATCAGATTCTCCAACTCAGGGAGTGTTTCAGGTTGTTGGGGAGAGGAACAGGAAATGAGGAAACAAAAAAGCAGTAAGAAGGACAAAGATCGCATTTCAGGAGTTTATTTTTAATGATCAACGGGTAGATACAGAATGTATGGATATAAAAAAAGCCGCTTGTGTAAGCGGCTTTTTTGAAAAACACAGAGCTGTAAAATCAGTCTTTGTTTTTGATGTCCTGAATCTCAAGACGGATCTCCTGAGCTAATTTCTTTAATTCCTGAAGGCCTTTACGCGCACGTGTACCCGCTGCTTTGTTGCCCTTGTCGTAGAATTTTTCCATTTCTACAGTGGTTTCTTCTACGAGGTTTTTGATTTCTTCAACTCTACTCATTATGTAGCTCCGTTAAATTATTTATTAGTTAAGTTTTTCTGTTTTCAGAAAGTGCGTTGAAGCTATTCAATCGGGAATATCGAGTCAAATTAAAAAGTGCTTTTTTAGCATAAATTTTAAACTTTTTTTCGAATCACTCGATTTTCGTCACTTTATTCAGCGATGGCCAGTTGGCAAAATCAGTAGCGGTAGTCAGTTTTACGGGATGGTCAAAATTCCGAAACTCATCGGGAAGAGTTGTTTCTGCAAATCCGGCCGGTAAACTGCTCCAGGAGAGCTTTTCTTTGCTTTCTGAAATCAGGATTTCATCTTTCTCATTTTTAGAAAACAAAAGAATATCTGCATCATCCAGCTCGGCTGAAATTGACCGGCTGAATTCAGGTAATGGGACATGCAGGGGGGCTCCGTTTTGCTCTACAAGACTTGAAATCAACAAATTGGGAGTGTCATGGTGAGCATCAAAAGCTTTTTTATTGAGCAGGATATCATCTCCCTGTTTGGTTAGTAATCCTTTCTGGAACCCATGAATGCCTATGGTGGGAATTCCCTGATCTGCAAACAGCCCCACCAATCGCTTGTTAAGGTCTTTAATGGCTCGCAGACGCGCGTCCTCTCTCATCATGCCTGTTTGTATGAGCCGGTCGGTGTAGGGGCTGTCACCGTGAATTACGATCCCCTTACGGTCCCCAAGCTTAGCCAGAGATTTGGCAAAAGCAGTGAGAAAAACCGTATTCTCCAGGTGTTCGTGGTCTAGTACAGCGATGAAATTAATGGGCATTATTTGTAACTATCCTATGAATTAAAGCAAATGTATTTATAAAACTTACTGTATAAGTATGCTAACTCTTAAACCTTATTCAATTTTATTAAAGGAAAAATATTTGCCGTGAGTTTCAGAAAAGAGAACAAGATTTGACTTATCTATAAAATCGATTATATAACAGAGATTTAAATTTTCCGTTATTTCTTTTATCAGTACCAATTGATCAGGTTTGAAAACTTCAGTGTAGATATCATCATTACAATCAGATGCCGAAACATTGTACTTCAATTGATAGTGATATCGACTGTTTCCTTCCATTATGACTGTCTCAGAAAAATCCCAATTTAAGCCCTCAGGTTTTACACTTTCCCATTCTCCTAAAATTAATTCCTTCGGATCGGGATCTAATGAGATTGCCCAAACCATAATTAAAGATAGAAGAGTTCGTATTACCATTATTTTTTAAGAGCAGAAGATTTAAAACTAAAGGGTAGCAGGTCGAGGGAAAGGTGCTCAGACTGTGTTCCATCAGAATGATGAAGAATAATATCATGATAGGGAAGCAGCTCAGAGATTACCTGGCGGCAGGCTCCGCACGGACTGCTGATTTCTCCTTTTCGGGTATGAACTTCCAGACGGGTAAATTCTGTGTATCCTGCTGCAAAAGCTTTGGAAATAGCCACTCTTTCGGCACAGATTCCGTGTGTCCAGGCACTGACTTCCACATTCACTCCTTCGAAATATCCATCTTCTGTAAATAGGATTGCCGAAACAGGGAAATCAGAATTGGGAGCCACAGCCTTATCCAGAAGGGATTTTAACCGGGGAAGCGCGTCAAAGTCTTCTTCAGAAGTTTGGAACAGATCTTCCAGATCATCTACAGGCGGATCATTGGTTTCTATAATCTCCAGATTAAATTCACCGGCCCAGTAATCCAGCTGTTCGGATGCAGAATCTTCAGTATAAATTCTAACCGGAATCTCACCTTCACTCAGGCAAATAGCACAAGCGGCTTGAACAGCGGGGATGGTAAGCGGATAGGAAATATTCTCTATTCTGACCCCGGCATAGTATTTCCCGGATTTACTTTCTACAACACACGCACTATTATCAGATGAATAGGGTACATAAGATCGTTCGTAAAGAGAGTTCCAGCTCATATTAATTGGTTATTGCGGAGAAGGCTGCATCTGCAACTTTGGCCCTGATTTCACTGATTCGCTTTCCATACGACCGGTATGGAAACGTTCGGTTGGTTAACAGAATAACGGCCATATTTTTCTCTCTGTCAATCCAAAGACTGGTTCCGGTAAAGCCCAGATGTCCAAAGGTGTCTTCACTTGCAAGTTGCCCGGCTGTGGAAAAGCCGTTCGGGCTTTTACGGTCGAAACCAAGTCCCCGGCCGCTGAGTTCTGATTGAAGGGATGTAAATAGCTGAATGGTTTCAGGCTTAAGATATCTTTTACCGGAATACACGCCTCCGTTAAGCAGCATGGTGCTGTATTTAGCCATATCAATGGAGGAGGAGAACAACCCGGCATGTCCGGCTACACCATCCATAAAGTATGCCCGTTCGTCGTGCACTCTGCCGCGAACCTTACCGCGATCAAAAACAGTGTCAATTTCTGTAGGTGATATGCGGGGTACCAGCCAGCTGCTGGTTGAAGCCGGATTGAAAAAGGTGCTGTACATATTCATCGGGAAATAAAATTCATTTCTCATAAACCGGTCCAGCCGGCTGCCGCTTACTTCCTGAACTATTTCACCCAGAAGGATCATCCCCAGATCACTGTACCTGTATTCAGAACCGGGTTCGTAGATCAATGGCTCATTTTTAATAGCCTCAACGATTTGGTTCCTCTCGGTAAGTGAATCCACATAAACGCGGAAAGGGGGGAGTCCGCTTTGATGAAGAAGAAGGTCACGGATCGTAATGCCTTTCTTCTTGTCGGTATTAAATTCTTCAATGTACCTGGTAACAGGATCGTCGAGCGTAATTTCACCCTCATCAACCAGTTTCATAATGGCTGTGGTGGTGGCCATTACTTTGGTGATGGAGGCCAGATCAAATACATCCGTATCTCTGACGGCTTCCGTTTTTGCGTAATCCTGATAGCCATAACCACGATTGTAAGCTAGTACACCATCTTTCACGATTCCGACAACCGCTCCGGGAAACACCGAATCCCGAATGGCTTCATTAATGATCCGGTCCACCTCAAACTGTTTTTCATGATCCAGGTGCACTTCTTCTGGCTCGCCAAACCTCAGGGTGGTATGTTCCATTTCCAGTCCGGCCCCTAATGGATAAAGTCCGGGTATTTCGATGGGAAGTTTTGCACTGATTCTACTGGCACCAAACAGGGCAGGCACCACTCCATGAACCTGCTGAGATGAATTGTACCAGCCTAAAACATGTGCATCGGTGTCCTTCAGATCAGAAAGCACATAGGGATTCCCGAATGAAACCAGTACCGAGGGCTTCCGGCTTTTCACCAGGTTATTCAGGAAATATTGCTGTTCGGAATTCAAGTGAACGGTTTGGCCGTGTCTGAGATGCAAAAAAGATCCTATAATGATCAGGTCAACATCACCGGCTTTATTCAGTATTTTTCGCTTATCCTGCTCACTGGTACGTTCATCATAAATGTGAAAAGAAACATCGGGGTGATAATCCCGGAGTTCTCTCACAAAGTCTGATCCCGTTCTACCAGACCTGTCATCCGCAACGGAAACCACCATGATCTCCGGATATTCAGAAGGGAGCAGAGGCAAAATATCGTTTTCATTCTTTAGCAGCGTGATAGATTCTCTGGCTATGCGGCGGGCTTCAGCTTCATGAAAAGCCGTGTTTATCTTGTTATCCAGCTCATCGATATCTACCTGGTTTTCCGAATCGAAAAGCCCGTATTGTTGCTTCCAGAGCATGAGCTTGGCAAAGGATTTATTAATTCGCTCCTCCGTAATTTCACCGTCTTCAACGGCTTGATGAACTTCGTTGATGGCTGTGTAAACATCCGGGCTGATGAGCATGATATCAGCACCGGCGTTCAATGCCTGAACTACTGCTCGCCCCGGGGAGAATTTGGAACTGATGCCTTTCATTTCCAGGCCATCGGTCACCACCACGCCATCAAACTGCAGGGAGTCTGTAAGCAAACTACCAAGGATAGCTGAATCGAGTGTGGCAGGAAGGAATTCAGTTGGACTCAGGTTTGGAAAGGCAATATGAGCACTCATCACGCTACCTATACCACCATCAATTGCGGCCCGGAAGGGTATTAGCTCAAGGGAATCAAGACGATTGTAGTCGTATTTGACAACGGGAAGGTCGCTGTGCGAATCAACATCGGTATCTCCATGGCCGGGAAAATGTTTGGCCGTGGCTACCACCCGCTCACTTTGCACACCCTGCATAAATGCCGTTCCAAAATCAGATACAATCTGAGGATCACCGGAAAAAGAGCGGACATTGATAACCGGGTTGTCCGGATTGTTGTTTACATCCAAAACGGGTGCGTAAATCTGGTGAACTCCCAAAGCCTTGGCTTCGATGGCGGTTATTTTACCCATCATAAAAGCATTCCGCTTGTCGCCCGAGGCGGCAACGCCCATGGCAGGGGTGAACCGGGTTGTGCCCGACACCCGCATCGCAGCTCCGAACTCCATGTCTTGCGAAATCCAAAGAGGGAATTTGGCCATGCGTTGTAGCTTATTGGTCATGATGGCCTGCCCGTAAATGTCACCGCGCATAAAGATAATACCACCTACATGATGCTGTTGTACCAACTCTTCCAGCAGCTTAAAGCTTCGGTCTTCACGGTTTGTGAATTCTCCTTCGGCCGGAATAAAGAACAACTGCCCGATTTTCTCTTTCAAAGGAGTGTGTACAATCAGGGAGTCGAGATATTCCTCTGAAGTTTTATCGATGGTTTTTACGGGAAAGTTTTGAACCGTTTGTCCAAAAAGAAATTCGGACAGACTTTGGGCATTTCCTGCTGTAGTATTTATCAGAAGAAGAACGATCACGATAAAAAAAGCCGTGGAAAACCTGCTTTTCATAAAAAACGAGTTGTAGATGATTTTTTGACCTTAGTACGCTCTAAATGTACGTGTTAGTAACAGACTACGCCAACGCTTTATTTCTTAGCCTCTCAGAGGAAACAACTTAACAAAGTATACAGTTACTACTTTAAACTGGATTTTAGCCTGCTTAAATTCCACCGAAATAAATTTTCTGTATGAATGCACATTTTCGCTTTATTTACAGCTTGAAAATGCTCATCATTGGCTATGATAAGTGACGAGAAGAAAGAAGAAGTACGGGCAGCCGCAGATATCGTGGAGGTGGTTTCAGACTATGTAAAACTGAAGCGGTCGGGCAGTGGATTCGTGGGACTCTGTCCTTATCATGATGAAAAAACTCCTTCCTTTAACGTAACGCCCCGTCTTGAGATTTTTAAATGCTTTGGCTGCGGTGAATCCGGCGATGTATTTAAGTTTGTGATGGATCAGGAAGGGGTAGGCTTTAATGAGTCCGTTCGTCAGCTTGCCGAACGTTACGGAGTGTTCATCCCTGAAGAAGATAACGAAGAGCCCAGCGAGAATTCCCAGCTTCGGGAAGGTATTTATCATGCACTGAAATTTGCGGGTGTATTTTATTACCGGAACCTGATCGAAAATCCGGAAGCTGAAAAAGCCGTCAAGTACCTTGAAAACCGGGGATATAACCGGGAAGTGTATAAGAAATTCGGGCTTGGGTTTTCCCCATCGGGAGGAGAGGAACTGTGGAAGGCCGCAAAGAACGCCGGTATTGATGAAAATTACTTAGTGGAAGCCGACCTGATTAAACCAAGTAATCGCGGCAGTGGCTTTTACGATACTTTTCGGGGAAGACTGATGTTTCCCATTTTCAATCCTACCGGAAAGGTAATTGCCTTTGCGGGACGGGTTCTGGGGAATGAAAAAACAGCGAAGTACATTAACTCCTCGCAAACCAAAGTGTATAACAAAAGTGAAGTTGTTTACGGGGTCAATTTTGCAAGGAATGAGATTCGAAAGAACAAGGAAGTGATTCTGGTTGAGGGATATACGGATGTGATTACCCTGCACGAACATGGTATTAAGAATGTGGTGGCGAGCAGTGGAACGTCGCTCACACCCGGACAAATGAAGATTTTGCACCGTTATGGTGAGCGAATTGTGATGATCTACGACTCTGATGATGCCGGCCAAACAGCTATGAAGCGCGGTATTAACATTGCCCTGGCTGAAGGCATGGAAGTGCAGTTGCTGGAACTGCCTGAAGATCAGGATCCCGACTCTTTTGTTAAGCAATTCGGTAAAGAATCATTTGAGGAGCTCAAAAAAGAGGAATCCGGCGATTTTGTTGATTTCCTGTTGCTGAAGGCCGGGGAAGAGGGCCGGCTCGAAAAACCGACCGAAATACCCAAAGTTATTACAGAAATCCTGGAGTCTGTTGCCAATATCAAAGATTCCATACAGCGACAAGTGTATGTGCAGTACCTTCATCAGAAGATGCAGAAGTTCCAGAAGGTGAAGGAAAGCGATTTATACGAGCAGCTGGAGCGGGTAATGAACGACAAGCGCTGGGAAGAGAAGCGGTCTCAGAGAAGGGAAGAAGCACGGCAGCGTTTTCAGGAGGATAATGTTACCCGGGATCCGGGAATGAGCGGTGGGCCCATGGATGAGCCACCTCATCCATCCGGTGAGCAAGCGTCGGCAAGAACCCAGCCACGCTCCAGGAAAAAACCTCACTTTGAGAAAGAGCTGATCCGGCTGATGATTACATATGGGCGCAGTATGGTGGAATACATTTGTTCGTTCACCAATTCCAAGCTGTTTGAGGATGACGAACTGCGCATGTTTTACGAGAACATCATTGAGCGATACAAAGAAGAAAGTGAGATTTCTGTAAATACTTATTCCGGTATGGATGACCCTTTCCCGCGGCTGGTCGGCGATGTTCTTCTTGAGCAGCATACCGCCAGTGACCGACATGAAGAGAAAGTGGGACTGAAATATGAAAAGGATAAAAATCCCTATAAAACGGCAAAAAGCTCGATTCGGGCTGCTCAGATTAACTTTTATCGGCATAAACAAAATGAGCTGGCCGATAAAATTGCCGCCGCTAACGGTGATGAAAAGCTGGAGCTGATGGAACGGCAGAAGGATATCAAATCAAAACTAACCCGCCGGGAAACTACCGATCCGGACGATCTATATCCCGACCCGGATTCTGAAATTGATCATCATGTAAGCGACAAGGTATTTCAATATAAGATGAAGGGGGAGGAGTGATGGGTGATTAGGTGGTAGGGTGATAAAGTGATTAGGTGATTAGGTGATGAGTGAGTACTACAGTATAGGTGGGAATCTGATTGGTTTTTAAAGTATTAAGATCAAGGGCATTGCCGCGAGATGACTACTTAAAAAATCACCCTATCACCTAATCACTTTATCATCCTATCACTCTTCCAGCTCACAATTGAGCATCCAGCGGATACCGAATTTATCTTTAAGCATACCGTATCGGGCGCCCCAAAAGGTTGTTTCTAAGGGCATGGTCACCTCGCCACCTTCTGAAAGCAGTTCAAATAACCGGTCTTGCTCTTCTTCTGATTTCAGATTGATGTTCAGCTGCACGTTATCGCCCTCCGTTATATCTTTATGAGGGGCACCGTCCGAAAACATCATTTGGATACCATCGGCGTTCAGCTCTCCATGCATAATCTTTTGTTTATGATCGTCATCCACGGGCATTTCGGTGTCTCCGAAGCGTTGCAGAACAGTGATTTCACCATCCAGGCATTCTTTGTAAAAATTCATGGCTTCTTCGCAGTTTCCCCGAAAAAATAAATATGGAACAAGCGTTTTCATGTAAAAATCAGATTAGTTAGACGTTAAGGCATATACTAAAATATTTGCGCCCATTTGCAAAGCTTTTTGTCGGAGTGATTGCGGGGTGTTGTGCACATCTGCATCCGCCCAGCCATCTCCGAGGTTAGACTCATAACTGAAATAAACCACCAGCCGTCCTTCATAAAAAATACCAAACCCCTGTGGTGGTTTACCATCGTGCTCGTGGATTTTAGGCAGGCCATTCTCAAAAGTGTAAACCTGATCGTAGATGGGATGATTGAAAGGAATCTCGATAAACTCTTCATCCGGAAAGACTTCTTTCATGGCCGGACGAATGTATTCATCCAGTCCGTAGTCGTCATCTATGTACAAAAAACCGCCATTCTGCAGGTACTCACGGACGTTGCGGGCTTCTGTTGAAGTGAGAGCAATGTTGCCGTGACCGGTCAGAAAAACAAAAGGGTAGGAATGGAGATCGGCGCTGCCCAGAGATACATCCGTGTAAGAATCTGCTATCTGGATTGGGACATTGCTCTTTGTAAAGGAAATAAGGTTTTCCAGAGCAGACGGATCATTATACCAATCGCCACCGCCCCGATATTTAGCCCGGGCAATTTCGAACTCTCCGGAGCTTTGGGCGTAAATAGCCGGGCTTCCTGTAAAGGCTAAGAACGGTAATAATACATAGAGAATGGTTGAGCGCATAAATGGATCTGTAACAAATTGAATTTTTGAGCGCAGTGAACTAAAGAAAATATAGCATATTGATATTCATAATCACAGCCACCTTCAAATCTAAGGTTATACCGTGTAGATGTGCTATTTATTGTTAGAGATTGGGATTCCGCTCCACATTGGTGGTTACCGTATCGGATGCAAGAGAACCGAACACGCCAATGCCGCCATTCACATGATAAATTACATTTTGAATCTCTCCGGGAGAAAGGGTGGAACCGCCCAGCTGCACTTGTTGTGATCGCACAAAGTCGTACACGTTATCATCCAAAGTATTGGCTACAATGTTATTCAAGCCATAAAAGGCAATGCCAATCCAGGGGTATTGTACCGTAACCGAGCCATCCGGGTTCACTTCAAAATTACCCTCATTGATGATGCCGGAGCTGTTATTAGACAGCAGGGTTAAATCTTCTTCAGGGTCTTCGCTGTCCTGGAATATATCAAAATAGAAAGGGGTGAGGTCTTCAGCGTCCGGTTCAAAACTGATGGCATTGAATACAAAGATATTCTGCCGGCCGGGATAGGAGCTTTCACTAAGGGTGATTTCAAGCTGTTCGGAGGATTGATAAACCACAGACTCAGCAACACCGCTTAAAATCCCAAAGCTTCCGGGGATAATGGTATGTGCCGTGATGACATCATCGGAGCCCGGGAAAGATATATGTAACTGATACGTTCGCTCAGGAATTACTGCATGATTCTGATCGGGTTGATAGATGCCGGGTTCAGCATTAGAATATGAGAAGGACTGTTCTACAGCACTTTCCGGCCCGCTTGCCAATAGTCGTACTTCGATGATTGCATCGTTTATGGCAGCCTCTTCAAAATCATACACTTCATCGGCCGGAATGGTGGAAGAAAGGCGAACCTGTGGGAGCTGCCGATTGGCTACCAGGTATGATTCCACCACATAATATTCCTCATAATCATCTTGCGGATATACATTACACGAGACAATAAGAGCAGAAATGAATAAGGTTAATAATGTTAGGTGCTTCATGTTACTAAAAGTTGACGGTGTAAGAAATTGAGGGCAGAATGGGCAGCAGGTACACAGGGTTACGCTCCACCGGGTTTTCATCAAAGTCGAAGCTGTAGAACCATACATTCCGGCGTGAGTACACGTTGATGAGTTGCAGCTGAAGCTCTGAATCGCCCAAATCAAAGAATTTCCCCTTCCTTGAAAACGATACATCCATCCGGTGATAACTTGGAAGTCGTGATGCATTCACACGACCCACGGTAAAGGTGTTCCGGTCATCAAAAGTCCAGGGAAGATCAAGCTGCACGTATCGGCCTAAAACCTTGGTATAAGACTGACCGGTAGCAAAGTTGAACGAAGCGGTAACTTTCCAGCGCTCGTTTAACTGATAATTTCCAACCAGGTTTATATCGTGCCGGCGGTCGTATTTTGGCGGGTAAAAACGTGCCGTTTGTCCTTGCTGTGTTATTTCAGAGTTATAACCGGGAAACCTTCTCCAGGTATAGCCGAGGGTATAACCGATGAACCCGGTAAAGTCACCGGCTCTTTTTTCAAAAAATACTTCCACCCCGTAGGCGCTTCCATCGCCTACACGGAATAAATCTTCATATAAGAGCCCGGCAACGTCGGGAAGGAAAGGATCCAGCTCGAACAAGTCTTCCATGGTTCGATAATACAGTTCAACATCGAGGCCATAATCTTCAAAAGGGATGGTTTTAGCTCCGAGTACAAATTGATCTCCATAAGCTGGAGAAACACCTTCAGCCGAAGTAAGCCATACATCAAAGCCGGAAAAAGCTTCGTTGGTTACAAGGGTCAGGAACTGGTTATATCGTCCATAAGCTGCCTGAAGGCGTACCCGGCTTCCCGGCCGGTATTCCATGGAAAAGCGGGGTTCAATTCGCACATAATCGCCATCCGAAAAATAGTTCATACGCACTCCCGGGGTGAAAATCCATTGATCGTTGGGCCGCCATTCATCCTGCACATAAAATGATGCATACTGATTTTGAATCCGACTTCCGAAGGTGTCCTGTCCGTCAAAAGTATCCTGCAGCTTGAAAGTAAAAATTCCGGACCAAATGCCGGTTTCGATGGTGTGGTTGTTGCCGGGTAAATATTCAAGGTCGGCTTTCAGGGAAAAATCATAGATGTTGTTGGAGCGGCTAAACTTGGTGCCTGCAAAATCAAAACCCGGAAAGTTAAAGTACCGGGAACCGGTTAAAACGAAATTCGAAAACAGTTTTTCCGAAAAGATATGAGTCCAGTTACCGCTCAGCGTCTGATTCCCATAATTCAGGTCAAACTCTGCATCGTCAGCAAAAGGAAAAGTCACCTCATCCTGCCCGGCATAGAAGGCTAGGGAGAGCTTATCGTTCTGAGTGGCATCGAAATTCACTTTTCCGTTAACATCATAGAAATAAAATTGACTGGGAACGTTATCTGTAGTTTGTCGGAGTCCGGCAAGTAAGGGTTCAAGTGTTGATCGCCGTGCGGAAAACATCCACGAGCCTTTGCTGTATGGACCTTCAATCGAAGCCCGGGAAGCCAATAGTCCTATGGTTGCCGTCCCGTCCATCTCATTCCGGTTTCCGTCTTTGTTGTAAATCGTCAGTACTGAACCCAACCGGCCACCGTACTCTGCCGGGTACCCGCCTTTGTATAATCTCACATCTTTAATGGCGTCGGGGTTGAAGGTGGAGAAGAAGCCGAAAAAATGACTGGGGTTATACACGGTGGTTCGGTCTAAAAGGATCAGGGTTTGATCAGGGCTTCCCCCGCGAATATACAAACCACTCGAAAAATCAGAGGCGGCCTTAACGCCGGGCAGCAGCTGAATGGACCGAAATACATCGGCTTCGAAAACAGACGGGAGCTCCTGTATCAGCTTGGCATCAACCTGAACGGTGCCAATGTTCTTCTGCTCTTCTTCCTCCCGGCTGGAGCGTACCACAATTTCATCAAGTTCCACACTTTCGGGAACCAACTCAACATCCAGTCTCAGATTCTCTCCGGGCTCAAGGGTGACTTGTTGACGAAATGGCTTATATCCTACATAACTGCAAAAAAGGGTATAGGTGCCGGGCTGAATGTTTGGCAGGGAATAATACCCAAGGGTATTGGAGGCCGTGCCTTTATTGATTTCACTGAAACCAATATTTGCGCTGATGAGCGTTTCCCCGGTTTCAGAATCTGTGATGTATCCGTTTAAAGAAGCGGCTTGCTGCGCTAAAGCAGGTGTGTGTGTCCCGGTGATGAATATGAATGCCAGTAAAAGTGTACGGTACATGAAGTTTGAGTCGTCTGATTTTTTGAGGTACTTACACGAACTAGTTCAAAGAAAGTTAGCGCTAAATTCATTCCCAAATGTTAAGAAACTATTACTCCGGGTTCTTTTCAAAAAAGGGTTTTTTGATTGGCTGGAATGGGCGCGAAGGGTTGAAACCCTTCGCTTGTGTACCGGAGGAGTAGGTGTAAAAGGTTGTTCATTTATTATACCCTTCGTTTGAAAATCTGCCGGTCCCATGTTCATTTTGGCTTGATCCAAAACGAACCAAAAGATCAAGGCGGGCGAAAAAAGAGCTAAAAGTGACTGCATTACGCTAAAATAAATCAATGCTCCATCGCTCTCTGAGTTGGCTTCTTTGGTTCTCAGCGGTGTGATTTATTTCTTAACGCTTCATTTCGTCTCTTTCTTTACGCTTTTTTTTCTAAGGCCGGTTAGTATTTTCTTCAATTTCTTATTGACGACTTTGACCTTATTTATAATCGCTTGGCTGGAATGGGCGCGAAGGGCTGAACCCCTTCGCTTGTGTACCGGAAGAGATGGTTGCTTAGTGATAACATGGTGGCCGGGGCTGAGATGGATTCCGGTAAGCAAGCGAGTCGTTTACGGCATCGCGGTGGATTGGTAATGTATTGAAGGGCTAAACCCTTTCGCTTGTGTACCGGTGTAGATGGTTGCTTTGTGTTGACATGGTGGCCGGTTCTTAAATTACAGCCCCAAATCCCCCTGTTCGTCCTCGCCGGGGATGTCAAGATCGGTGCTCAGTTCTTTGTTTATGGCTTTGATGAAATGCTTCGAAAGCATGGGCGATTCTTTCTCCAGGTTCTGATGCACAAAAAAGTACAGCTTCTCAAGTCCCTGCTCTTTCCAGAACTTGAGGCGTTCCACCCAATCATCGAGGCGGTCATAGTCGCTGGCGTGATTGGCACCCACATATCGGATAAAAGCAACGGGGGAGGTGAGTCGCATATGGAGCAAATCACGTCGACCGGCTGTGTCCGTGATGATATTGGCGACCCCGTTTTCTTCGAACAACTGATAAACCTGACTCGCTACCGCTTCATCATTGTACCAATCCGTATGCCGCAATTCGATGGCTAAAGGTATATCATCCGGCCAGATTTCCACCAGCCGCTGAACCCGGTCAAAATCTTTGGGTTTGAAATCATCCCGAAGCTGCAGGAATATCATTTCCAGCTGCTCCCCAAAACCGCGCATTCCGTGGAGGTATTCTTCCAGCGAAGCCTCAATATTCTTCAATCGCTTGAAATGACTGATAGTGTTCACCACTTTGGGAAAGAATTTGAAATCGTCCGGGGTTTTCTCCGCCCATGTTTCCGATTGTTCAGGTCCTTTATTCCCGTAAAAGGTGGCATTCAGCTCAATAGAATTAAACTGCCGGGAATAGTATTCCAATTCGTCTTTGGTTCCGCGAGGGTAGAATCCTTTCAGATCTTTCCTATTCCATTTGGCACAGCCCACATAAGCATCAAAATCGCCACCACCTTTTTGATTTAATACCCGCAGGGTGTCGGGGTGATCGGGTGGGAGGGTGAAGTCGATTTCGCCGGGATTATCTACCTTACCAAATTTCATAGTGGGAATGTTGAATTTTAAATGTTGAATGCTAAATGTATACGATGTTAATTTAACATTTAGCGTTCAACATTTAGAATTATTTATGGGAGAAGAGATATAATAAAGTCCTCAATTTTTCGTACCTTTATGGCAGTTCATTGACGTATTGGGGGTGTTCTGGATTCGACGGGTTGAGTATCACCGTTGGTTGCGTGTCGAGAGTGTCCAATGATTCTCGTAATAACAATCATTATGGATCAAAAGTAATTGACAATAATTACTCTTACCGCTTAGCAGCATAAACTGACTAAGCCGTCCCGCCGGTTAAGTGCCTGTCATTGCCGGCCCGGACGTCATACAAGACAGGATATCGTAAGCGTGCCTTCTGCCGCGTTTGCGTGAAACTTTAGCAGAATAGGTTGAAGTCGCTTAGGTACTGGGCTCGGCTTCACCCGAACTACCAATCAGTACCTACACATGTAGATGCTAACAGGTCTACCTTCCCGGACCGGGGTTCGACTCCCCGCACCTCCACAATAATCATTTATTTAAGCCATCATATTCGAGAGAGTGTGATGGCTTTTTTGTTTTTTATAGAATGCTGTGTGATTGGCAAACTAAATACTCTCTTTATTTAAGAAAGTGCGCTGCTGCTGCCTTTAGTTTCGGATTTAGAAAAGCCTAATTCGAATTTCGTACCCTTACCGGTTCCTTTGTAGGAGAACGTACCTTCCAGTTGTTCGGTAAGGGCTCCAATAAGGTTGAACCCCAATGTATTATCGTCCGGCTTAAAATGATCGGGAAGGCCTTTCCCAAAATCTTCAATCACCAGTTGTATTTGGTCACCTTTATTAATGAGCGAAATATGCAGTTCACCGGGTTCGCCTTCACTGTAAGCGTGCTTTATGGTATTGGTGATGACTTCGTTGATGGTTAAGGAAAGCGGGATGGCCTGATTGATGTTCAGTTCCAGGTTTTTATCAATATTCAGCTGAACGTTGAGTTCGGAGCCAGATTGAAAAATGGAGGTAATACCGGATACAAGCTTATCCATACTTTCATTGAAGTCCAGCCTCGAAAATGTTTCTGATTTGTACAGGATTTCATGTACAGCTGCCATCGAGTTGATACGGCTTACGCTGTCAAATAACTTATTTTGTAAGCGTTCATCATTTTCGCCGAAGGCCTGTAAATGGAGCATCCCTGAAATTACAGCAAGGTTATTTTTTACCCGGTGGTGTATTTCATTAAGAAGAGTACTCTTTTCTTTCAGAGCTTCTTCCAGTTTTTCTTGCCGCAGCTTTTCTTCGTGAATATCCTGAACGCTTCCAAGAATACGAATGCACTCGCCCTTTTCCATTTCACTTTCCCACATAACCCGTACCCAGCGGTCTTCTCCGGTTGGGGTTTGGACCACAAGTTGGGTCTCAAAAGAAGTTCCGTTTTTAATGGAGTCTTCTAATGCATCAAGCATTCGGTCTCTTGCTTCTTTATCTCTGATCAGGGGAAAGGTATCCTCTGTGTTGGGGTCAAAACCGGTATCTACCCGATGAATTGATTTTACGGTCTCAGACCAGTACCTCTTATCTTTTTTTACATCGTATTCCCAGTGCCCGATTTCAGCCAGTTGATAAGCCCTGTTAATCGTTTTCTGGTTCTTAGCCAGAATTCTTTTGCTCTCTTTCAGTCGGGAGTAGTTTCTTAGCTCTCTTACTACAGCCGGAAGCAGTCGGTCAGGTTTATCCTTCATGATATAATCTGAGGCTCCATCTCTCATTGCCTGTACGGCTAATTTTTCAGGGAGATATCCAGTGACCAAAATAAATGGAAGATCAGGATTGATCTCTCTGACTAAGCTCAAGGCTTCGAGTCCCGAATAACCAGGGAGGTAGTAATCACACAACACTAAATCAGTATCTCCATTTTTGACAATGGCAATCAGCTCATCCCTGTTATCCGTTTTGGTAACAACAATGTCCTCCTTAAGCGTGCTGATTTTTTGTACTATGAGTTCTGCATGAGCTGCATTATCCTCAACCAAAAGTACCCTGAAAGAAGCTTTTTTTTCTGACATAGACATATTCACTTTTTAAGTGGTAATCTTATATCAAACCCAATATAAATTCACCTAAAGCAAAAGAAATATAATTAAAAATTGGTTATAAGTAATTACTTTACCTTAGATTATGGTTAGTAATTCTTAATGAACCCGAGAGATTGCTCAGTAATCCATCGTTCTGATAACTGAATAAACCTTTTATATTTCACAACCCGTTTGCGGGGATTTATTAGAAACACTACATAGCTCTTACTTTTGAAGAAACAAACAAATAAAAAAGCAGGACTCCGAAGGCATCACTTTTTCTCGGCTTTTAATTCTATCCCCGATGCAATGGTAGTGACGGACATAAACCGAAGAATTATTTCGGTGAATTCTGCTTTTGTGAAGTTGTTCGGGTACGAGAGAGGGGAAGTCAAGGGATTAGAAACATCTGTTCTTTACTCGTCTGAAGAGGATTTTAGTGATACAGGCGATGCCATGTTCAATCCGAAGTCGGATGTTAAAGCAGAAGTATATGAAGTGGAGTACAGGAGAAAGAACGGAGAAGTATTTCCGGCTGAGTCTATAGGCAGCGTGGTTAAAGACGATAATGGCGAAACCATAGGTTACCTTGCCGCGATAAAGGATTTGACCAGGGAAAAGAGAAGGAGTGAGGAAATATCACTGCTTACTAAAAGGCTCCGGCTTGTGGCAGCGATCGTGGCTAATAAGGAAAAGGATTTTGATGCCAAAATTAAAAATGCCCTTAAACTTACTACCGATTTATTGGGGTTTGAAATTGGGATCATAAGCCGGATTGAGGAGGATACCTACACGATAATGCAATATTATCCGGAATCGGCTGGCCTGGAAGTTGGGATGCAATTTGATTTGCGGGAAACCTACTGCAGTATCACGCTTGAGTCAGAAGATGTGGTGTGTATTGATGAAATGAAAACATCTCCTCATAATGCTCATCCTTGCTACTCAAAGTTTAGCCTGGAGAGTTATATCGGGGTTCCTCTGGTGGTAGATGAAGAAGCCGTTGGCACTATTAACTTTTCCAGTTCAAAGCCAAGGCAGGAACCGCTTAATGAAGCTGATGAAGACATGGTTAAGCTGCTTGGGCAATGGTTAAGCTCGGAATTTGAAAAGCAAGCCTACCAGGATGAGTTAAAAAACAGCAGAGATCGGTTTCGGCTTATTTCAAACAACTCCGCAGATCTTATTTGTCTGCATGAAGCAGACGGGACCTATGTTTATCTCTCGCCCTCGGTGGAGGATATATTGGGGTATACCCAGGAGGATTTGGTCGGTAAATCGCCCTATGCTTTATTTCATCCCGAGGATTTAAGACGCATTCAGGCCGAATCACATGAAAAAGCGTTGAAAGGAGAGCATATAGGTCGTATTCATTATCGTATTAAGCGAAAAGATGGTGAGTTTATATGGTTTGAAACAGCCACAGAACCAATTCAGAATGAAGAAGGGGACGTTGTGAGGTTGCAAACTTCCTCGAGAGAAATTACAGACCGAAAGAAGCTTGAGAAACTTTTGAAGGACACAAATAAGCTGGCTTCGGTAGGAGGATGGGAGTTTGATCTTAAAACACAGGAGCTATTTTGGACGGATGAGGTATATCGCATTCATGAACTTCCGTTGGGCTCCAAACTTAATGTGGAAGAAGCCATCAACTACTACGCGGAAGAGGATCGGCCAACAGTCGCCGAAGCTATGAATCATACCATCGAAACCGGCGAAGGTTTTGACCTGGAGCTGACGCTGATTTCAGCAAAAGGAAAAAGGAAATGGGTGCGGGCTATCGGTAAATCCCAGGTAGATGAGCAAGGAGAGCCCTATAAGTTATATGGTGTTTTTCATGATCTGAGCATGCGTAAACTCATGGAAGATCAGTTAAAAGAAAAAAACAAGCAGCTGGAACAACTGCTAAAAGCCACAAACGATATAAATGCTATTATTGGTCACGACCTGAAATCCCCGTTAAATACAATTATCGGTTTTTCTGATTTAATATTGAAGGAACTGACCGAAGAAGATGATTTAGATACGAAGAAACTAAGCAGATTTATCAACCTGATCTATACTTCTTCAAAAGGAATGAGCACCACCCTTGACGATTTACTGAAATGGTCCAGATTACAAACAGGAAATCTGAATGTAAGTATTGCTTACATAGACTTGAAAAAAGTTGCCCATAAACTCTCTGACTTTTTTCAGGCGAACCTTAGTAATAAAGACCTCACGCTGAGTTTTGATTTTTCAGATCATGCTTTCATCTATGCTGATGAGAGTATGATTCTAACCATACTGAGAAACCTGATTTCGAATGCTATCAAATTCTCAAATGAGAAAGGCGATATTAACGTGAGCCTGGATAAGTCAGAACAGGGTTGGAGGTTTGTAGTGAAAGATGAGGGCGTTGGGATGTCGGAAGAGGTTAAGCAGAACTTGTTTTCACCTATGCATCACCCCAGCGAATATGGTACGAAGAATGAGAAAGGAACCGGGCTCGGACTAAAAGTTACCGAGAAGTTGGTAAGACTCCACGGTGGCAGGGTAGAAGTTGAAAGTGAGGTTGGTGCAGGCACCACGTTCAGGTTTTTTATCCCGATTGATCTAAGGCCGGAGTGAGGGGTTGAATTAAAGATACTGCCAGCTCAACCCGGACCCTCACTCTGTCTCTCTCCCTCCGGCAGGCTGTACTACATTCCAATCCTTTGTTGGGCCGCATGGAAAGAGGACGCTTTGGTGAGGAGTTGGGGAAATGAAAATGATGTGAGCTATGGCAACAATCTTAGATATAGCGCTCCCTCCATATAAGCGCAGCGCAATAGGGAGGGCCGGGGTGGGTTGGTAGGTGGAGAAGGCTTGATATTTTACAAGAAAAGAAGCTAATTCAAAGATGAACCTTACCAAAAAATCCATCACTGAAATAGCAAGAGAGCTTCGGAAGAACCCAACCCCTTCGGAGAACAGATTGTGGAAAGTTATCAGAAACCGCCAGCTGGGTGGATATAAATTTCTTCGGCAGAAACCCTTTGTACACGAGCAGCACAATAACCGCCGGTATTTCTACGTGGCCGATTTCTATTGTGCAGAGTTAAAGCTGGTGGTAGAATTGGATGGTAAAATTCATGATTTGCAAAAGGAATATGATTACCAACGGGATGTTGTACTCAATGGACTGGGCCTGAAAGTACTTCGGATAAAGAATGAAGAACTGAAAGATATAAATCAGGTGCTGGAGAGGATTTTGGAGGTTGGGAGGAGGTAGTTTGGCCATTACATACAGGACCCTCACTCTGTCTCTCCTTCTGGCCCACCTCTATGGAAGTATGGGCCTAGAATTCCGCCGCAGGGAAAGAGGACGCCTTGGTGAGGAGGAGACTTTTTCAGGTTTGCTTGAGTTCATGCTGCGACTTAACAGAGATATATTACAGGTGTCCTTCTCCTTGCTAAGGAGAAGACAGAAGAGGTCGGAGCTGCTGAATTAAAGATATTGTCAGTTCAACCCGGACCCTCACTCTGTCTCTCTCCCTCCGGCGTGTCGGTATTATATTCCAATCCTTAGTTGAGGCCGCAGGGAAAGAGGACGCGTTGGTGAGAAGTTGGGGAAATGAAAATGATGTGAGCTATGGCAACAATCTTAGATATAGCACTCCCTCCATATAAGCGTAGCGCAATAGGGAGGGCCGCGGTGGGTCGGTTTGCGAAGGGCTGAGATTGATTATTTTAACTAAAGACTAGCTCTAAGTAGTTTGGAATATATTTTTAAAAGAACTCATCACTATTGAAATCATCATAAGTTGAACTATATTTAAAAAGAAAATTGATAATTAAGAACAAACCCTATGCGAACAAATATATCCTCCGGAGCAGAATGGGAAGATAAAGTTGGATACAGCCGGGCGGTGAAAACCGGGAGTCAGGTTTTTGTATCGGGCACAACAGGTATTGATGAGAACGGGGATGTTGTGGGAAAAGATGACATATATCTTCAGACCAAACAATGCATTCTGAATATTGAGAAGGCACTAAAGATTGCCGGCGCTTCGCTGAACGACGTGGTTCGGACGAGGACTTTTATCACAGACATCGACCACTGGGAGGAATTTGGAAGGGCTCATCAGGAATATTTCGGGGAAATCAAACCGGCCGCTACACTGGTGGAGGTTTCACGGCTCATCCATCCGGATTTAGTGGTGGAGATTGAGGTGGATGCGGTTGTTTAGGTGCAAGGTGTTAGGGAGGAGGTTTTAGTTTTTAGGTGATAGGTGTTAGTGGAGCCCTGCTACTAACACCTAACACCTAATACCTAATAACTAACACCTAAAAAACCTATTAAAACCTCACCATCATATTAAAAGAAGGCTGAATTCCTAAATCATAGACATTCACGGCCTTGGAGCTTAGCCGGCGCTGAGAAGGAGGAACCGAAGTGTCAATCACCAGGTTCAGTTCCCGATACCAGGCATTTTGATCATCAAAGAGATTAAAGATGGAAGCCCCGAATTCCATCACCACTCCGTCAAATTCTGCTTTATACTCAAATCCTGCATCCACTCTTCGGTAATCTCCCAGCCGCTCCTGTTCTTCAATCTGCAGAAAATGCAGGCGGTTCGGGGTGCCGGAAGCAAGGGTGAGACTCAGGAATGTCTTTAAGTTTGGAATAATCCTGTACTCAACGGCAGAATGGAAGCTATGTGTGCGGTCCCATTCGGTATAAAATTCCGCTCCATCAAATATATCCGGATTTCGGAAAGTGGATTCAGAAAGCGAATAGGAATGAGTGAGCGTCAGCTTTTGAAAGCGGGTTTTAAGTAAAAACTCGAGTCCTTTTGCGGTTCCGTTGTTCCCATAAAACCAGGGGGGAGCATTAAAACTATTGGTCAGGGTTTGGGCATTGATATCGAATAAACGGGCGTTTTCGAGTGATTTATGATAACCCTCCACCTGGAAAAGGGTGTTTTCAAAAACCCTGAAATACAGGCCGGCGGTGAAGTAATCGGAAGTAGTGGGTGGCTGTTCCTTCGTACTGATAATCCAGACATCAGGACTGCTGATATTGTAGAATGAGAGCCGGTGAGTGAACTGGTAATTTCGGCTGTATCCAAGAGCAAGGGAGATGGCTCGTTCGTTTAAGAACTTAAATTTTATACGGGGTGAATAGTAGAGGTAATTCCCATTGGTGTAATAGTGCAATCGGGAACCGAAATGTATATCTATTTCATCCGGAGAAGTAACATCAAGCTGGGCATAAAGATCAGCTAACCCTGATTTAAAGGTGGTGAGAAATCCGGGCCGGTCAAATGATTCTTCGAAATATTCCCCCATAAAATACTGGTAGGAAGCTCCGAACGTCCATTGGCTGGCCGGCAGTATCAAATCAAAGGTCTGGTCCATCTTTAGCTCATTGAATACGCTTCGATTTTGAAGCGGATACGTGAATACCTGGATGTTGGCACCATTTTCCTGAACCCGGTTATATACAAAATCATCCTTACTGAATTCGGAATTATAAATACTAACCGCCGCTAATGAACTGCTGTAGATCTGTTCGGAAACCGGAGATTTATAAGCCAGACTGGTGCTGAAATTGCCCCATTTATTCAGCGTCTGTACTTCTTCCAGACTAAAGCGCTGGGACGGTGCATTTGGGTTGAACCTTCTCACCAGCCGCTCAGCATCCTGGGAGACATCATCGGCGCCATAATAGGCTCCGGCAATGAGCCGGCTTCCGTTATCGAATTCAACATACATCTTTCCGTGCAGATCAAAGAAATAAGCATCATAACTGCCCGGAAAAACCAGTCGCGAGTTTATGTCGGTTACATCTTCGCCGGAAAGGTTGTTGGGTCGATCAATATTTAATCCGAAGGCAATCAGGTTATCATTGCGGAACCAGTTCAGGGAATTCATATAGGAAGTACGACCGGAAAGCAGCCAGCTGCTTTTACCTGAGGAAAAAGGTCCCTGTAATGTTGCATTGAAAGCCGTGTTGCTAAGTCCGACAGAAGCACTGAAATCATTTAATGAACCGGTCTTTGTTAGCATGTTAATAGTACCACCTGGGGAGGATTGAAACCGGGCCGGTGTCACATCATAGAAAAAACCTGAAGTTTGCAGGGCATTGGGGTTGAAGCTGTCGAGAAGGCCAAATAGGTGACTTTGATTATAAATGGTAATGCCATCCAGCAGAATATGAGTGGCATCGGCAGAGCTGCCCCGTACGTTAATTCCGTTGTTTAAAGCTGTTCCATTGGTTACAGCCGGCAGGGCCTGTAATGCTTTAGTGGTATTGTTTTCTCCTAAAGGATTGAGTACCCCGGCATTAACAAAATTGCGATAGATGCTGTCGGAACCGGCCGGGTAGGTAAAGCCGGTCACGATAATATCACTTGATTGCAGGGCTATCGGTTGCAGCCGAAAAGTAAGATCTTCGAAAGCAGTTTGCTCACCCAGGCTAATCCGTATTCGACCATTTTCGTAACCAAGGAAAGAGCAATATAGAGTAATAGCCTTTCCGGGGTAGCTTTCCTTGATGTTGAAAACGCCGGATGCATTGGCAGCCACACCTTGCTTGCGGCCGTTTATATCGTAGAATATAGTAGCATAGGGAAGTCGTTCACCGGTTTTGGCATCCACAACCTGACCTGCAATGGAAAACTTCCGGGAAGAAGAAGCTGTCTTCTTATACAGGATAACCTGCTTCCGGGAAGTATCCGTCTCTACTGAAATATTAAAGTGATATAAGCGGGTTCTCAGAGAATCAATCACGGTGGTGGAGGTAGCCGAAAAGCTTAAGCTGATGTCTGCAAGTTGTGATTCCCGGTATAAAAACCGGTACGCTTCCTTCTCTTCAATTTCCCGTATGATTTCAAGAACCGAAGCCTGTTCAAAGCCGTACTGTGCGCAGGCCTGTCGGGTTGAGCCGAGACAAACGATCATGCCAAATAGTAAAACAAGCCATAATTCTCTCATCAGGAGTTCGGTTTGAAGACGTATGAATTTTGCCCGGTTTCTGAGAAAGTGCCACCGAGAACCAGCCCAAGATCACTGAGTACGGATTCAAGGTTGTCGAGAGGAATGGAGCCGCTCAGAGTTTCCTGAAGAATGGCGGGTTGTGCCTCGATACTAATATTGAAATGCTGCTCCAGCTCATTAAATACAGATTGAACCGGTTTGTTTTGAAATACGAGTTCATTGTTCAGCCAGTCCGTAAAGGGGGCTTCTTCTGTAGTGGTTACTTCCGGAGTGGCTGTGGTTTCATTGATGAGGGATGACTGTCCAGGTTCCAGCTGAACCGATTGTTGACTGTTAAGTGCTGTGTATTGAATTCGGCCTTCCTGCAGGTACACGTTGGAAGTGTTACCCCAGTCGCTAAGTATGAAGCTGGTTCCCAATACGCGGACTTCGGATTGATCGGTTCGAACGGAGAATGTTCGGGAGGGGTCGTGTAAGACCTCGAAATATGCTTCTCCTGATAATTTGTATTCGGCAGAACTCCCGGAAACATCCATTGCGAATAAAGCAGAATAGGGGCGAAGGGTGACGGCAGAACCATCCGGTAAGGTAATAGTCTCGGATGAGGCAAAACTCTCACCAACCAGAGTTGGTGCTGTTAGTTGTTGATAGATGAAACTTCCCACCAGGGCAATCATCACAACAGCTGCAGCCATCACATACCTTCGAATGGCAGGAGAGAGGTATATAATGCGGGCAGAATCCGAAGATGCATTAATCTTATACTGAATGGAATCCCAAACAGCTTCTGAGTTCAGGGGTTCAACCTGCGTGCTTACTGATCTTTTGTAGGCAAACAAATGGGAAAGCAAAGGATCTGAAGTATTTTCCAGAACTGCTAAATCAGGCAATGCCTCTCCAATAATACGGGCCCGATTAAGGTCCTGATCATCGGGTGTTATGTTTTGGTTGTTTGCCATTATGGTTTGTTGAATCTAAAGAATCCGTGCAGGCCCGGTCAAAAGCCTGCACGGTAATGTTTGAAGTATCAGTTAAGGTTAGTCATCATCGTCATTATCGTCTTCATCATCCTCAGCAAATTCGAATTCGATTTCTTCGGCTATGAATTCGGATCTGTTATCAGGGTTTCGGTATCCTTCTACTTCGGCCTTCACGTTTTCGCCGGCGTCAAGAGCTCGTGCCACAGCTTCGAGTGAATCCAGCCCGTCCTCGCCTTCAATTTCCGTGCGGTCAGAAACTATGACCAATAAATCATTTCGAAGCGTTACGGTTTGATTCAGAGTGTCAACAGCAGCAACGGCAGATTCAATATCAATCTCATCATCGCTGACAAATCCGGTGCGCAGGTTCACTTTAAATAACCGATTTACGTTTGCAAAGCGCAGAAGGGCGGTTCCGTCACCATCCATTTCGATGGTTCCTGTAACGGTTTTGGAAGAACCTTGTCCGTTACTGCTTCTGAAAATAGTCAGTTCATAATTGAGAGTTCCGGTTACACCCTGAGTTAATGACCCGTAAGCAGCTACCGTGTCTTTATTTACCTGTATATCCAAAAAGTTGATTTCGTTTACAAAAGAGCGTTCGAACGTATCGCCTTCTCTTGTCACACCGTCGATGGAGCCATTACCATAGTGCTTTCCATCTATGGTAAGAATGGAGCTGGCATCGCTCAGGCCGGTGAATGCGAAGGTATCAGCACGGCTGAATTCCGAATTGCGGAAACGACTTTCGGTGCTACCGTTTTTATCAGACGTGAAATCAATGTTCTCAATGCGCTCACGATTCTGTCTCGGGAAAGCGATATACTCTCCGTTCACATCAGTGAATACATACGTTAATACCGCAGACAGGCTTTTCTGAAAGTTTGGATTATTCACTTCCCGGTTAAAGCTGATGGTATGCATACCGGTTTCCCGGTCGTATTCATATTGGTAATTGCTTTCGTTACCCCGTCCGGAGTTTCTGTCGTCGTCGTGTCCTTTCATCTGGCTGTCGTTGCCAAAACCGGAAGATGAGACGGTGGTTAAGGCATCATTCAGACTGGAGAAAACGCCGTCATTATCATCAGATAAGGCCTCTCCCATAATCTGTGTAGCTGCTTCAATTTCTTCTGCCGTCAGCTCCTGGTTGTCGATGTCTTTGGAGATATCATCCAGGGTACAGGCAGAAAACATGGCCGCCACCATTAAAAGTGGGATTACAGTAGTAGGTATTTTTTTAAATAGTGATTTCATAATGATTCTATTATTTATGTGTTCACTACTATTACACATCACATTCAAAGTTCCCCCAATCACATAGTAAATAAATTTCCACTGAATTTATGATAAAAAAGCACCACCACATTCTTGGATGGGGGTAAGCCTATGAATAACAGAAGTATTGCAGATGTTTTATAAATAGTCTTCTGCTGCTTCTGACAGGGATGATCGGAGATCTTTCAGGGCCAGTCCCATATGATTTTCCACGGTTTTGACGGATACATCCAGGAATTCAGCGGCTTCTTTATAGGTGAATTCCTGCATGAAACAAAGCCGGAATACGTTTTGGCGCTTCTCAGGCATGGCTGATATGGCCTCTTCGATGGTTTTGTTTAATTCTCTCTGATGGATATCCTGGTCGGGTTGAGAACCCGAAACATGGTAATCCAGCTCCCGGATTTCTTTGTTTTGATCGAATTTTTCATTGTCCCGAAAAAGGTTGAGCATCCGAGTGTAAGCAATGCGAAAGAGATAAGCCCGCAACGATTTATGCTCTTCGATGGAAGCCCGGTTCTCCCAGATATATACAAAAGCTTTCTGGATCAGGTCTTCGGCTGCTTCTTTAGCTACGCCTTTAGAGGATAGATAACGGTATAATTCATCATGATGGGCATCAAAAAACTTTCGGAATGCTTGTTGGTTGCCGTTTTTTATTTTTAAATAAATCCGGCTTTCGTTAGACTCCCCATCAAGCGAAGCACTTAAAACCAGCAGTAAGTGAATGACAGACAGTTCCATGAAAAATAGTTCGTTGAAGCTGAAGTTCAGCAAAATACCTAAGAATAAGAAATCAGTATGAAGTCATTTTGGGTAATATTGTTTCTGTTAACCGGGTTTCTATCTCTGGACAACGGCACGGTAGAGGTTTTCCGGATTGAAAAGGAAGAGCATATTGAGCTTCACGCCCGAAACACGAATTTATATCCGGTTACCATAGAGCTTGATGCAGACATTGATAAACTGGAACCCCAAAAGAAGCTTCCGCTCGTTGATTTCCTTCCCGCAAGCAGTAACCGGCTGTTGGTAAGATTCACGTATAAGGATTTAAAAGAGGGTTGGAATTTGAGTACGAGATACCGGTATTACATGGGGAATATCTTTGCCCGACACAACGATTCCTTCGCCTACCGACTACCTTTTCCAATTGGGGAAACTTACAAAGTAGATCAGGGATTTGACGGATCCTTTTCACATTACGGAGATTCCCGGCATGCTCTGGATTTTAATATGCCAACCGGAACAGAAATCTATGCTGCACGGAGTGGGAAAGTGGTGATGATGGAGGAAAAGAATAACCGCGGAGGCGGCTCGGAAGACATGATGCCCTATGCCAATTTCATCACCATACTGCACGATGACGGAACCTTTGCCGATTACTCTCACCTGAAGCACCAAGGGGTTGAAGTGCGTTTGGGGCAGGAGGTCCGTACCGGTCAGCTGATCGGGTATTCCGGCGCTACCGGATACGCAACCGGACCGCATCTGCACTTTACAATTAAGAAAGCTAAAGAGGAGGTGGCTTCATTTCCATACCGGTGAAATTCACCACCAAAGATGGCATCATCGAGCTGAAAGAAGGACAGAGTTATATTGGGTACTAGATTTAAGATAAAAGACGTAAGACACAAGATTTAAGACGCCTAGTTTCATCTTAAACTTATGTCTCACGTCTATCATCTAACAGACTAATTTCCTTCCTTAAAATATTCATTAACCAGTATTGGTTCGCCAAATCCTAATTGTTCAAGTCGATCCATCTGTGTTTTAGCATCTCCGACTACCAGCCAGATCATTTTATCAGGATTGGCATAGGTTCGGGCCAGCTCCTGAATGCGCTCTTGCGTCATGTTTTTAACCACTTCTTCCCGCTGTTTGATGTAATCAGGTGACCATCCATAGGCACTGATATTCTCCAACATGTTCAGCTTGGCACCTAAAGTCTCAAAACGGCGGGCATTACTTTTCAGTAAAAAACTTTGGGTGTTTTCAAGGTCTTCTTCGGTGAAGGTGCCGGGATATTGTTCGAGGATTTCTTTTACCAACGCAGCTGACTCGTAGGTTACATTGGTTCGAACTCCGCTCGAAATCACAAAAGGACCTGCAATATCAGAACCGGAAAAGCCGGAACCGATACCATAGGTATATCCTTTGCCTTCCCGAAGTTCCTGGGTGAAGCGTGATGCAAATCCACCGCCACCCAGCTTGTAGTTCATCACTTCAGCAGGGTAGAAGTCGGGGTGAGTCTCAGGCATAGCGAGGTAACCGAACCTGAGAACCGATTGTTTGGCATCGGGTACATCATAGAAATACACTTTAGAAGCTGAAGGTTGCTCCGGGGTCTCAAATTCCGGAAGTGTTACTTCTTTGGCTGCCCAGCGGTCACTCAGGCTTTCAAGGGAAGCAACAACTTGCCCCTGGTCGATCGCTCCTACCACGTGCATATCAGCTACCGAAGGAGATATATAGTTCATGTAATAAGACTTCAGGTCATCCAGTGTTATAGCCTCGATACTTGTTGTGGTACCGATCGGGTTGAAGGATAAAATGTGATCTTCACCATAAAGCAGCTTGTTAAAGGTATTTGTAGCAATACTGTTTGGATTGGCACTTTGTTGGGCGATCTGACTCATTATACTTTGTTTGGCCAGCTCAAATTCACGATCGTCCCAGCGGGGTTCCAACAACATTTCTTCTACCAGGGCCATGGTTTCATCATAATAACGAGCCAGTGAATTCCCCCTGATGGTTATAGCCTGCCGGCCGGAAAATATGTTAATGCTGGCACCCAGCTCATCGATAGCCTGTTCCAGCTCTTCCGGTGTTTTATTGGCTGTGCCTTTTGTCAGAAGCTCGGCAACCAAATTGGCCACGCCTGTTTTATCCGGATTTTCCAGCATTAATCCTCCTTTGACAGAGATCTCAAATTCAACCAAAGGCAGTTCATAATTCTCGATGCCATATACATCCAGTCCATTTGCAAGTTCTGTTTCCCATACTTCCGGCACTTTCAAATCAGGATTTTCACCATAGGGTGGCTCCACAGATCGGTCGAAACCGGATGGTGTTTTTTCATAGGTGGTTTCTTCGGGCAGGGTAAAACGCTCACCCTCTCCATTCTGAACAATCTCTTCTTCCACAACTTCAGCCAATTCAGAACCTTCAAGAGCCAGATCAGAACCTCCCCGGGGCACGAAGCTGGTGGCTACAAAAGATTGGCCCTTGATATATTTCTGATATACCCGCATTACATCTTCTTTGGTGACGGCGAGTGTTTTCTGAATGTCTTTATTTATGTAACCGGGATCACCGGCAAAGATATTATACTGGGCCAGCTGAAAGGCTTTCCCTAACACGCTGGAAAGTCCGTTATAGAAATCCGTTTCAATACCTGCTTTAATACGGTCAAGATCAGCCTGAGAAAATCCTTCTTCCTCAAATCTCATAAAAGCTTCATTCACGGCTCCGGCAACATCGTCCAGGTCAGTGTTTGGATACGCACGGGTGATGAAGGCAATCTCCCCGGCAAGTTCTGAGTTCCCGCTGTTCATGTACACATTGGAAGTCAGTTCCTGCTCTTCAACTAACACTTTGTAAAGAGGCGCGTTCTTTCCGTCAGCAAGAAGTTCAGTCAGGATATCGAGTGCGTAAGCATCCTCGTGATATAGATCCACGCCGGGCCATACGAGTCGCAATTCCGGCAGACGGGCAAAATTATCCTCGTAATACTTCTTCCTGGTTTTATCCAGATTGGCCGGCATATCGGGTAAAGGTTCGATCTCTTCGCCACGGGGGATCTCATCAAAATACTTATGAATCCAGGCTTTGGCTTGTTCCGAATCAAAATCTCCGGCTAGGACAAGAGTGGCGTTGTTGGGAACATACCAGCGGTTATAGAAATCTTTCACATCCTGCAGCGTAGCGTTCTGGAGATCTTCCAACGAACCTATTACCTGCCAGTTGTAGGGATGTTCGGCCGGATACATATTCTTGCCTACCACGTAATTTGCATGACCGTAAGGGGCATTGTCCACGCCCTGCCGTTTTTCATTTTTTACCACCTGTTTTTCTTTGGCCAGTACGGCTTCAGTCACGGTGTTGATGAAGTAGCCAAGTTTATCGGCTTCTGCCCAAATCATTTTCTCCAGGGCATCTTTAGGTACCGTCTGGTAATAATTAGTGCGGTCGCGACTGGTAGAACCGTTTGCCCCAGACCCGCCAATACGGCTGCTCATTTTATCCAATCCGCCTTTGCCTAAGTTCTCAGATTCCAGGAATAGCAAATGTTCAAAGAGGTGGGCAAAACCGGTACGACCTTCAATTTCACGGGCAGACCCAACATGGAAAGTCAAAGCCACGGCGACAACCGGGTCTGAATGGTCTTTATGAAAAATGACTTCCAAGCCGTTATCCAGAGTGAATTTCTCGTAATCAACGGAAAATTCGGTTTGTTTCTGAACACAAGAGGCGGTTATAAAGGAAGAAATGAGAAGGGCAGAGAAAAGGTAAAATATGCGTGGTTTCATAGCAGGATTAAATTAGGTTAGGTCGGAATATACGCGGTGGAGAAATACGCTGCTTTATAAATTCTTGTTGCGGATGGATTTGTTAAAATTGGTGAATGCACTGAGGTTACAAGCTTCTGCAACGTGAAGGCTGAACTATTTATCACCTTTGATCTTAGTCCGCATCATTGTCATCCTGAGTGCGTTGTAAATTACGAAGGCGGGGATAGCTTACACGAAGGATCTCATATTATGAACTGACTACCACGTCTGAGGTTGAGATCCTTCGCGATAACCAACAAGGCCTTGATGAAATCTCTTCGCTCAGGATGACAATAGTGGGAGAACCTGTAAGCTGTAATCATTCCACAGGCACCAACCGCATGGTTTGGATGTCCGTCTCTTCAAAGAGAGTAGAATCCTGGTACAGCCAGCGATACTGTCCATCCAGCCACATATCGGTCTGGTCGCCGTAATGGTCGGATAATGGGTTGCCTGACTGCCCGGTAGGGAGGATGCTTTTGCTTTTGCTCATATCCGATAAATCAGAAATACGCCGAATGGATGGGCCGAGAATCATCTCAAAGGCATTATTCCATCGATATTGCCCGTTGTTCACGCTCATGCCATGACTCGGAACTTTGTAGGGCCCTTTACTGAGTACATTATCAACGATCAGTTTTAGAGCATTCGGGGCCTCAGGATCTTCAGCTGCCCGCGATAAAAGAGGCGGTTCCAGCATCAATGTGTGGAGCTGTTCCCATCGCCATTCAAATGGTTCACTTCCCAGTGAGTCGCTCAGAAACAGGATGGCATCCTGCATGCTTTTCACAACCATATCTTCCTTTGTCTCCACTGCTTCGGTTGAAACATCATCGAAAAAAGAACTTTCGGTGTCGATGAGAGAAGTCATGGTACGAACCGGAATATTTTCATGGTGTATGAAATTGGAATAGGCTACATCGCCGAAATCATCTTTAAGGGTATTTTCGGTGAAGTTGACAAAAAACACATCAAATATGGATGCAGCGGTAGACTTCAGGTCGTACTGATAATTCCAGTTCTCCAGGTAAGAAATGGGAAGATCGAAATTATAGGCATCCTGGTTTTTGATGACCTCCAGAATCTTGGGAGTCAGTTTTGCAGCAAATGCTGAATACGAATCATTCTGCAAATCCCGAAATTGATTATAGCCAAGGGTGGAATCGGCTGTCAACACCTGCTCAATTCGTTCAATTCGTGAAGGGGGTTCCCAGAAAGTGGCTATGTAATAGGGGTAACTGTCGGTGGTGATTTTGTTGTTGGCATTGGCAATCCAGCCGTCTTCAGGGTTGATGAGTCGAGGCATTTGCTCATGAGGAATGAATCCCTGCCAGTCCTGATCCGGGTCCCAGCCTTTCCGCAGCGTGATGGGATCACCGGTACGAATAGGGAGTTTAGCCACCGAATACATGGCAATATTTCCTTCCACATCACCATACATCAGATTTAAGCCGGGCACACCAAAAGTCGGTAAAGCATCTTTGAAGCCCTGAAAATCTTCAGCCCAGTTGATTTGGTACAGCGTTCGCATTTCGTTACTCATTTCGTAACCGGTCCACTGCATGGTTATTACTTTGTCTTCGGTGAGTTCCTGAACCGGGTAGATATCAGAGATAACAGGCCCGTGTTTGGTATATCGAATTTCAATAGACCGGTCATCTCCGTCTTTTACTTTGATGATCTCCCTGATTTTATCAAAAGAGCGATAGGAGGCAGTGGTGTCGTTCAGAGAATCGGCAACATACCGGCCGCGATCCCGGGGATCGATTTGTTCGAGAAAAAAGTCGGTATCGTCACTCATAATACTGGTAAAAGACCAGGCCATTTGATCATTCTGCCCGATGATAACGGCCGGAACTCCGGCCAGTGTAGCACCTGATACGTTCTTGCCGTTCAGGTTCAGGTGCACTTCATACCACTTGCCCGGCATATCCAGGCCAAGGTGAGGGTCACCGGCCAACAAGGGGTAGCCGGTCTCTGATTTGGAACCATCAATAACCCAGGCATTGCTTCCAACATGAGTGCCTTCCATCTCGAGGAGTTCCCTTTTTTTGATTTCCTGCTGAAGCATAGGCATCAGGGCTGTACTATAACCCATTGATTCGGCATCATCCAGAGAAGTAGGAGCCGAATCCGGAAAGCGCAGTTGAAGCTGTTCAAACTGTTGGGGCGGAAGTTTATCCCGGAGATATCCGTAGGTGACTTCACTCCACCAGCCCATATTTAATTCCCATCCCATAAGCCGGCTAACGGCCAAAGAGCGGGCGGGGGTCCAGTCGAGAGGCTGTATTCCGGTAAGAGCAAACTCAACCGGTAAGCGATTGGCATTGTTATCCACAAAAGCGTTCACGCCATGTGAGTAGGCATTCAGTACTTTTCGTTCTTCCTGTGCAAGCGTATCTACAAGCTGTTGTGCTATCTTCCAAAACCCAAGCGTTCGCTGATATTTATCCAGGTTAATCAGCTCCTCATCATCCCCAAAAAATTCTGCGAAACGACCTTCGGCAGCAATTTGAGTGAGCGTCATTTGCCACAAGCGATCCTGTGCATGAATGTATCCCAAAGCATAATACAGGTCGTCTTCGTTGCCGGCGTAAATATGCGGAACACCGTAAGCATCCCAATGAATCCGGACCTCCTCAGAAATTCCGGCAAGTGAAATGGTTTCCTCATAATCCGGAAGTGGTTTATAGAACGTCCAATAAAAAGCCAGTCCGGCAAATCCCACTATCAGGATGACAAAAAAGATCAACAGCTTTAAAAACGTGTTCATGGAATAAAAATAGGTTTAAATGAATGACGGAAATTAAACAATCTGCAGGGGATATAAATCTGTAATTTTTTTGGGTGATTCATAAGCGAAGGGCTGAACCCCTTCGCTTGTTTACTGGAAGAGAGGGTGGCCGATGGAAAGATGGTGGTTGGGGTGGGTTGTGTTCCGGTACGCAAGCGAGTCGTTCACGGCATCGCGGTTGATTGGTAAAGTAAGGAAGGGCTGAACCCCTTTGCTTGTGTACCGGAAGAGAGTGTTGCCAATGGTAAGATGTTCGTTGAGGGTTAGGTGTGTTCCGGTAAGCAAGCGAGTCGTTTACGGTATCGCTTCTATTTGAATGATTCTCCCATAACATGTATTTAGGGGGTGAATCCAAATCAAGAAACTCATATGGAAGTAAATTCACACCGGATCACCAGGGAACAGATTGTACAGCAGCTGGAAGGCGGACAAGCTTTTTTGAAGATTGAAGATTTGCTGGAGGAGGTTGCATTTGAAGACCTGGGGAAACGTCCGGCCGGATTGCCATATTCTTTTTATGAGCAATTTTTTCATATCCGGGTTGCTCAGTTTGATATCCTGGATTATTGCCGAAACAAATATTACGAATCCAAGAAATGGCCCGATGAATATTGGCCGCTGGATAAGGAACCTGAAACTGAAGAAGAGTGGGATCAGCTTAAGGATTCTTTTTTTCGGGAAAGAGATGAAATGATGAACCTGATTTTGGATGAATCCAACGGTTTAAATGCACCGGTTGCCGGCGGACCAGATCATTCGTTCCTGCGAGAGGCACTTTTGGTGCTGCAACACAACGCTTATCATACAGGACAGCTTGCCATCATCTTCCGATTGTTAAGTTAATGTGCGTATGTGTGAAAGTGTTTACGTTTTTGGCCCTGGGATTCAGGAATGTGCCAAAAACGAAAACACGTCAACACTTTAACACACAACATTACTCCGAGAACATCTCATTCAACTGCTCCTGAACCCGGATGAAGGTTGTGCGTTTTGTTAGCTCCTTTAGTTTTTTAGCGCCAACATAGGTACAGGTAGATCGTACACCGCCAAGGATATCCTGAACGGTGTCTTCCACCGGCCCGCGATAGGGCACTTTTACCGTTTTACCTTCGGAAGCCCGGTACTCAGCTACACCACCGGAGTATTTTTCCATGGCTGTTTCTGAACTCATCCCATAAAAGGTTTTGAATTTCTCACCATCTTCCTCAACCAGTTCACCACCGCTTTCCTTGTGGCCGGAAAACATCCCGCCGAGCATCACAAAGTCGGCACCGCCCCCAAAAGCTTTAGCTACATCGCCGGGGGATTTACAGCCGCCATCGGAAATAATTTGTCCGCCTAATCCATGCGCCGCATCCGCACATTCGATGATGGCTGAAAGCTGGGGAAACCCAACTCCGGTTTTGAGTCGTGTAGTACAAACCGATCCGGGACCAATACCCACTTTGATGATATCAGCACCAGCTAAAAGCAATTCCTCCACCATTTCCCCGGTAACCACATTTCCTGCAATAATTACCTTATCGGGATATTTCTCCCTTACCTTCTTTACAAACTTCACGAAGTGTTCGGAGTATCCGTTGGCCACATCAATGCAGATAAAACGAAGCTGGCGAAACCGGTTCATCAGCTCATCCAGTTTTTCCATATCCGCTGATCCGGTTCCGGTACTCACAGCTATATGCTCGGTGATAGACTCATCCGCTGCATCTAAAAAAGCCTTCCATTCGTCGATGGAATAATGTTTATGAATAGCGGTGAACATTTTATGCTCTGCCAGTGCAGTGGCCATTTCGAAGGTGCCGGTAGTATCCATGTTGGCAGCCATTACGGGGATGCCCGTCCAGCCTTTGTCGGCATGCAGGAATTTAAAAGTCCGTTCCAGCGATACATCCGCTCGCGATTTGAGTGTGGAGCGTTTGGGGCGGATCATCACGTTTTTAAAACCGAGCTTAATATCTAATTCAATGCGCATAGATGAAATGTTAATTCAGTAATTATAAATTTTGTCATCTCCAATGTGCAAAAAATAAGACCAAATTTGAATACGGTATTTGGTGTTTTTATATGATAGTTTCCACACAATTGAATGAGAAGATATAGTATATGCCCCGATATAAACTAACAATAGAATACGACGGCACCGATTTTTCCGGCTGGCAGATTCAACCTAATGCGCCCACTGTTGAACAGACGATTGAGGATGCACTTTCAACAATCCTTCAAACCGATATTGATTTAATAGGGCAGGGCAGAACGGATGCAGGCGTTCATGCCACCGGACAAACAGCGCATGTAGATCTGCCTGAAGACGTTGATGCTGATGATCTGATTTATAAAGCAAACAAGCTGATTGGGAAAGAAATTCAAATCATAGCTATTGATGAAGTAGCTGATGACTTCCATGCCCGGTTTGATGCCACCGGCCGGCAGTACGAATACACCATCACAAAAAGATGGATGCCGCTTAAAGAGCGATATTCATGGCAGCTCAATCAACCCATCGACTATACCAAACTCGAAGAATGTGCGGCTTTATTAAAAGGGGAATTTGATTTTGCCGGGTTTTCAAAATTCAACGAGGATAACATGACCACCCTTTGTGAAATTCAGCTTTCAGAATTCGATCAGGAGGGAGAAGTGATCAAATATCACATCCGGGCCAACCGGTTTTTACGGAATATGGTACGTCGATTAATCGGAACAATGGTACGTGTAGCACAGAATAAAATGACGCCGGCTCAATTTGAAGAAGCACTGAGAAATCCCAAATCAGAAATTCCTACCTATACCGCCCCCGCGGCGGGATTGGTGCTACATAAAGTTTTCTATAAAAAGTGAAGAAAAGTGTTGAAAGTAGGCGGATAATGTCTTTATATTTGTCGCCCCTTCAACGGGGCTTTTTTATTTATTGAAGTAAATAAAGTCAAAAAGCTACACATATTCCTCGGTAGCTCAGTGGCAGAGCAGTTGACTGTTAATCAATTGGTCGCTGGTTCGAATCCAGCCCGGGGAGCTTACCAAAGCCTGATTCGCTAAAAGCGGGTCAGGCTTTTTTTTATCATTATAATAGCGTCTTCAGTAATTATTTCAATTTGAAATGATTATCTGATCTTACTAGATCAGGGCGAGTACTGTAAGGATCAATACTTATATACTTTGGCAGGCTATCAACTTGAATGGTAAATTGGTGTTTCCCACTTGTGATTGTCTGTGGCTCAAGTGATAGTGTTTGTGTGCTCAAAGCCTCAGACGGATGCGTGGTAAAATATCCTATGGTAACGGGTTCATTCATGTGTATGGGGGAATCTATGCCATTCATAGACTCAAATTTGGATGCATCAACCGTAAATGTTACTTCATATCCACCTTCCGGAAGTTTAGTATAATCCGCATCAGCAATAGAAAGGTCATAAGTAATGATCTTTTTGAACCAGTCATTGATTAGTTCTTGGTGTTGTTCGGATATCACTGAATATAATTCGGCTAAGAATTCAGGGGTGGTTACAGTGGCATCAACTTCGTGTTTGTGTCGTTCAACCAGCGTTTTCAAGACTCTATTTATTTTTTCTTGACCTATAAGATCTTTTAGCGCCATCATCGCGAGATAGCTTTTACCATATAACATATAATGTTCACCTTGTTCCAGGTAAAGAGGTTGCTCTGGAGTGGAGGCATACGAGCGGCCGGTAAAATAGGTGTGATTCGCAGACTTGCCCAACTGGAATAGGGAAGGCATTCCATAATGTTTTTCCATTACTACTCCTTCTGTGTATTTGGCAAATCCTTCCACAAAGATCTGTCCACCACTTACACTTTGCGTGCTAAGCTGATGTCCCCACCATTGGTGTGCCACTTCGTGAATTGTTCGTTTGGCAACCAGGTTAAAAGCTTTCGCATCACGCTCATCCACTAAATAGAGATTGTCTTCTACCATGCTGATCGTTCCTGCAGCCGCGAAACCTCCGAAACCCCAGAAAGACGGGAGCTCTGCAATGCGAAGATGATCGAGTGGATAGGGTCCGAACTCGTTCTGCATATAATCCAGCGTTTGCTTCATACTGTTCATGATGGTTGTATTGTTGAAACCATGCCCGGTATGGTAGTAATGTTCAAGACTGATACCCTTAAAACTTTCCTGAACCATTTCATAATTGGCAGAGTGATAGGTGATGATAGGCGCAACAGGGTAAGGCGTTTTGAAATGGTAATAGTTTCTGTCCTTCTCGGTCCATGCTGCATGGAGATTTCCGACTGAGATTCCTATTTGGCTGTCAGGAACAGAAAGTATTGTTTCAAAATCGATGCGGCCAAAACCGGATTCCATCAATTCAAAATCGGCATCCGATGGTTTTTCGATAGTACGCTTCGGTAGTCCACGTTTTCTACGTTCGTTGTTGTCTTGAATTTCAAGACTTTCAGAGTACCCGAGATAAGGGCTGAAATCACGCAAATGGATATAACTTCCATTTTCGACGATATCATTACCTGAAAACAAGCCTTTGCCCTCATTAGTAGCTGAAAATGTCAGATCAACAGATTGTCCGGGTAATACAGGCGTATCGAATTTGAATTCGTAGATCCCAAGAGTAGAATCAATCCTAACTATAATTGAACGCTCGAGTTGTATGTTGGTGATCGGTTTCTTTTCAATAATCAGAGCGCGGTTTACAGTTGTTTTGCTCTTATTTTCCAAAGTAAATGTGGCTTCCACATCATACCTGTTTTCATTGGGATAAAGAGCTAAATCTGTTTTGATAGCTATCGGGTACAACCACTCTTCCTGATCAAAATGCTTGTACTGTTTTTCATAATCTGCCCAGCGGTCCAGCGTTTCCTCAGTAGAGACATATTCAGATTCGATGTTTGTCTTGTAATAGATCATACCTGAGGTAGTGAAGAAGGCCAAACCCAAAACGATCACTACCGTTAGATGATAGGTTGACCATCCTTTGAATACTCGCTTAACATAAGTAAAGAAACCATCAGAGATGCCTCTGCGCCGTAGATGTTGGCCAATCAATGAAAGGATCAATCCCAAAATAAGCCAATGTGTGGATAGCAGATAAAAACCAAAAGTATTGTTACTTACACCGGCCATGTCAGAAAAGGTTACCGGTGGCATAGCACCAATTCTCAAAAGAGGATGTTCTATCCCGAGATTTCCTGCCAGAGACGTTCCAAATACGGCAACTATCAATCCTGTGAGTCCCATCCCTACGTATTTGCCTGGTGACAGCCCCTGTATAAACAAAGCAACCAGCAGGTAAAAAATGAGCGGTGTACCCTGATAATAATATAGGGATAGGTATCTGCTAACATCTATCTCCGGGTGATCCATTATTAACTGAAAAGCAATTGCAATCAGGATCTCCAGGGTTATCAAAAGCAGCGGGATACACATCAATACCGAGACTTTTGACCAGAAGAAGGAGGCATTGGATGTGGGAGTAGCGTCGAGTATCAAATGCATGTTCTCAGTGCGTTCTTTCCAGCCCCATTCGCCACTGAAAAAGATGATCAATAAAACCCCAAAAATAAAAATAGCAGTCGTGTTGAGTTCTGCAAGAATAGACGTTACCGGATATAAGCTTTCAGAATAGCTGCCACCTTCTACGAGTGTTGAATAAAATTCGGAGCTCATGATTAGTATCATCAATACGTTAATAACCTGAAAAGGAAGACTCTTGAATAATTGCTTAATTCCGATTTTACTCTGAGATATAAAACTTTGCCAAAAAGCCTTCTCGCCGGTTTGTACCGTTACAATAAATGCCAGATAGGGCGTTTCTGTTTGATTTCCCTCATTCAAAGATTCATTGGTTAATGTAGATTTTTGATTTTTCCTTTGAAGATCCCTGAAAGAGAACACTTGATAAGCTCCACCTAAAATAGCTACCGTGATTGAGATCCAAAGCAATCGGTTGAGAAGAAAGTTTCCACTTAGAGATACCAATACTTCATTCTTCTGCAGTGGGGTCAGGTATTGACTTTGCTCCATGAAGGCCGATATGCCAAACGGATCTGCCAGCGCCGCAAGCATCATGTTGTCTGTGTGCGTAGGGGTTGAGTCAGCAAGTATCGGGGAATTGAAGTAAAACGAGGAGACAAAGTAAAAGACATATATCAGAACAGCAGAGGCATAGATCGACATTCTGCTCTTAGTGAGAAGTCCTACAGAAAAGATAAATCCGGTACAGATTAAAACATTAGGTAATACAAATACCAGCCAGTTCCAGAAATAGGGGAAGGGTGTAAAGGGAGCCAATCTTTCAGGGTCCATATCAACGATCAGAGTGCCGGTCATCATACCCGGCAGTAACATGCTTACTGATAAGAGACTGAAGAAAAACACGCCACCAAACCGACTCAGAAAAAAATGATGTTTTTGAATTCCGGTACTAAACATAATTTCTTGCATGCGATAGGTGGAATCGCGCAAGATCCCATTAATAGCAAAGAACATGATGGCAAAGACTGACCCAAGAGTAAAAACAGATGTGTAATAGCTGATCTGGTATGGTGCATTGAAGTTGATCATATCCGGTGCAAATCCTTGTCCACCAATCTGAAAGCCGGTGAGAAAGAACAGAATCATGGCAACAGGAAGAGCCCAAAACTTTCGCTGATATATGATCTCGAATTTGAGTAAGGATGCAATCATCATAGCCCCACCGTTTGTGGTTCGGAGTTCGAAACTATGGAGAAATAATAATCTTCAAGGGTAGGTGTGACGGGGTCAAAGTCAGTGCCGGGGGAACTGTCCGTTTTTACATGAATTTGGGTTTTTCCTGCGGTAAGTCGGGTTGAGATCACTTCATGATCTTTACGGTATTGCAATAGATCATCAGCTGAGATAGTTTTTCGCCAGATTTTTCCTTCCAATGTTTCCACCAGTGCTGCCGGACTTCCATGAACAACTAATTGTCCGCGATCCAAAACTGCCATATTAGAGCACAGATTGTAAATGTCAGCGACAATGTGGGTCGACAGGATTACAATAATATTCTCCCCAATCCTGCTAAGCAGGTTCAGGAAACGATGACGTTCTTCGGGATCTAATCCCGCAGTGGGTTCATCTACTATAATAATTTGAGGATCACCAAGCAGTGCCTGTGCAATTCCAAAACGCTGACGCATACCCCCTGAATAAGTATCTACATATTTCTTTCGGTGCTCCCATAAATTGGTTTGATGCAGCAGGTTTTCAATTTGACGGCTGCGCTTTTCTTTGTCCAGTAATCCCTTCATTACACCGATATGGTGGAGTAATTCAATGGCCGATGACTTAGGGTAAACACCAAATTCCTGAGGGAGGTAGCCCAACACCTTACGAACTATATCCGGGTTATCGTGGATGTCTTCTCCATTAAAAAATATTGTGCCTGATGATGGAGATTGGAGGGTGGCGATGGTTCGCATGAGCGATGATTTACCGGCTCCATTTGCTCCTAAAAGTCCAAACATGCCATTATTAATAGTCAGTGAAACATCGTTCAGAGCTGTTGTACCATTGGGATATGTTTTGGATAGATGTTTGATTTCGAGAAGGTTCATAAAAATCTGCTATGTGGTTATAGGATATATAAATCTTATTGATTCGAGGATTGACAAGTATTCTAATCGAACTTAATGGACCTGATATATAGGGCTACAGTACTTCGGGATAATTCAAATAATGTTTCTTTCATCTTCAGAAATATTCTTAGGTATCAGATCTGATTAGCGTCATTTGCAATAACGGGTAATAAATAGTGATCAAAAGATGTCAGTTCATGAGTCTAATAAGGCGATCAAATCGAGAATTGAGGTTATTTGCAATCTCAGTAGTATGAATTCCAAACATTGTTCCACAATTGTAGATTGATAGTGTACATGTTGAGGTATCGCCGAAGAGATTTATTATTCCATCTCATTTTTAAGTTCATTGGCAGTTTCTGAATCCGGGTCGATCTTTAAACTTTCTGACAAGTACCTTTTTGCTTTTTTTATATCACCATTCTTGTAATGGTTCCTTGCCAACTCCTCCAGGATTTGGGGATTGTTTGGTATCAATTTTGAAGCGATTTCAAGCAATTGAATCCCTTTGTTTTGGACTTCTTCCCCCATGTAGCCACGGCTGCCATAAATACTTAGTTCAGAGAGTAACCGTTGGTCTAAGAGTGAATCAGAATCATGCGACTTAACGAAATTATGAACATCGATTCTGTTACCCTGAACTACATGTTGCACAATACCAACGGTGAAACTGACTTGATCCCAAGGTCGTTTTGGAGGTGTTTTGCCCATTAATTCCACCATTTTTTCTGCAACTGAATAGGTGGAAAGAGGATTTTGACCTGTAACCAGACGTTCATCTACTACAGACTGATCAAAAAGAGGCGGCGCTTCCTGAAACTTTGCACCTGAATGGGTCAATTCATCTTGTAACATAAATGGATAAAATTCCGCAGCCTTCGAAAACAACTGCTCTTCCATATTCGTAAATGAGCTGATGTATTTACCTTCGATTAAGCGATCCCCGTTGGATAGCCTGACGTTTAAAAGCGCAGCTGGTCCATGACAAATGGCACCAACCACTCCGCCTTGTTCATAAATAGAAGCTGTGAGTGTCGCAAGCTCGCTACTGACAGGGAAATCCCATAGTGTTTTACCTCCTGCGAAGTAAATGGCATCGTAGCCACTGGCATTAACCTGGTCAGGAGAGAGGGTATTCTTTAGCTGGTCCATTATTTCAGGGTTATTAATGAATGCTTTATCGAGGTCACTGAACTTTTCTTCAGGTTCATACTGGGTTTTTCCACCATTCGGACTCATGAAGTCCACCGTCAATCCACTTTTGATGAATACATCGTAGGCTTGAGTTACTTCTGAAAGGGTGTATCCGCCGGCTATGGTAGAATCTTTTCCATCGATCGTTACCTGAACCTCTGTATTATTGGTTACTACGATTAAGACCTGGTCCTGAGCTACGAGTGGAGAACTGTATAGAAGTGAAGTGATAAATAAGATGAATGGGATTAAGTGCGTTCTCATGAAATTTTCTGGTTGATTTAAGATTTCAATCGAAATATGAGAACAGTAAATGCTTACATCGTCCGAATGTATAGATTCGAACTCATGCCCATTCATTCCACTTTAAATCTTTCCCGGTCAATTTCCGTTATTGGCTAGTTAATACCTGATTACCTATTATAATCCCCCTTGTAATCTCTAATGGTGTGTCTAAAGTTCTAATGACTGACAAATCGGTTGCAATATTACCCTTTATCAATTTAAGTCCGGATAAGGACAATGAATATTTCAGTGATGGAATTACGGAGGAAATTATCCTGGCTTTGTCCAAAACGAAGGGATTAAAGGTTATAGCAAGGACATCAAGTTTTATGTTTAAAGGCAAGCATTTAGATGTCCGGGCGATAGGTAAGCAACTTGGAGTAGCCACCATTCTGGAGGGAAGTGTCAGAAAATCTGGAAAGGATGTGAGGATATCGGTTCGGTTGGTGCGTTCGAGTGACGGATTTCAGATGTGGAGTATGAAATTCGATCGCCAGCTTGAGGATATCTTTAAGCTTCAGGATGAGATCAGTTTACTGGTGGCAGATAAAATCAGGGAGAATTTTGGACACATTGAATTGCAACCGTCACTGGTTTCTGCCGATTCCAGTAATTTTGATGCCTATGACTATTATCTGAAAGGTCGGTATGAACAACTAAAATGGACAAACGATGCTTTACTAAGAGCCATAGAGCACTATCGAAAGGCCATTCAGTTAGACCCGGAATTATTCAGGGCCTATTATGGGATTGTACTCTGTTATACCTATATGCTTTTTTGGAGCTCGGGAGAAGAAGCCAGATCTGAAGTCTATAAGTACCTTGAAAAAGCCGTGCAAGTGAACAGTGACTCTTTAGATTATCATTTAGCTAAGGCGTCAACAGATATGATGATTGAATGGGACCACAGGAGCGCAATTGATCATTTCAAAAACTCTCTTAAGCTGAACCCGAATAATGCCGAAGCCATAGAGGCAATTGCAGGCATGTATATCATGGTGGGGCAATTTGATGAAGCCATGATCCATATTGAGCGTGCTCTGGAGATCAATCCTCTTTCTGTTAATCATACTTTTATGAAGGGAAACATCTTATACTTTTCCGGAGATTTTGAGAAAGCCATTCAACAAATGAATAAGGTGTTGAGGCAAGATCCTAAATGGATATTTGCTGTACAGTTAAAAGCTGCCGCATTGATTTTGACAGATAACAAGCCCGAGCTTGAGGAGATACTGGAAGAGTATAGCGAGTTACCTTTTATGAATTACTATACCACTCTTTATCGGCTGTACCACCATCAACCCATTTCAGATTATGAGCAGCCATTCCTGGCTGATGAGAACATTCATCCCTGGCGGTTATATTTTCTAACGCTGGAAGAAAATTATGATGAGGCTTTTGAAATGTTGGAGGAGGGGCTGAATCAAAAGCATGGAAAATATATCTGCTTTAACTACGATCCCTTTTTAACAAAACTGAGGTCCCGGGAAGAGTATAAAAATCTTAAGGAGTTCCTTCCCCAAGAATTCCCATTATTAAGTGAGGTCTATGAAGACTCATCTGATACAAGACCCTTAATTACAGATGAGAAAGAACATGAGAAACTCATCCAAGCCCTGGATAAAAGCATGGAGGTGGACCAATTATATCTTGATCCAACTCTTTCTCTTACCAATCTGGCGGATCATCTGAATACCAGTTCCAATAAACTTTCCTGGTTAATCAATCAGGATAAAAGAGCGAATTTTAATCATTTCATCAACTCTTACCGGCTGGAACATTTTAAAAAGATCGCTGTGCTACCAGAGAACCAAAACCTGACTTTACTGGGCATTGCCTTTGAATGTGGTTTCAATTCAAAAACCACCTTTAATGATTACTTTAAAAAAAGCACCGGCCTGACTCCTCTTCGTTGGCTGAAAGAACAGCAGTAACTACTTATTCGGGGACTCTGAGTAAGGTTAGGCGGATTATTCTTCCCTTATTCACTAATTAAAGCAATGGTGTCTGAATTTAACACCTGATCCTGAAGTTCGGATGTATAAAAAAGTTCGAATAGGTATATCCGAACGATTCGTGGAAGTTATCGTCCCATCTTATCACCGTAGATAACAGAAATTAACTCTCTATGTATGTACGGTCCCGATAAAGACACTTTATTTCCTTTAGCACACCATAAGAAGCTGTGTTTTTTGAAGAATCTTATAGACCATCCTGGTATTGAAGTAGGCGAATATACCTATTACGATGACCTGGAAGATGTTCAGAACTTCATGCGGAACGTGAAATATCATTTCGATTTCACCGGCGATAAACTGAAGATCGGTAAATTTTGCATGATCGCCTCGGGAGTATCATTCATCATGAATGGGGCCAATCATCTGACAGATGCTATTTCAACGTACCCGTTTGCCATTTTCAGTAATGGGTGGGAGGATGCTATGGAGAACAAAGTCTATCCATATAAAGGGGATACCGTTATCGGTAATGATGTCTGGATTGGTCATAACGCTACTATTACTGCAGGTATTAACATTGGAGATGGAGCGATCATTGCTACTAATGCTACCGTAGTGAATGATGTGGAACCCTACAGCATAGTAGGTGGAAATCCGTCGCAATTAATCAAATATAGATTCCCCAAGGAAAAAATCGATGAATTGCTAAAGCTGAGATGGTGGGATTGGGAAATATCGAAGATCACACAAAATCTAACCTTACTAACGGGCAACGATCTTACGAAGATCTCTTCGATTTCTGAATAAACGGTCATTGCTTACGAATCCTAAAATAAGAGGAAAACTATGAAATCAATTATATATGACAGCTACGGAAGCCCGGATGTTCTGAAGTTGATCAAGACCAGCAGCCCTGAACCTTCTGGAAATGAACTATTAATAAAAGTCATAAGCAGTTCCGTTACGGCTGCAGACTGGCACCTGAGAAAAGCGGACCCTGTGATAGTTCGTTTTATGAATGGACTATTCACCCCAAAAAAGAAGGTTTTAGGGCAGGAATTTTATGGGGAGGTCATTGAAACAGGAGTGAGTGTAACACGATTTAAGCCGGGCGATAAAATTTTTGGAAGTACGGGAATGAAGACCGGAGCTCACTCCGAATATATCGTATTGAGTGAAGATGGTGTGATCTCCATGGCTGACAGGGATATCGAAAATGAATCATTGGCAGCCATTCCAACTGGGGCGATGACCGCATTGTTCTTTCTGAAACAAGGGGGACTCAAAAGCGGAGATCGGGTATTAGTAAACGGGGCATCAGGAAGCGTGGGTAGTTATGCTGTCCAGATAGCCAAAGCTTACGGTGCTACCGTTACCGGGGTATGCAGCACCCGGAATGTAAAATTAGTGCACCAGATAGGTGCAGATCAGGTTATTGATTATAAAAAAGAGAAACTCATCAACCATCCCGGCCAATATGATGTCATTTTTGATACCGTAGGAAACCTGAGCTATAGGGTTATTAAGCCATTATTAAGCTCAGAGGGTTACTTCATCTCAACTGCGTTCAATCTTGGATTGATGCAGGCAATGATGATGAGCGCATTCCGAAAAGGTCATAAGGTATATACGGGAGTCACAAAAGAATCCCAGGAACTATTGGATGAAATCAAAGACCTGCTTAAATCAAAAAAGCTGAAGGCGGTCATTGAAAAAACCTACAGCATGGAAGAAATCAAGGAGGCTCATAAACATGCAGAATCAGGTCATAAACAAGGAAATATCATATTGGATATTAAAGGAGGAACCTCTCATGTATAATGAAAAGAAAATCGGAAGAATTACCGGAGTGCTTTATTTGATCGTAATATTTTGTGCGGGTTTCGCTCAGGGTGTAGCAAGAGAATCCGTAATTATTGCCGGCGATGCGATCGCCACTGCCAATAATATTCTGGCTAATTCAGCATTATTCGAATGGGGATTGGTTACAGACCTGATCGCTTTTTCCACAGATATCGCGATTTCAGTATTGCTATACATCTTGTTGAAATCAGTGAATAAACCCCTCGCATTGACCATGGCATGTTTCCGGTTGATTGCGCATCCGGGAGTAGCAACTGCAAATCTGCTTAATCATGCAGCCGCATTAAAGGTGTTGGAAAGTGATGGTCTTGCCAGTCAATTTTCACAGGTTCAACTAAGTGAATTATCCCTGTTTTTTTTGGAAGCCCATCATCTGGGATATATTCTGGCGGGAGTAGCTTTTGGGATTCACTGTTACCTGTTGGGCTATTTGATAATAAAATCGGGGCATTTCCCAACACTTCTGGGCATCCTCATAATCGGCACCTCATTCGGTTACTTGATCGAAAGCTTTGGGTTTATTTTATATCCTGAACACAAGGTTCTTTTTGGATGGATCGTTGGTATATCCGCAGCGGTGGGTGAAGTAACCCTTTGTATGTGGTTGATGATCAAAGGGAGCAAAGCATGAACATTCCTGTGAAGATTTTTAATCGTACATCCTGGTTTGTATTTATGATATTAACGATCCTGACTTTTACAACCTACCCGGTTTTAAGTCAGACGAAGGACCGAACTTTAAAAATAAAGGTTCATTTTGAGGAAAGTGGCGATGCCCTAACGTATGCTGAGAAAACGGTGATACAACAAGTTATTAGAAGTCAGGTCAAAGAGGTTGCTACAATTCTTGAGAATATACCGGATAGTGTGATCATTAAAGTGCAAGTTACTGACCGTGATCTACAGACGGTAGATGGCGTAACCGGCTGGACCAGTGAACATGACCCTGTGGGGAAAATAGTGGTATTAATTTCAGACGTTTATCCCAGGGGAATATTGCAGGCCGTAAAAGATGGAATGAAAACTCTGATATTTCATGAATTTCATCATCTTACAAGGGGATGGAGTATTCACCAAAATGAGCATGAGGAAGGCATTGACAACGCAATCATAAATGAAGGATTGGCTGTGGTTTTTGCGGAGGAATATACAGGAGTTCGCCACGAAGTAAATGCTTACCCAAAGGAAGCCCGAGAATGGGTGGAAGAAATACTGGAACTGCCCAAAGATGCGGATTATAGTCATTGGGTTTCCGGGGAGCACCCTGACGGACGGAAATTTATAGGCTACCGCACTGGTAATTATATGGTTCGCAAAGCGATGGAGAAGTCGGGCAAAAGTATACTGGAATTAAGTGAGCTAGGTTCTATTGAGATTTTTGAATTAGCTGGGTATTGGTAATTCTCACGCTCTTACTTTATTGTCTCTCCAGTATTTTGACTATTCTGTTATTAATAATCTCTGACAAATTCCAATAGTACAGTTCAGGATCAGTCGTACTGTAAAAGGCTACAACAACTGCATCAAGGTATTTATGATAATGTGCAAAACTTTGGTATCCCGGCACCCAGCCTGCATGTTCATACTCATAAACGGAAGCATATAATTCTTCTTCTTCTTCTTCTTCCTCAAAAACAGAGCCATCATTCAATGCTCTCAGGAAAATTCCCACATCCTCTGCTGTAGCATGCATGCCATAATCGTTTGTTTTTAAATTATGGGGATATCCTACGTGATAACCACCCATTACATCCTCCATTTTTACATCAGTCACCGAGCGGTAGGTATTGTCAAGACTTAGCGGATCCAGAATTTCTTGCCGGATGAATTGAAAGTTAGGGTAACCCAGTTCATCATCCATGATCTTATTGATCAGAAGGTAGTTGGTATTGCAGTATTCGTAGTCTTCACCGGGTTCAAAATTGGCCGGCATATCAGCTATTAATGCGAGGCTTTCTTCATAGGTTTCGGTAGGTGCAGCCCAGAAATCAGGAGCATCCGTGTAATTGGGGATACCACTTCTGTGCTGTAACATTAATCGTAGGGTGATTTTGTCAGCGTTTTCGATTCTTCCCACCAATTCAGGCAGATAATCAGCGATGGTTTTATCCAAAGAAAGGCGCCTGTCATTTACCAGTTTGGTGACGGCCACAGCATCGTAGAGCTTGCTGATGCTGGCAATCTTAAATAAGGCTTGGGGTTTGGCAGGTATCTCAGCTTCACGGTCATGCCAGCCGGAAGCGAGATACTGAGGAGGGTTAGCTCCCTGATCGATATAGACGACTATTCCATCAAAACCATGGTCAATAGCTTCATCCAGCTGTTCCTGTACAGTATTTGGCAGTGGTAAGATCCAGGCCTTAACCAACAGCCAGGGCACAAAGAATAGGGAGACGATTGTTCCTGTAAAAAGGAGGAACCTGATGATGTATTTTGACTTCTTTGATTTAACTTTATTCATAGAGGAAATTTAAAATGCATAATATTTTCGATAAACTCCTCTATGAAACTAAAATCTTCTTGAGACTAAGCCGGTTCAGAATAACCTGAGTAGTCTTTTCGGGTTCTTTTTGTTGTATCCATTGCTCTCGTTCTCATGATCTCCCGTTCAATCATTTCATTCTGTTCCTGGTTTTGTACATGCTTTGAATGTTCCAAAAGCATACTTTTTCTAAGGGACGGAAATATCTTTTCTGCCCGTTGTATCATCTTATTTCCCGGAAACATGATGTCGTTCTGAGCTGCGAAAAGGGTAATGGGTGTTGTGATTTTCCCGGCTTTTTCATCATCTATGACGGGAACCGGGGAAAAGTCCATTTCAAATTCCAGAAAAACCTTAGACAGAAATTCGATAGCAAACTCATCCCGGTCAGTGAACAGCTGGGAAAGAAACTTCTCAACATACTTAACTTTTTCAGTTTTCATGTACCTCTTCATCGGGATGAACACTTTGAAAATGGCCATCAATGGGTTCCCATTTACGATATATGCCGGTGCCGATAAGTATACTTCTTTGATGTTGCTCTCATCGAATTCCAGGGTTTTAAGAATGATCAATCCCCCAAAAGAGAATCCTGCCATCGTCACGGACTCAATCTTAAGCTCAGTAATGATTTCATTCATCCATTTTCCATAGGAATCATCTTTCATACTCAGGCGGGTCTCGGCACTTTTATTGGGTTGAGCCAGAACATCCACCGCATATACTCTGAAGGTTTTATGCAGATTAGCATAGGTCTCAAGAGCAATAGGGGCACACCCGTTTGAACCATGGACAAGTATAATCGGAGTATTTTCGCTATCCCCGGTAACGATAACATTGGTCTGTCCAAAGCTGGTTTGTACCGTTAAGTACTCAAAATCGAGATTAAGGCTTTCCAGTTTTTTGTCGTAGAGCCGGAGTATTTCTTTCTTTCCTTTTTTTGATCTAAACATAGTATCAGTTATCAGTATTCCTTAGTGGATTTATGTTTTTTGGCGTATCCCATCGCTGTTACGAGGCAGCTAAACTTTAAAAATTCCACCCTAAGTAAATGTTTGGCTCAAAAAGAAAGACGTTTCCATATTTATCATCGAACTCCTTAAAACCTGCAGGAGAGTTGTTGTCAAACATCCATTGGTTGACATGAACCTGAGGTTCTATAAAAAATCGTTTTTTCTTACCGACCGTGAAATGGTAGCCTAAGTGATATGAGTTATACAATTTAAAACCATTTCTAATTTTATTACCATCCAGATCGGTATAGGTTTGAATCTGTGGCAGCACTTCAATAGACCCAAAAAGCCCTTTCCAAAGCATGTGTTGGTACGTAATACCAATTCCTGTTTCCCTTAAATATCCATCGTAATAGTCACTCCCAGACTCTATCTTATCGACAACCCCATCCCACCAGGTGATTCCCATGGGTTGAAATAATCGCCATGTAGCGAACTTCACTCCAATGATGTTCTTGTTATCCAGGTTGCGTTTTACATGAAACTCAACCATTTGAATACTTGTACGCTTGCCATAACCATAGATAATCTCATCGGGAACGATATAAGGTATACTTACCCTCCACTTATGGGTGACTTCAGTTTCTTTACCCTCCGGTGAGCTGGTTTGAGCAAAAGCGCTAAATGAGGCCAGTGTAAAAACAAAAATGAGTAGGTTTTTCATTGTTCTGAATGTTAAATAGTTAAATGAATGATTTGATGTTTGTCGATAGATTCGATCTTAAAAAATCCACTTTACCGAATCGACAGATCAATGATCGTAAGGAATAGCAGGTCAATCGTCCTGAAATGAAATGGCGGACGTATTGATGAAATTTTGGACGTTGCTGCCCTAAAGGTTACAAAAGGGACCTATCGTCTTAAGTTTTCTTTTCTATTCCTTTATTCCCATGATTTTACCTTGTTGCGAAGGTCCTTCTTCGCAATGCTGTTCCGGAAGCTCCGGCTTCTCGTGCCGGAAAGGACTTGGTTGCCTGTCATGGTTTTCCTTGTTCTTTTGTACCGACAAAAGAACCAAAAGCTCTCGGCTGCAAAAAAAGAGCTAAAGATGGCTGCATTTCGCTAAAAGAAATCAATGCTCCTTGGCCGGGCTTGCCTGTAGATCAAGTTCCATGCGCCCCGAAGGCTCGGGGTTTCTTCACGCTTCATTTCGTCATCTTCTTAACACTTTTTTTTCTAAGGCCGAATGGACTTCAATATCGATTGGAATAATTGATGGGATTAAACTGAGAGCGGAGGTGCTTGGTGATTTGATACCATAGGTTATAGTATTCGGCTTTGTCCTCAAACCAGAACTCTGTTCTCGGATGCTCAACGGTGGCTAAGCATCAAGTAGAGGCGGATTATAAAAGGTGGTAAGCTAATGAGAAATAAAAAGGGATGGCTTCCCTTGTTCGAGTTGCTGTGAAAGATATAAATGGCAACTATAGTCTAACTTTTTCATTTCTGTTCCTTTATTGCCGTGTTTTTATATCTTCTTCCTGTTATATGAATTACGGGTAGTACTCAAATCTCTGCTTTATTTTTGATCGATAATAAATCCATAGCTATTCTGCCATTTCTGAACCTCAGTTCAGATCCTGAAAATGAATATTTCAGTGATGGCATCACCGAAGATATCATCAATGCATTGACCCGGATTCAGGGCTTAAAGGTGACGGCGAGAACGTCTTCGTTTGCATTCAAAGGAAAGCAGATGGATGTACGGCATATTGGTAATCAGTTGGGTGTGTCTACGGTATTGGAGGGCAGTGTTCGTAAGTCAAAGAAGAAAGTCCGTATTTCAGCTCAGCTGATACAAACAACCGATGGATTTCAAATATGGTCGGGTCGCTTTGATCGGGATATTGAGGATATCTTTGAGCTTCAGGATGAGATTAGCTTAGCTATCGCGGAACAGATAAGGGAAAATTTTGGACACCTGGAAATCGGTGAACGCCTGGTGGACGTACCCACGCAGAATATTCAGGCCTATAATCTATATTTAAAGGCGCGATATAATCACTTGCGCTGGGACCGTGAAGGCATTGGAAATGCGATGAAGTTTTATCCGCAATGCATTGAGATGGACCCGGATTTTTCCTGGCCCTATTTTGGAGCGGGTTACTGCCATTCCATGTTTGGATCCTGGACCCCAAATATAGACTCTCTTGATCTTGCTGCTGATTATATAGATCGGGGATTCGAAATTGATGATGAGTCATTTCTGGGATACTACAGCAAAGCAACACTTGAATTTTGGGGTCACTGGAATTACCGGGAAGCAGAAAAGCTATATCTGAGGTCCATGGCCTTAAATCCATCTTATACGGAAGCCGAGGAAGGGTTAGCTGAATTATATACGGCCATTGGCTGGTTCGATGAAGCCCTGGATCATACCAAACATATCCTTCAGCTGGATCCACTTTCGCCCAACCACCATTTCACCAAAGCAAATATTCATTATTTACAGAAAGAGTATGAATCGGCTCTTGTAAGCACAGAAGCAGCACTTCATATAGATCCGGCTTTTACGCATGCCATTGCCTTGAAGCAACTCTGCCTGGTCAAATTAAAGCGAAAGGAGGAGTTGGAGGCTTATTTAGGAAATACAGCATTGGCAGTATCTCCGAAATCAGTTAGGATGCTGTACACACTAACTAATCATCCCGCCGGTCATGCCATCAGTATTGAGGAAATTGATGAGGTTGCTCGAGAAGAAGGCGTTTCAATTATGCCCTGGCCTTTATTATTATACGCAGAGTTCGGGGCCAAAGAAAAGGCACTGGACCTTCTTCAGCATGCTGTTGTTGGAAAAAGAGGTCAGTTTGCAAACTTCCTAAGCCGCCCATTTCTTGACAAAATTCGGGAGACCGATGGTTTTAAAGAGTTGGTCAAAAATACATTCGAAGCATCCCGGTTACCCAATAAACGATCAAGGCCAGAGCTGAGTAACGGAAGTGCGCAGCGCAATATTGAGGTTGATACCAGAATATTGATGCAGCCTGCAGAGATCGAAATGGCTCTAAAAAAACTCGATCAGTTAATGCAACAAGATGAACGCTACCTTGATACGGGGTTAACTTTGAGAACTCTGGCTGCGGAAGCTGAACTTCACCCAAATAAACTATCATGGATGCTGAACGATCAGGTTGGGGTAAGCTTCAACGATTATGTTAATAATTTCCGGCTGGAGTGTTTTAAGCAGAAGGCGCTGGACTCTGCTAATAAGAATTTTACATTACTGGGTTTAGCTTTTGAAAGTGGATTTAATTCTAAATCTACATTCAATGATTACTTCAAAAAGAAAACAGGTACTACACCTCGTAAATGGCTGAAGAAGCATCAGTAGGAGAACGCGTTTACCGGTTGAGAAAACGCATTAAAAAAACCTTAACTCGTTCAACAATATGATTCCCGCTTTCCCGGGAATGACCAATGGGGGAGCGTTTAGAGTTATTTCGGTTGTTAAAGCAAAGTCATTCCTGCGCAGGCAGGGATATGAATGGAGCGAATGTCTCAACTTTATATGCTGGGATCAGTGTTCACAAAAAAAGAACGTAAGGTTATTTCGAGCTCAAACCGCTTAAAAGCTTTCCTGTAGCCGGTAATCGTGTTAAGAGACTTGATTAAGCCTTCACTGAGTATTGATTTTCAACAGAATCTTCATTTCCTATTCCTCGCTCTTCTCATTCTGTTGCTACGAGCCTTTTCATTGTTCTAAAAAGTCCGGGATTTCATCAAAAGTGCCGAAAATATCATTCTGCACGATTGGTATATCAATCGTGCTGATATTGGCTCCGCATTCAAAAACAGGCACCATGACAAAAATCTTAATTGCCGGAGCCAGTGGCTATCTCGGCAAATATATACTTGAAGAACTCAATAACTGGAAGATACCAGCTATAGCTTTGGTTCGATCTCCGGAAAAGTTGAAGGACCTGAATCTTGCAAACATCAAGATCGTGCAGGTCGAAGTAACCCGTCCTGAAACCCTGAGGGGTGTTTTTAAAGATGTCGAAACTGTGATATCAACCGTTGGCTTCACCCGACAAAATGATGGGTTTACCTATATGGATATCGATTACCAGGCAAATGTGAACGTGTTGCAGGAAGCAGAACGAGCCGGGGTTAGGAAATTTATATATGTGTCGGTATTAGACGGAGACATACTACGCCATCTTAAGTTCACTGAAGCAAAAGAACGTTTTGTGGAAGCCCTTAAAGCTTCGGGATTAGAATATACCATCATACGACCCAATGGGTTCTTTCCTGATCTGCGGGATGTGTTATACATGGCTGAGAAAGGCAGGGTTTTGTTATTTGGGAATGGAGATTCAAAGCTAAATCCTATCCACGGTGCTGACCTCGCGGAAGTGTGTATACGGGCTATTGCTCAGAAAGAAAAAGAAATAGCGGTTGGCGGACCAGATATCCTTACTCAAAATGAGATAGCAGAAATGGCTTTATGCGCTTGGAATAAACCGGCTAATATTGTTGAGCTTCCGGGCTGGATCAGGTCATTGATACTAAAAACAGCAAAGATTTTTCTTCCAGAGCAACGATTTGGACCGCTTGAATTCTTTCTCACACTTATGACGCGCGACCGTATTGCAACCCGCTACGGCACTCGTCGCTTACAGGACTTTTTTAACCAAGAAGTACAACTAATAAAACAACAATCCAATCAAAAATAATCTTATCAATATGAAATCTTATACATTTATCATTCTAACGGCCGTGGCATTTCTGCTTACCGGCTGTGGAAACGCAGGTATGTTTGTGGCCTCTAATAGTACCGAGGTTCAGCTAAAAGAAGGAAACTATACTATTGTGGCTAAAAATGTGACGGGCACCTCTGAAACATCGTATTTATTTGGAGCCAGTTATTCATGGGGTGTTGCCACTAATTCCGCAGGTATAATTCCTCTTGATGGAAATAAAATGTTATATAAAGAAGCTCGTGAATCGCTTTGGGATAACTTCGAGAAACAAGGAGAAGCGATCGAAGGGAGGACACTTGCGCTTATTAACATCCAATATGACTGCAACACGACGAACTTTATGGTTTATACAAAAGCATCGGTTTCTATTACCGCTGATATCATAGAGTTTGAATAGATAAAGTAGATATAGCCTATGAATAAAAGATTCCATTCGATTACGAATGGAATCTTTTATTAACATAAAGTCTTGATCGAATCTATATAATGTCTGGCTTATCCGTGCTCTTCAATCACTTTAATACCTGCTAGTCTTGTTAGTAGAGTCAATAGAAATAATCAGTATAAGAAGGTTCGCATGATTCAAAAAGCGGGTCAGGCTTTTTTGTTTTTAAAAAGGGCATCAGAAAACGTATTATCAGTATCATTTCTTAGTCGAACTCAACAAAAAGCCAATAATCCGGAAGAGTTGAACACTTTTTTTGATACAACGTATTTGTTTTCGTCTTACTCTACAGAGCATTTTGTGGTGCTCCTGCTATTCCTGGGCTTTTGCATCTGGTTCATCCCGTTTATGAAAACACGAAGCACTGAAAAGCAGCGGAAGGTGTTGTTGGTTCTTGCGGTAATGATGTCCATTTCTCAACTGATGAAGATTCCGCTGAATATGTATACCGGCACTTTTGACGTAGCTCACGATATCCCTCTTCACATGTGTAATTTCCTTCCTTTTGTACTTGTATGGGTATATATGAAGAAGGACAGGGATACCTGGGCTGTCCTATTTTTTTGGGTGGTTTTGGGTGTATCACAAGCGAACCTCACGCCCTCCGTTCAGTTTTCCCTTTTTCACTATGATGCTATTCGCTACTGGATGGTTCATTTGTTATTGGTGTTGGTCGCTCTGTATCCGGCCATTGAGTGGGGGTGGGAGCTTAAGCTTGGCGATGTCGGTCGTTCGGTAGTTGCACTGAATGTAGTTGCACTCCTGGTTGGGGGAATTAACATGATGCTGGGCAGTAACTACCTGTATGTAATGGGCAAACCCCCGGGTACTACTTTCTTCAGTATTTTGCCTGAATGGCCGGTGTACCTGATCTATCTTGAGCTCATTTTCTTAGTGTGGGCACTGCTGGTTTATGGATTATTTCGTTGGGTGAAAAGGGGGTTTCGGGACATTGGTTCAACAAAGGAACTCAGCTAATAGTTAGTCTACATATCTTTCGCAAACGGGCATGGGCCGTGTTATTAAGAGAGATGGCAAATAAAAAAAGCCCGGACTCAATTAAGAACCCGGGCTTGTAACTACATAATACAGTGATCAGAGTTTGGTTGGGTTTGGTGCGTCTCCATACACTTCCTTAGGGTCAAAGACCTTCTCGTCTTCTTCAAAGGTTAGCTCACCATCTTTATGCTCAAATTCTTCGCCGGTAGGTACGCTTCGGTAAAAGCATGACCGATAACCAACGTGGCAGCTGGCACCATTTCCCTGTACTTCAACGCGCAGCCATACACAGTCCTGGTCGTCGTCAATGCGCATTTCCTTGATGATCTGAGTCAGCCCGGATGTGGCTCCTTTATGCCAGAGCGTTTCCCGGCTTCGGCTGTAATACACGGCCTCACCCAATTCAATAGTTTTTTTAAAGGCTTCCTCATTCATGTACCCGTGCATCAGTAATTCACCGGATTCATAATCGGTGGTTACGACCGGAATAAGTCCGTCTTCTTGGAATTTGGGAGCCAGCTCGGTTCCTTCTTCAACTTGCTCTACCGTTTTTCTCTTTTTGAATGTGATGTTTGCCATAATAGGTGGTTAGTCATCCCGAGGCTACTACCGAAGGTTCTACACGTGTCCGAATCTTGAAGATTCTTCGCTTTCGCTCTGAATGACTGAATTATCTAAAGTTCGATGTTGGTTGTTTCTTGTTCTGTTTTCGATGTTCTTTTAGGAACCGGATCATATCCATCGCCGCCCCAGGGATGGCATCGTCCGATTCGTTTAATGCCCATCCAAAATCCTTTTAAAGGTCCCCATTCTTCCACCGCTTCAATCATATATCGGGAACAGGTAGGGGAGTATCGGCAGCTTTTTCCTAACCATGGAGATATCGCCGCCTGATAAAATTTTACTAAACTGACAATCAGCAGGCTGAATATGTTACTCAACCATTTCATTTGTCTATTTCGAAGGAAGTACCATCTTTGCCATCCATAAGCTGCACGCCCAGCTCATTCAGGTCGTCCCGGATTTTATCCGAAAGCTCGAAGTTCTTATTGGTTCTGGCATCCTTACGAATCTCAATTAACAGGTCAATTAAATCGCTGGTTAACTGTTCGTCTCCTCCGGCTTCCTCACCCGGCCAGATACCAAGTACTTCTTCCACAACGCTGTGCAGGAATACTTTAACCGCATCAAGGTTCGAAGGTACGTCTCCGTCGTTAATACGTTTGCGAATTTCCTTTAGCTTCTCAAACAAAATGGCAATGGCCTGAGCCGAATTGAAATCATCATTCATCGATGACTCAAATGCTTCTTTAAAGCTCTTCAGGTCAAACTCATCTCCATCACCCGGTTCAGTTTGTTCGATAGTCTGAATCATAGAGTGAAGGTTCTTTAAACCGGTTTCTGCACCGGCTAAAGCCTCTTCAGAAAAATCGGTGGTACTTCTGTAATGACTTTGAAGCAGGAAAAACCTAATCACTTCCGGTGGCCAGGCACGGGTCAGGAGGGTATGATCACCCGTAAAAAACTCGTGTAGGTTAATCGCATTTCCCAGCGATTTTCCCATCTTTCGGCCTTCCAGCGTTACCATGTTGTTGTGCAACCAATACTTTACAAAATCTTTATCGTGTGCACATTCGGCCTGGGCAATTTCACATTCATGGTGCGGAAACTGATTTTCGAGTCCGCCCCCGTGTATATCAAAACTCTCCCCAAGATACTTGGTACTCATAGCCGAGCATTCGATATGCCAGCCGGGATAGCCAACACCCCAGGGAGAATCCCACTTCATAATGTGCTTTTCATCTGCTTTTTTCCAAAGGGCAAAATCTTCGGGACTTTTCTTGTCGGAAGCTGTTTCTACGCGTGTACCTGATTCCGCATCTTCGGTTTTACGGCCACTCAGTTTACCATATTCCTTATCCGAGGATACATCAAAATATACATTCCCGTTTACCTCATACGCATGGCCGTTCTCGATCAGCTTTTTCACCATGGCAATCTGCTCGGGGATATGTCCCGTTGCACGGGGTGCAATATCTGGCCGGAGTACATTAAGAGCATCCATATCCCGGAAATAGGTGTAGGTGTACTTCTCGGCGATTTCCATAGGCTGTACTTTCTCGATACGTGCCTGCTTGCTGAGCTTGTCTTCCCCTTCTTCAGCGTCATCCACCAAATGACCAACATCGGTGATATTCTGAACATATCGCACTTTATAACCCAGGTACCGGAGATAGCGAAGCACTACATCAAAAGAAACATAGCTCTTGGCATGCCCAAGATGCGCATCTCCATAAACCGTAGGCCCGCATACGTACATACCCACATGTGGCGGGCTCAGCGGTTCAAACAGTTCTTTCTTGCGGGATAGGGTGTTGTAAACGTGAAGTTGTTGGGTGCCTTTATCAGCCACAGCGATTATTGGATCTCGGTGTTATTAGTGATGTAATCAATGAATTTCTGCTGGGTAGCTTCGTCTTTAAAAGCACCACGATATTCAGCTGTAATGGTGCTGCTGCTTTGGTCTTTAATGCCACGAGTGGAAACACATAAGTGTTTACTGTCAATAAAAACAGCTACGTCTTCGGTTTCCAGGGCTTCCTGTAGTTCATCGGCAATTTGCAGGGTGAGCCGCTCTTGTACCTGAGGTCGACGGGAGTAGTAATCCACGATTCGGTTGATTTTTGAAAGACCGATTACTTTTTTGCCGGACGAAATATATCCAACGTGAGCTTTCCCGAGGAAAGGGAGAAAGTGGTGTTCACAAAAGGAAGTCACCTGAATATTCTTTTCAACAAGCATGCCTTTATAGTCGTAATTGTTATTAAACTGACGGGCTACCGGCTTATTTTTGGGATTCAATCCCTCAAAAATTTCTTTTACATACATCTTCGCCACACGGTATGGGGTGCCTTTCAGGCTGTCGTCGGTTAAGTCGAGGCCCAAAGCATGCATTATTTCTGCAAAATGCTCCTGAATAATTTCAATTTTCTCTTCGTCGGTTTTTTCAAAAGCATCATCGCGCAGGGGAGTACTTACTCCGTTACTGATGTGGTCTTCGCCGATCTCTTCGGCAGTGATTTTATCTAAATCCAATGTTTTCAATATTTCTGATTTATAAATCATGGAGAACAGGACAAGCCTGTGCCTTTTAAACAGAACCTCAAAGTTAAGGGTTCCTGCTATTAATTGACAGCTAAAGAACACTGAACATTGAACAAGAAACATTGAATTTTGAAGGGGCGTATTTTGGGAATTACGATAGTTATAATAGATATTCATGACCAGTGACCAGTGACCAGTGACCAGTGACCAGTGACCAGTGACCAACGAATAACGAATAACGAAAATCCGACATGATCAAACACGTAGTAATGTGGAAGCTTAAAGAAGTGGCTGAAGGTAAAACGAGGAATGAAAATGCGGAGGTGATGAAGAAACTGCTGGAAGATCTTCCGAGTAAAATCGAGGAGTTAATCAACGCAGAAGTGGGGATTAATATACTGGAAGGAACAGACGATGCAGTTTGTGATGTAGTTCTAACCACAGAATGCGCATCCGAAGAAGATCTTAAAACCTATGCGGTTCATCCCGATCACCAGAAAGTTGTGGACTTCATCAAGAAGGTTGTGACAGAAAGAAGGGTAGTGGACTATGTTTTATGAGTGACGAGTGACGAGTGACGAGTGACGAGTGACGAGTGACGAGTGACGAGTGACCAACGACCAAAGACCAACGACTAACGACTAACGAATAACGAATAACGAATAACGAATGAACGAACCCGATCCTATAGAAATACCGATTAACGGAGTCCTGGATCTGCATCTCTTCAACCCCAAAGAATTAGGAGAGTTGATACCAGATTACATAGAAGCTTGCCGTGAAAAGGATATTTATTCAATTCGGATTATCCATGGGAAGGGAAAAGGGGTGTTGAGACGAACGGTGCATAGTTTGTTGGAGCGAAATCCGCATGTAGTATCATACAGTCTGGCCAGCGACCGAAGCGGATGGGGAGCAACAATAGCCGAACTAACAAAAGACTAATCTTCGGCTTTGGTTACATCGCCGCCCTGCAGTTGGTACTTATCCCCGGATTCAGGACAGGTGGCTCGTCCATCATCTCCGAACTCCAATCGATGCCCGTACTCACTGACCCACCCGATTTGTTTGGCGGGATTGCCAACCATTAACGCATAGGGAGGAACCGGTTTGGTGATTACAGCTCCGGCTCCGATCAAACAATATTTACCCAGTTCATTTCCACAGATAACGGTAGCATTGGCGCCAATGGATGCTCCTTTATGAACCCGGGTTTCTACATACTCATCACGACGAACTACAGCGCTTCTGGGATTAACGATGTTAGTAAACACCATGGAAGGCCCGAGAAAAACATCATCTTCGCAGATAACACCCGTGTAAATAGACACATTGTTCTGAACCTTAACATTACGGCCGAGCTTCACCTTGGGAGATACCACTACATTCTGCCCCAGGTTACAATTTTCTCCGAGTTCAGCATCCGGCATTACATGAGTGAAGTGCCATATTTTGGTTCCTTTTCCAATGACAGCGCCATCGTCAATTACAGCCGTTTCGTGTGCGAAATAATCCATATCCTTTAATTTAATTCGGTTGGATATTACCAATTGTTTAGCTGTACTGAAAGTGAAGGAAGTTTTTGGATGATACTTTTTTTATCCTCACTCCACGTAAAGGCTGAACGGACAGTCTAACCAAGAAATTTATGATGAGCAGGAAAAAACAAACAGAAAGACTACAACGGTTCTGTGAGTATATAGCCCGAAAAACAGAACGTTTGGAAGAATATAGTCGGCGTTATTCGTTGGCGAGGGGAGTTGTTTTCTTTACGATTTTGGCTTTTGGTTACTTCACATCCGGAGCCATAAACGACTATTTATATGTTCTTGGGCTCTTAGTGGGAATCGTCGGATTTTTGTATCTGGCCGATCGACACCAAAAAGTGCACAAAGCTATTGAGAAGCTGGGGCACCTGAAAGAGATCAAGCAACAGCATATTGCCCGGTTAGAACTGGACTGGGAGAAAATTCCCAAAAGGCGATATGATAAGGATGTGAAAGATCATCCTTTTGCGAACGATTTGGATATTGTGGGAAATTACTCGCTGCATCATTTAGTGGATTCTTCGTTATATGAAGGTGGCTCAGAGAAATTGCTAAGCTGGTTGATGAATGAAATTCCTGTTAAAGAAGATATCTTACTGCGCCAAAAATTGATACGGGAGCTTATTCCTTTACAAGCCTTCAGGGATAAACTTTCTACGATTGGCAGATATACTCAAAGTCATACTTCTGAGAAGGACTGGACGGAAGACCGAATGCTTGCATGGCTTCGCCAACCGGAGCAAACCGGCTATAAGCTCCCTTTGTTGGTCCTGTCGCTATTATCTGTTTCAACATTGATAACGGCTGCTTTCGCCTGGACGGGAATTGTGCCCGTGATTGTTCCACTGATTTCTTTACTCCTATATCTGAGCTACTACAAACTCAAGAGTGATATGATAGCCGGGTTGTTTGAGGCCGCTTACCAGATGGAAAAGATGTTGGGGCGTTTTCGTGGGCTGTTGGCGCACGTGGAAGATTTCAAAGTTTCTAATAAAGAAAACCTGCAGAAATTATTAGAGGTGTATCAATCTGCAGAAACCAAGCCTTCGGTTTATTTGAAGAAAGTAAAAAAGCTGATCAGCGCCGCTTCGCTACAAGCCAATCAGGTGTTGTGGCCTCTGGTTAATTTAGTTCTTCCGTGGGACATGTATTACTCCATGAAGATGGAAAAACTGAAAAAGGAGCTCGAACCTCGTCTCGCAGAATGGCTGGATACTTTCTATGAACTGGAAGCACTTAATTCCCTGGCTAACTTTGGGGCTTTGCACCTCGAGTACACCTTTCCTGAACTGACAAACAACTCCAGCGTTTTGTTTGAGGCTAAAGAATTAGGGCACCCGTTAATTCCGGTTCATCAAAAAGTAGCGAATGACTTTAAAGTGGAGGAGGGGAAAGACCTGTTTTTGATTACCGGTTCCAATATGGCGGGCAAAAGTACTTTTCTGAGAACGGTTGGCATCAATTTGTGTCTTGCTTATGCGGGTGCTCCGGTCAATGCCACATCGCTGAACACCAACTTATTTCGGGTGTTTACCAGTATCAATGTAAAAGATTCACTGGAAGGGGGATTATCTCATTTTTATGCTGAGGTAAGACGTTTGCGAACGCTGCTTAATAAACTGGGCAATGAGGAAGAATTCCCGCTTTTCTACTTTGTGGACGAGATTTTTAAAGGTACCAATAACCGGGAGCGATTTCAGGGGAGTACCGCTTTTCTTAAGGAAATAGCCGGGAATAACGGAGTGGGGATGGTTTCTACCCACGATCTGGAATTAGCCACACTGGAAAAGGAAATCCCGGAACTCAGTAACCGGCATTTTGCCGAAACCATTGAACATGGAAGAATGAGTTTTGAGTATAAAATCAAAGAGGGACCTTGCCCTACTACCAATGCCCTTAAGATTATGAAGATGGAAGGCCTTCCTGTGGAGTGAAAAATAACTTCATATTCTTCATGTAATCTTCATAAATAGTAAAATTTGATCTACGTAACTAATTGCTATTCAATTACTTGGCTGGGTAAATAATTTATATTCTTCACAATCTCTTCATGAAAATGTGATTTCTTTTAGGTGAGTTAATTAACGAACTCAGATAAATAATACCTAAAGAGGTCGATATGTTAAAGACTACATTTTCAATACTAATCACACTTTTACTGAGTACAACTCTATTTGCACAAACCTATCAAATCGTGCCAGCCGAAAGCGAGATTATCGTTTGGGGAACTTCAAACGTTCACGACTGGGAAGCCCCGGCTGAGGAGTACTCTGGCTCAGCAAACATAAAAGTTTCCGGAGATTCACTCATTTCAATTTCAAACCTGCAATTCACCGTTGTTGCTGAAGAAATTAACAGCGGTAAAGGCGGTATGGATAAGCGAATAGATGATGCACTTAAAGTAAAGAAGCATCCGAATATTACTTTTTCATTAACCGAAATTCAAAGTATTGGCTCTTCCTCCATAACGGCTAACGGTGAACTTACCATAGCAGGAGTAACCAAGAACGTACAGATGGAAGTTGAATATCAGCTTCAGCCAGACGGCAGTATCCTGATTAGCGGAAAACAGAACATAGATATGACTGAATTTAATGTTGATCCACCCACCGCCATGTTCGGTAGCATCAAAGCCGGCGCGAAGGTAGATGTGGAATTCAATGCCAAATTCTCTCAATAATAATCTCAATAAACAACAAACTAACCAACAACAAAAAATCCTAAGGTCATGAAATCTCAAACCAAATATATCACAGCATTTCTATTAGCCTTTATCATGGGTGTGAGCTCTGCTTATGCCCAGCAGAAACCACTGCAATACTTCAGAGCTCCCGGACAGGCTGGTCTGAATGTATTTGAAACTCCTAAAACTACAGACGTTGAATTTGACGGATTGTATGTTCGAGTGGGAGGCGACTTCGCTCTCCAGTTCCAGGGAATTTCCCAGGATAACGCTGACAATTCTTTGTTAGTTAACGAATTGGCAAATAATTTTAACCTGCCAACAGCCAACCTCAACCTTGATGTTCAGCTTGAAGATGGTTTGAGAATGCACCTCAGAACCTATCTTTCTTCAAGACACCATGCTGAAGCTTATGTAAAAGGTGGATACATGCAGATAGATAAATTAGACTTTATCTCAGAAGGTTTTGCCGAAGATCTGATGGATGTTTTGACCATTCGCGTAGGTATGGATCAATATAACTATGGCGATACTCACTTCCGCAGATCTGATAACGCTGCAGCTATCTATAATCCTTTTGTAGGTAACTACCTGATGGACAGCTTCTCAACTGAGCCTTTCATTGAGTTCACTTACCAGAACAACGGAATCATTGGTGTAATAGGTGCAACCAATGGTAGATTGAACCAAAGTCCTGTTGATGGCGACAATGGATTTGTTACATTCGGTAAGCTTGGATATGACAAGCAAATGAGTGACGATCTCCGTTTCCGTCTCACCGGATCTTTCTACAACAGTACTGACAAAGGTACCCGCGACTATCTATACGGTGGCGACCGTGCCGGCTCTCGTTACTATGCAATCCTTTCTGGCGGTGACTTTGAAGGCAGATTCAACCCAAGATTTTCTTCTCAGTCAGCTTTCCAAATCAACCCATTTGTGAAGTTCCAGGGACTTGAGTTCTTCGGAGTGTATGAAATGGCAAGTAACAACGGTACCGGTGGTGGTTCTTTCTCACAAATTGGTGCAGAAGTGCTCTACCGATTTGGTTCAGCTGAAGACTTCTATATCGGTGGCCGTTACAATACTGTAACTGGTGAATCAGCTGACAATGCTCCTACACAAACTGTAGACAGAATTAACGTAGGTGCCGGATGGTTCCTGACCAGCAACGTACTTACCAAATTAGAGTATGTAAGCCAGTCTTACAGCGATGATGGCTGGAACACAACCGTATATGAGGATGCAGAATTTAGCGGAATCATGTTAGAAGCTGTGATAAGCTTCTGATATACCGACCTCATAGGAAAAGGGCGGGCTGTGAAAGGCTCGCCTTTTTTTGTTTTATGGAATAGGTAAGGAATAAATATCAGGACTCAAACCGAATTACCAACTCAAATACAATATCCAGTTCATCGCTTACCTGAACGAGTCCAAAAAGAGGAGAGGGAGGCGTAAGGCCAAAGTCGGTCATATACAAAATTTTGTTACCGCCCACCTGTACGGCTTCTTCGGTACTGGAGAAAGCATCAAGAGGTACTTCGTAGTTTCGTTCAACACCGGCAATGGTGATTGTGACATTGGCTGATTTTGGAACCGGGTTCTCTTCATTCTCCAGAATCAATTCATTCAGCGTAATTTGAATAAAGGGATGTTCTTTATACTTCAAAGTACTTCGAAAATCACGGTTAATCGCTTTCTTGCCACAATCAAACCGGCTGATTTCTAAAAACAGGGACACCCCGTCCACATTGATGGTATCCGCTTCAAAGTGATAACTGAAACCAAGAGAGTCCTGTTGTAACTCATGTTCTGATTCACACTTAAAATCATTCACATTTGATTTTCCATTAATGCTTAACTTACTCTCATTGCTCAAGCGTGCTTTTTCGTTTTGCGCAAAACACAGCAAAGGAAGCATGCATAAAGCCGGAATCAAAATAGTTTGAAGAACCTTTCTCATACTCATAATTTGACAGGAAGCAGACGATCAGTTGAAAAGTTGAAGAATTAACAGACTCAATGATACAAGATTTATTACAAGCAGCAACCGAAATTGCTAAAATCGGCGGACATCATACCTTAAAATATTTTAAAAAGAATGTGGAAGTCATTAGTAAAGATGATGATTCTCCCGTGACTATAGCTGATCGCGAAACCGAACAAATAATGAGGGAGGAAATCCTGAAACGATTTCCTGACCACGGCATCATTGGTGAAGAATACGGTAAAACCAATGAAGATAGCAACGTAAAATGGGTACTGGATCCGATAGACGGTACAAAATCTTTTATTCATGGCATTCCATTTTATACCACGCTGATTGGTGTGTTAGTGGATGATGAACCACAAGTGGGCATTATTTATGCTCCGGCTTTAGAAGAACTTTGTGCCGCAGCCAAAGGAGAGGGGGCTACGTTGAATGGAGCACCCTGCCGGGTACGCAAAACCGATAAACTGGAAGATGCTACCTTATTGGTAACTGAGATTTTCAAGTTTAAGGAAATGGGGCAGCAGGAAATTTTTGAGGAACTGATGGCCAAAACCAAACTACACAGAACATGGGGAGATGCTTATGGTCACATGATGGTAGCTACCGGTCGTGCTGACCTCATGTACGATCCCGAACTTAATATTTGGGATGCCGCCGCGTTATTGCCGGTGATGCAGGAAGCAGGTGGTGTTTTCAGTGATATTGAGGGCAATGAAACTATCTTTTCAGGTAATGGATTCTCCACCAACAAGAATCTGTTCCCTGAGGTAATGAAAATATTTGAAGCACATACCAACTAATGAAAAAAGGACTATTTACTACGCTTTTTACACTTCTTTTTGTGACAACACTTTTTGGTCAGTCGTCGATAAACTGGGACTATAAAGCTTATCCTGAACTTCCTTATGAGCTGAACAGCATTGATTTGGAAGTAACGGTAGAGCCGGAATCCGCACTGATTAAAGCAACAGGTACTTACCGTATCAGTTCCAGACAACCTGATCTTACACAAGTGGTTTTCAATACCTCAAATTTGGATGTGAAAGAAGTGTCAAGCAGCGGTCAGGCTCTTGAGTTTCGTGTGAGTTCAGATTCATTGATCATAGAGCTGCAGGATACGCTGAATACGGACCAAAGCTCCAGCTTTTTAATTAGCTGGGAGAGTTCTTCACCCTATGGAATTAATACCGATGTTTATGGAAACCTTTGGACTTCCTTAAATCCCCGTTCCCGTCACCACTGGACTCCCATTCCGGACCACCCCGAAGTAGAGTCAGTTATAAACGCCAGGTTCACTATCCCGGCCGATCTTCAAGTGATATTCAACGGAAATAAAGTAGGAGATGAAGTTGTTTCTACCGATGAGAAACAGGTTGAGTGGAGTTCAGAAACTGAGGTTCCGGTATCTGGAATTACCTTTTCAGTTGGAAGTTTTCTGACAGAAAGTGCCCGTTCAGGGGTAAAGGAAGTCTCTATTCATGCATCCGAAAATGCATTACTTGAAGGAGTTCGGTCAGGATTGTTATCTATCGCTGTTGAAAGCCTGAAGAAATATGAAAACACGTTCTCCTACGAGTTCCCATATTCTGCTCTTCACATCGTTGTGCTGCCTGATAATCACTGGGAAGAAATACAGTCCGGAGCCGGGATCATATATTTGTATCAGAACCTGGGAAGCCTGTCCACTCAATTGAAGAGAGGGATTGCGGAACAATGGTTGGGAAATTACCACCGCTACCTTGATACGCCCGATTCACGCTATGAGTTTTTGAAAGCCCTGGTAACTCAAAGCAGTGATACCGTACCCTTGTTGAACCCGGATAACCTGCAGTCGATCCAAGGCTGGAATAAATGGGTCCGGGGAATTGGGAATATGCAGAATCAATTTCTTATAGAAACCATCAGGGAATCTCTCCCGGAGCTAATTCAGCAAGTGCAGGGGGTAAGCGGGTGGAGTGAATACGCCGACTTCTGGTACGATGAAACCGGTTCTTACTGGAAGAGCTTGCCGGAACCTCTTTTAAATGAAGATAATCAACAGCAGGAAGGATATACCTATCAGGTGGATTATCGGTACAATGAATTAGAGCCTTCGCTCACTTTACACTTTCAGGCGAAATCGGAGCCGGTGGGCACCCTTGCCGGACTGGAACTGGTTCAATATGGTTTTATGGATACCACACGGTCAGAAATCACCTTTACAGGTGCAACCGATTCTGTTGCCGTGGATCTGATTTCAGGAGTTGAGTATGTAACTCTGCATCCCCAAACCGAATTTGAGCTGAATCTGGAGGAGAAAAAACCCTTTATGTTTTTAATCCGCCAGTTGCGGAGTTCCAATCCCGGTGAAAAGATAGAAGCCGCACGACAATTGAGACAGTACACCGACAATCCGGATTTACAGCTTGCCCTGCAGGACGTTTTGGAAACGGAAGGGGAGCCGGAAGTCCGGGCGGCCTTGCTTGCCACGTTAGGGGAAATAACCAAAGGAGCATCGGGAACGGAGCAGAACTTCCTGGATCAACTCAACAGCGATAATCTGGCCACACGCTTGTCTGCGATCAGAGCGCTTGCTGATTATCCCGAGAATGAACAGGTGAGGTACGCTGTAAGAAACACGCTTATCAGGGCTGAAATTGATACGGTGTTTGCCACGGCTTTGAACACCTATGGTAAACTGGCCGAAGCCGAAGACCTGATATCCTTAACAGAGCGATTGGAAAGAAGTGGTGATGCTGATAAAGCCATTAACGTTCTGCAGGTTGCCGTTCAAACAGATACAACTCGAGAATCCATATCCATTGCAGATCGGATGGCACTGGGGGATTACCCGTATTCCATCAAAAAACAGGCGCTCAATATTCTGCTAACCTATGAGCAAAACCAGGAGTACTGGAATCAAACTATAGAAATGCTCATGTCTGACCGGGACCCCAGAATTCGTTACCAGGCACTGGATGCCGTGAAATATCTGTCTGCCAAGAAAACGGTTGATATACTCAAAGATCGCTTGAAAGAGGAAATGGATCCCAGGGTGGCCAGTAAGATCAGACGGATTATGTAGCCCGGAATCTACTTTCAGTCTTCATTTATTTGAAGTAGATTCACCGTCATTCAAGACAAAATTTCGGGGACAATGGCGGGCATTAGATTCAAATATACCAATCGACAGCTTTTTATAGGATGTGCATCCGGTTTCTTTGCCATCATAGGTACCATTGCGTTCGTGTACATTCTTTTTAATCTGAATGATTTTCTGGAAACACATGCACTGGAAACGGTATTCCTGATTATTATGGGTGCCATAATGGTGTTCTCTTTTTTTGCAAAGATGAATGGGGGTAAAGAGTTGAAATCAAAAGCCGAGCTATCGGGTACATCACTTATAGTGAAAGGGGAACACCGGTATATGCTAACCGACCTTATGCTGGATGAATACCAATCGGAGAATTATCACTGTTTCCACCTGTACAACAGGGATAACAATTTCACGCTTTATACCAATGAGAAAGACGATTTAATCAAGCACTTGTTAGAATCTGATGTCCAAAAAAACCGGTTTGAAATTGAGGTGTATGATTTCGAGCGCAACTCATCAACGGTTATGATTCAAGCCAAATCAGGGAGAATGCTTGGTTTTAACCTGGACAGTGGCTCATATTCCATTTTTCAAAAGGATGATGCCGATGAAGACAAAGCCTTGTATGAGCCGGAGTACTTTATACAAACACCGGGGTATAAGAGAAAGCAGTAGGAACGAAGCCTGCAATTTATATTAAGATGATTGAACCAACGATTGAAAACCTCCATACACCATCCGTTCAGCATCAAAAATCAATCGTTCAGGGTCGGTTAAAGGGCCTACTAATTCTGCCATCCTTGGGTCGTTGGGAACTTGTTTGTTGGCCAAATCACGGGTTTCTTTCGAAGGAAATAAAACCCATCCAAACACAATTACTTCGTCTTCCTTTAAATCCACAAGTTCAGTAAAAGAACGGGTGCCTTCCACCTTCAAGTCTTCCTCAACAAATTCGAAGTAAGCAAGTGCTCCATATTCTTTCCAAATTTCAGCTACTTTTTCAGCTACACTCTTGTAATCGTTCAGGTGTTTTTGCGGAACCGGAAATACAAAACCGTCGATATAGTGTGTCATGTTACTTTCCATTTGTTGGCAAACATAGTGATAAGTTCTTTTCTACAGAGTGATAATACCAGAGGGAAAGGGGAAACCAAAAATCTTTATTCTGTTTTAGTCATCTTGTTTGCAACTTTAGGTTGTTGCACGATGACATCCAAAACTTTTTCTATCTCATCAATGAAATCATCACTCAGACCAACAACCTGTTCTTCGTAATATTCCGAAGCCATAAAAAATTCTTTTTTGGCCTCTGAATGAAATTTAATAGTCACTCTTGAATGCGTTTTCTCGCTTGTTTTAAAACATCACTGAGAGTAATGCTTTGTTATGCCTGAACAGCCTTAAGTGGAGCAATTTCTTTGCTTGGTCGATTCGAGGATAAATCATACATGGCCTGTAGATTTAACCAAAACTCAGGAGAAGTATTTAAAGCTTTCGATAGCAGCCAAGCGGTATCCGAAGAAATTCCTCGTTTTCCCCGAACAATTTCATTAACACGCTGAATTGGAATATCCAGATGATCTGCTAATTCTTTCTGAGTTAATTCCATCGGTTCAAGATACTCTTTGAGTAGAATTGTACCGGGATGTGTGGTTATTCTGTTTTGTGGAATCATGGGTTCACCTTTTTCTAATGATAATCAACAATTGCTACATCAAAAGCACTGGAATCTTCCCAACGAAAAATGATTCTCCATTGGGCATTAATTCGAATACTGTGATATCCTTTATAATCTCCACGCAGAGCCTCTAATCTGTTGCCTGGAGGTGAAATTAGATCATCCAAAGAAGTGGCCGCATTCAGAATATCTAATTTGTAGATTGCTGAATCAAGGATTTGAGTGGGTAATTTTCGAACCTTACTGCTCGAATTTCCATGAAACAGATCTGATGTTGCTTTGTCTCCGAATGATTTGATCATTCTTTAATTTAATGGATTAACGGTATCCATGCAACGAAATTGTATTGCTAAGGCATAACGACCCGGCGTTTAAACGGCGCGGGGATTAGGGGATTATGAGTTGGTTGAAGTAGCGAAATTAATTCCTGGCTATCAAGTTCCATCGCACCCCGTCCTGCCTGTCCCGAACATTCGGGGCGTCCGATATAAAACGCCTTGTTAGTGTGCAGGTGGATTATGCGCGCGATCTCCAAGATTCTGGATTCCGATGTTGATGAAGGATTGCAAATACCGAAATCACAGCTTTTTGTTCGATAAAGTAAATTGAAAACGGAAATCGGTTAACTAAGGCTCTTCGAATTGTACTTTTGTAAACAACTTGGTGTTGATGAGGAGTACGAAGAACAGAAGTAATCTTTACATCCACACAACGAGCAAATTCTTTTCCTAACCCCGGATCTTGGCTCTCGTACCAATCATAAGCATCATCGAAATCTTTTTCAGCCTGGGGGTAAGAATTAGTCTTTTAGACACAGCTTATAAATATTTTGCTTTGATTTCATCCCACGACTTACCATTTGAAGTATCTGCATCAAGAGTTTGCAATCGCTCTTCTAAAATATTTTCATGGTGTTCAGGTACATCAATTTGCTCGGGATCAGAAGCTATTGAATCCCACAAAGCTTCTACCAAAATGATTTTTTCGTTTTTATTAAGCCGCGATAATTCTTTGATGAGCGAGTCTTCCATAATGAATGAATTAAATTAGATGCAGCAATTTGAACAAAAAGAACCTCGAAAGCAATCGCGGGATAAATGCTTGATGAGGCACACTAACGACCCGGCGTTTAAACGGCGAGTCTGGGGGTTAAATTAACGACCCGAACCGCGTTCGAGTCCGCTGGAAACGCCTTGTTATGCCTACGGTTATTTTCTTGACTGCCAATAACCCGGTTTTCGTTTCATATGCTTTACAGCAGTAATTGTGATATCACTTTCAGAAAAGTCATAAATAATTTCATAAGGAAAGCGGTCAAGTAAAATTCTTCGATCTTGTTTGGTAAGTAAAGATCCTGATTGAGGATGTGCTAATGCTTGAGCGATGGCTTCTTCTATCTCATCAAGAAATTCAGCCCCAAGCCCAGCTGACTTGTCTTCATAGTATTGAATGGAATTCGTTAACTCTTTTACTGCTTCAGGATGATATTGAAAAGTCATTTTTTAAGAAGTTCTCGAGCAGCCTTATGCACTTCTTGACCTGAGATTGGAGTTACTTTTCCCGATTTGATCTCAGCTTTTCTACGTTTGACTTCATCAATCCAAGCTTGCTCAATATCATCATCAACTCGCGGGTCAAGGCTATAAATAAGTTGCTTCGCTAATTCAGCTCGATGATTCTCGTCTAACTCAAGGGCCAAATGCTGAATTTCTTTATAATCTGTAATCATAGCTTTGGGATTAATTTCTTTCTCCAATCTATTGAAAAACGGACAATTCTGACAATTATTTATTGAGTGGAAGAGTGGGTATAACGACCCGGCGTTTAAACGGCGCGGGGATTATGATTTCTTTGAAGTAGCGAAATTAATTTCTGGCAAACAAGTTCCATCGCACTTCGTCCGCGTCCGATTTAAAACGCATTGTTAGGCACCGAAGGACTTACATTTTATAATTTGAAAAATCTTGCCGGAAATGACGAACTGTTAAAACTTCGATGATATCGGGATTAACCTCATAGATTACCCCATAATTCTCATGGACAACTATTTCTCGAATTTTGTCATTATTTGTTGGCGGAAACACTCTTCCTGATTCTGGATTTTGACTTAATTTTTGAACTTTCTCTTCGATCAAATCAATAAGAGCTAAAGCAGCACCTGGATTATCTTCAGCAATGTACTCGAGAATTTCTTTGGTTTTGTTTCTTGCCGTTGGCGACCAAATAATTTTCATGATGAATATTGTGATCTCAGTTCGCTTATGAATTCATCATGGCTTATACCTTCTCCATTATCTAATTCCTTTCGGGCAGCAGATAATTCTTCCAATAACTCAATCTTATCTAACATCTTTTGATAATCTTCTACATCAATTAATACGGCAGAACTTTTGCCATGCTGAGTAAGAATAAGTGGTCGGCGTTTTGATTTGACACGCTCAATGTAAGATGCAGCATTAGCTCGAAAATCGGAGAGCGACCGAATATCCCGGTCAAGTTGAATGTGAGACATGGGTAAAATCCTTAATTATTGTTCTATTTAATGTACTAAATTTAGAACAAAATATTGTATTAAATGTCTTGCGAAAAGGTGCCTAACGACCCGGCGCATAACGGGCGCGGAGATTATGAGTTAATAAAAGACTAATATGTTAAAACAAGCAACTCTGGAAACCGAAGCTGCGTCCGCGTCCCAGTTGATGCGTTTGTTAGGGCTATAACCAGCCTTTAATCATGTTTATTAAGTCTGCACCAATAGTCAATGCCACCAGTGCTGTAATGACGTGAAGCAAAATAAGTGCATTAGGTACCCAAATCTCTCTTGATGTGAATGATCGGTAAATCTTTGGATTTTCACCTCTACCCAATGCTTCCCACTCAGCTGCATATATAGCTGCTTTTAGGTATTGTTCTATTGTATTAATGACTTCAAACTTTCCTCTATTTAGTTGTCCAAAAGAAGTAATGAGGCTTCTCCACGCGACACAAAGAATTGCCCCTGCGATTGCTAGAACGAATATTCCTAATGCACTAAATTTATCACCGCCAGAGCTTTTAACGATCAAACCATAGGCTGTTAAAATTGCTCCGTTCATAGTTAGGAAAAAAGTGTTAACAGATTGACGTCTTTCAACAAGACTTTCAGAGCTATTCACCATAATTTTATATAAGTCAAAGGCCTGATTTTTTTCTTCGATATTTTTGGGTGGTCCTGTTGGAAATAAGACCTCATTCAATGAAAATCCAGATCCGCCTTGTAAATTTAATTTTTCAGCGGCTTTCCTAACTGCTACTGCATATAAGTTATCTTGGTCTTGAACATTTTTTTCTAAGTCTTCATATGGTAAAATTGCATTATGATCTTGATCTTGCTTATTCATCCAAGCAGACCATGCATCATGAATATCACTTTGTGTTACATTTTTACCTTTTGCTCGAAGAAGAACAGCATATAAGACAAACAATTCATCGTAGTTATCTTCAGGAAGGCGTTCTTCAGGAATAAAACTCTTTATTGTATCCGCAATTTTCTCCAAGTACATATTCGACTATACCCAAGTATTTAACCATTTGACTATTTGATCAAAATTCCATCGAATTACGTTCTTACTTGGCAATCCTTTTGGAACAGTGTGAGTTTTGTCTCTATTAATTTGAATTCCAAATAGATATTTATCTTGTTTTATTGTCTCAGCAATTTCCCAAATTACAGCCTCTGATTTCCAAGTCGTTTGACCTATTAAAACAATTGTGCCCTTAGTTTTGGCAATTCTTTTTTTACACTCTGTCTTCCATTTTGAATCGAAAGGATCTTTAACAGAGTAGTCATAAAATTGGATATCGTTGTTTTTATCTTTTGCATGCTGGGCCAAGAAATCACGAGCCCATTTATCTTCCATTTCGAAACTTATAAATGCTCTAGGTGCTGCCATAATAAAGTAATATTTAAGTTTATGTTTATTGCTATAGCCCTAACATATAATTATTTGGAATGAGGGAATGTGCAAAAATTCTTTATAAAATGACAAATCTGTTATTTATAAGTCCCTGATATCAATTGAAGTATGTTATCAGGAATTATATCCTCAAAAAATTCCAGATAATATTTCCTGATAAAGTCTGTAAGGAATGGCTTTGAAATCGCTCTTACTTAAAAAGACAAGCAAGAGTATTTCATGAAAAAACCAAAACTTTTAGAGCAAGTCCGTACCGAAATAAGACGCAGGAACTACAGCTACAAAACAGAAACTGCATATACCAATTGGATCAAAAGGTTTATAAAGTTTCATGATTTCAGGCATCCGGGCACCTTGGCTAAATCCGAGATTGTGGACTATCTGAATTACCTGGCCAACGATATAAATGTGGCAGCCTCCACCCAAAACCAAGCCTTGTGTGCTCTTGTTTTTTTATACGAGCATATACTCGAACAACCTTTCGGAACACTGGATGATCTGAAAAGAGCAAAGAAACCAAAACGCCTTCCTGTGGTGCTTTCAAAGAACGAAGTAGCAAGAGTATTGCAACACTTAGCGGGTGTAAAAAAGTTAGTTGTGCAGTTACTCTACGGCTCCGGATTCAGGATTTCTGAGGCGCTCAGGCTTAGAGTTCACGATCTTGATTTTGAGTATCAACAAATCAATGTCAGAAATAGTAAGGGGCTTCGTGACCGGGTGACCCTATTACCGGAAAGATTGCAGCCTTTACTGAAGACCCATATTCAGAAAGTGAGAAACTTACATGCCAAAGATCTGAATAAAGGATATGGAAGCGTGGTACTGCCAAAAGCATTAAGACGAAAATACCCTAATGCAGAGACCGAATTGGGTTGGCAATATGTATTTCCTTCTAAAACCCGGGCAAAAGATCCGAGAAGCGGTAAATGGCAGCGATACCATATTTCCGGCTCAACAATTCAGAAAGCAGTTAAAGAAGCATTCCATAAAGCCCAAATTAACAAGAAAGCGAGTTGTCATACATTTCGCCACTCCTTCGCAACCCACCTCCTCCAAAACGGCTACGACATCCGCACCGTGCAGGAACTTCTCGGCCACAAAAACCTGAAGACGACCATGGTGTATACGCACGTGATCAACAAAGGCGGCAACTACATCAAAAGTCCGGTGGATGTTCTATAAATCGTCCATCGAGAATCGGTCGCTCGGTCATTCGCATATCAAGTCATCCCGTGGCGCATGTCCGGGATCTTGATGTAAGAAAGGGCAGGTCGGGCCAAAACGAGCAAGCGGATTCCTGCCTCTGCAGGAATGACGTGGAGGGTAAGAGATAGTTGAGTAGAGTTATTAAACCGACAACAGCTGAAGTAGTCATCCCGCGGCGAATGCCGGGATCTTGTTGTAAGAAAGGGCGGGTCGGGGCAGAACAGGCAACCGGATTCCTGCCTTCGCAGGAATGACGTGGAGGGTAAGAGATAGTTGAGTAGAGTTATTAAACCAACAACAGCTAAAGTAGTCATCCCGTGGCGCATGTCCGGGATCTTGATGTAAGAAAGGGCAGGTCGGGCCAAAACGAGCAAGCGGATTCCTGCCTCTGCAGGAATGACAATGGGGATGGTACTCAGACAATAACAGGGCAAGAAAACGAACCCCAAAAAACCTTAAACGTTCAACGTTCGATGTTCCTTGTTGGATGTTCCTTCACTCCACCATAATATCCCCGTAGGAGATCATCTGCTGATTGGCGTTAAAGATGTACACCCGGTTCAGGCCCCGTGCTCCTTCCGGATTTCCAAACTCGGAGAATTCGATGGGATTGATCTGAAAAGTGGTGAGCCCGGGTTGCAGTGTTTCAAAATACGTATAGAGCGTGCGGAAACTATTGTCTTGCAGCCTCACTAATACTTCTAAACCGTTTACGGATTGAACACCCGTCACTTCCACCTCAAACTGAATGGCCTGATCGGTGGTAACAGGATTGGGGTAGGGAGGCACAATCTCAATCAGTCCCTGGAAAAGAGGCGATGTTCGCCAGTCGTCTTCATCGAGGTCTTGAACGGCACCCTGATTGGTGGTTTCAGTGAAATTCCTGGGCTGGGAATACGCTTCCTTTTCGAAGTCGCGCTGGGCATCATTGCGGGTACAGCTCATCAGCAGGAGCAGCGATAACAGTAAAAACGGATAGGTAAAAAACTTCAGCATAAAATGGCACGAACACGGCGTGCATTACGTTCGAATTTCGGGAAACAAACCGTATCTTTCCCTCGCTGAAAATACAAAACATTCACCATAATACTACGATGCTTCATATTGCCGGAATAAAAAACTGTGACAAAATCAGAGACACCAAAAAATGGATGGACGAACACAATGTTGAGTACGAGTTCATCGATGTAAGAGAAGAGCCTTTGACCCGGGATGAGCTGAGGGAACTGGAGTTTAAAGTGGGGCTGGACGTACTGTTGAATAAACGCGGCCGTAAGTGGAGAGATTTAGGCCTGGCCGACCAAGATCTTTCCGAAGAGGAATTATTTGAGCAGCTGCTGGAACACCAGGTGATGATTAAGCGACCGGTGCTGATTAAGGACGAATCGGTGATGGTAGGTTACGACGAAGGATCTTTTGAGGCTTTTGTAGCCGAAGAGGAACCGGAGGAGAAATAATTGTCCGAATGCTGCCGTTTGGCAAACTGACTTTATGACCAAAATCATCCTTCCCATATTACTTTTTGTGCTGACCGTTCCCGTTTTCGGGCAGCACAACTTACCGGATTCCGCTTCTGCACCACCCACAATGGAGCACTTGTTCTCGGTAAAGGAAACGTTCAGGTATGAAGTGAAATACGGTTTTTTGAAGCTGGGGTGGGTGAATGTAGAACTGCTGAGTGATACCACGTACCGGGGGCGGGAGCTGAACCACATCCTTACAGAGATTGAGTCAAATCCTTCCATTCCCTTTGTAGGGGATGAACTGGATCGTTTTCACAGTTTATTTTATGTGAATGACAACGGACTGCCGGTGGAAGTGAAATACTGGAAAGACAATATTGACGAGGGAAAGTATGACGAAATCCAGTACTGGTTCGATCGGGATATCGGAAAGGTGTATTATATTGAAGAAGATGATTCCCGCGATACCCTTGAACTGGAAGACCCGGCTACATCCGGCCACCTTATCTTTTATTTTTCGCGGCTTTTTGCAGGAAGTGAGGAAGATTATCAGCTTCCGGTGTATGTGACCAAGAAAAAAGGATACATCTATGCCGATAATTCCCTCAAAAAAGAAAAGCGAAATTATGCTCCTTTCGATGGGCCGATACAGGCTTACCTGATGAATGGAACCACGGAAAATATAGAAGGTCCGTTTGGCTTCTCCGGCGATTTCAGGGCCTGGTTTTTGGATGATGATCTGCGGGTGCCACTCGAAGCAAGGGTGAAGGTATTATGGGGAAATGTAATTGTACGAATGATTGAATACACACGTGAAGAATTATGAAACAGGTATTAATAAAGAAACTGGATCACGCCAAAGACTTGCCACTCCCAAACTATGAATCGGTAGCCGCCGCCGGTATGGATGTGCGGGCAGCGGTGGAATCGCCCATCGTGATTAAGCCGGGAGACCGAAGTTTAATCCCAACCGGATTGCAGATGGCTCTGCCGGAAGGGTATGAGGCCCAAATTCGCCCGCGCAGCGGGTTGGCCATCCGAAATGGAATCACCATGCTGAATTCACCCGGAACTATAGATGCCGACTACCGGGGTGAGGTAAAGGTGATAGCCATTAATCATGGGGAAGAGGAGTTTGTAGTAAACCACGGGGACCGAATAGCACAGATGGTGATTGCTCCGGTTACACAGCTTCCCCTGCTGGAAGTGGACGAGCTGGATGAAACGGACCGGGGAGAAGGCGGGTTTGGCAGCACAGGCCTCAGTTGAACATCCAACATTGAATGTTGAAGTAATTGGTGCAGAACCTTCAAGCGTCCGTAGGACCTTGAAGCGGTCAAAGATTCACATCCTAATTTAAATAGTTTAAAAGTTGTTGCTGAAAGCTGTTTGCTGTCAGCTGAAAGCTATGGTTGAAAACCTCCGCCCGTACCTCGAACTCATAAAAGAAAACAAAGACTTTCGCCGGCTTTGGATCGCCCAGTCGGTGTCGAACTTCGGGGATTGGTTTGGGCTGCTTGCCCTGTATGCCATTATCGGCCTTTATTCCGATTCTGAATTTTTACTTGGGCTGATTATCGTCGTGAAGATGCTCAGTCTGGCTTCTTTCTCTCCGTTTGCAGGATATATTGCCGACCGCTTCAACAGAAGAAAGCTTATGATCTGGTGTGATCTTCTACGGGGCGTTGCGGTTGCTGGAATTATATTCGTAGATTCTGCAGCTACGCTTTGGCTGGCTTATGTATTAACCGCAGTACAGATGATGCTTTCGGCTGTATTTGAGCCGGCCAAGACTTCCTCTATTCCCAATGTGACCTCCGAAGAGAACCTCACCAACGCCAATATTATCTCGACCGCCAGCTGGAGCATTATTTTTACCACCGGAATGGCCATCGGTGGTTTTGCAACTGAATGGTTAGGTACCACCAACGTGCTGATTCTGGATGGCTTCAGCTATGTGATATCGGCCTGGTTTGTTTACAGAGCCACTATCCCTCAGAAACGGCTGTCGAAAGAGGAATTATACCGAACCCGGAATCCGCTTAAGGGTATTAAAGAAGGGCTCAGTTATCTGGTGAAAAACCGCCATATACTTCGCCCTTCACTGGCAAAAGGTACCTCAACGGTATTCCTGGGAGGACTGGTGTACCTGCTGATAATAGTTAGTGAGGAAGTACTGATGATGGGAAGTATAGGTTTGGGTTTACTCTACGCAGCCAGAGGGTTCGGAACCGGAATAGGACCCATTATTGGCCGCCGTATTTTCCGGGAAGAGAAAGACTGGGTGCTGCTGATGGGATTGGCCATCACCTTTTGTGGAGTAATGTACCTGGTGGTTGGGATGGTGAACAGCATCGGGTTGATGGTATTATTTGTACTTTTTGCCCATGCTGCCTCCGGGGCAAACTGGGTAACAAGTACCGTACTTCTTCAAAAACGAACGCAGGATACTTTTCGCGGACGAATATTCAGCACCGAATGGCTGCTTTTCACCATTGGGAATTCGTTTTCGGTAGTCATAGCCTCCCTGATACTTGAAAGCGGCATCATGACCGTTAAACCTCTCATCATGGTGTATGGAGGAGTGATGGCCCTGGCCGGAATCTTATGGAGCTTCACCATCACCCCCAACGAAAAAGCCTGGCGGTTGAACATCGATCAAGGAACTTCCAACACTGAACGTTGAAGGTAACCCTGGAGCGTCTGAAAGACCTCCAGGCGTTGCCTGTTTCTTAGTTCTTCAGACATCGAACGCTCCAAGGTTCTGTGAACGCTTGGAGGTTCTTAGGGTTGAACCCAGAATTTCTACCCTTATGCGTTCGATGTTCCTTGTTGGATGTTCTATCAGTCTTCCGGAAGGTTGAAATCGATTACATCCGGGCGATAATCTCCCAGCAGGTGCTCGGCAAAATAATGCCACATCATACGCTGGAAGTAGGGGTTGTAAGGGCCAAATCCGTGTCGGCGCCCGGGGAGTATCATCATATCAAAACGCTTACCTGCTTTGATGAGCGCATCTGCAAGCCGAATAGTATTGGCCGGGTGTACGTTGTTGTCCATATCACCGTGAACCAGTAACAGTTTACCTTTTAGGTTGCCAGCAAGGGCAGCATTCGTTTCAACAGGACCGTCAAACGTGATCTCCTCTTTTTCAACTTCTACACTGTCTTCGTTCATCTCCTTCACGGTTTTGCGGGTTTCTTTCACCCCATTGTGAACTTCACTCCACCAGATGTTATAAATGTTGTTGTCGTGATTCCCAGCTGAAGAAACAGCTACATCATAAAAGTCGGGATAGGTGAGGAGGGCCGCGGTACTCATAAATCCACCGCCGGAATGTCCGAATATTCCCACTCTGTCCTGATCGATAAAAGAATGGCGGGAAGCCAGTTGTTCAATGCCGTATTTGTTGTCAGCTAAAGGATAGTCACGCATATCTCCATATCCATAGTTGTGGTAATATTTGGAACGGATCGGGCTTCCGCCTCGCTGACCAAAAGCAACTACCACAAATCCAAGCTGTGACAGCGACTGATTTCTTCCGGTTGAACCTGTTACCGAAAAACTGGTCGGGAAAGGCTCGGTTTGTGGTCCTGGGTACACGTAACTGATAATCGGGTAGTCTTTTTCCGGGTCAAAGTCGAAGGGTTTCCACATAACTCCATACAGGTCGGTTGCGCCATCGGCAGCTTTTACGGTAAACTCTTCCGGTGCACTCCAGCCAATTTCCTCTGCAGCCGACATATCCACCTGTTGCAGTTCCAGGATAGCTTCCCCGTTTCCATTTCTGACAACCGTTTGGGTAGGCATATCAACCCGGGAATAATTGTCCACGAAGTAATTTCCTTCCTCAGAAGCGTTGATGTTATGATTGGCATCTTCCGGGGTCAGGTGCCGGAACCGGGAACCGTCAAAACGAACGGAGTATAAATTCTCGAAATAAGGGTTTTGTCCGTCTTCTCGTCCATAGGCAGAGAAGTAAATGGTGTTAGCTGAAGTATCTATTTTGGCGATGTCTCCAACCGTGTAATACCCTGAAGTAACTGCATTTTTGAGATTGCCTTCCGCATCATAACGATAAAGTTGTCCCCAGCCGGTGCGCTCACTCCACCAGATATATTCTTCCCCTTCATTAATAATTGCCAGCTGCGCATAGCGTGTATTGAAGTAAGGTTTGCTCTCTTCCGACCACAGCACTTCCACATTTCCGGTTGTGGTGTTGGCTTTCAGCACGTCGATTTTACTCCAGGTCCGGTCGCGACGAAGGATATACAGGTAATCTGATTTGTCGGTCTCCCAAATACCGCCATCATTAAAATAGGCACCACCCAGTGACTGATCTTCCCATTTGTCGGTTTCAAGGGTAATTGATGTTTCAGCAGCAGGATTGAATACCTGAATTTCATCCACGTAGATATCTTCTTCTCCGGGCATCGGGTACTTGTACGTCTCCAGTTCCGGTCGTTTCCCAAGTGAGTTTATAACCCAAAGTTCGTCCACTTTTCTCTTATCCTGACGCTTCACCCACAATTTCTTTGAGTCTTCAAACCAGTTGGCCCGAGAACGTAACCTTTCGTTTGAAGTAGTGTCGCTGTCACTGGCTTGATAGCTGAACCATAGCTCCCCGTCATCGGTTAGTTGGATCTCCGTACTATCTTCATCATCAGCCCGCATAACGTAGAGGTTGTGATTTTTGGCAAAGGCAATCCAGGTGCTGTCGGGTGAGTAGGTCGCCCAATCTTCTTCCTTTTCCTCGCTTAAAGAGTCGCCTTTAACCAAGCGGTTTCCATTCAGGTTATAAGTGAAATTGATGCTGTCAACATGAAAAGTGAAGCGTTCTTTATCCGTATCGTAGTCGAAATCGTTTAAGTCCAGATCTTTAGCATTGAAAGTTCTGTTGAATGTTTCGGAAAGCTGGGCTGCAAGCTCATTCCGGTCAAAAAGCTCTCTTTGCGAACCCCGGGCAGCATCCACGAAGTACCAGTTAGTGCCTTCTGAGTTTTCATAGGGATACCAGAAAGTATCGGTGTCTTCAATCCAGCGGGGCCAGACGAAGGTGTCGCCGATCAGTTTTTCCATTTTTTCTCCGGTGAAGCGCTCAGCGGCTTCAAAATTGGCCTGAGCAAAGGCAGAGGAGGTAGCAACAATCAAAAGTATAAATAGGGAAGAGAGACGTTTCATAGAATTAGTATAAAATTACTGTGGATATTAGCTGGCTTAAGTAAAGAGATATTTTTGTAAAAAATTCATAATAGTGGCGAGAATTTTCACAAAAAAGATCTGCACAAAAAAAGCCGGCCTCCACTGGAAACCGGCTTTCGAAATTATATTCAGTTGTAATAAACGAAGTCATGTGGCAAGGCTTGGAGATCTTTCAGATGCTCCAAGTTTTCCTTCAACGTTCAGCCTTGGATGTTCCTTGTTGGATGTTCAATCAATCTTCCGGAAGATTCATATCCACATTACTGCGGTAATCACCCAGCAGGTGCTGAGAGAAGTAGTACCACTTCTGCCGCTCAAAGTAGGGCTGATATGGTCCGAAGCCATGACGACGGCCGGGTAAAATCATCATATCAAAACGCTTACCGGCTTTGATCAGTGCATCCGCCAGACGCAGGGTATTGGCCGGGTGTACGTTGTTATCGATGTTACCATGAACTAACAACAGGTGCCCTTTCAGGTTACCGGCTAAATCCGCATTCGATTCAATGGGGCCGTCAAAAGTGATTTCTTCACGTTCCACTTCCACGCTGTCTTCGTTCATCTCCTTCACGGTTTTGCGGGTTTCTTTCACCCCGTTGTGTGTTTCACTCCACCAGTGATTGTACACGTTATTGTCGTGATTACCGGCAGACGAAACGGCTACATCATAAAAATCAGGATAAGTTAGAAGTGCAGCTGTACTCATGAAACCGCCTCCGGAATGTCCGAAAATACCAACCTTGTTTTGATCAATAAAAGAATGACGGGAAGCCAGCTGTTCGATTCCGTATTTATTGTCGGCCAGTGGGTAATCTCTCAAATCACCATATCCATAGGTATGATAATAACGGGAGCGAACCGGGCTTCCGCCGCGGTTTCCAAAAGCTACAACCACAAAGCCAAGCTGAGCCAGTGCCTGATTACGCCCGGTATAGCCCTGCAGCGAAAAGCTGGTCGGGAAAGGTTCGGTCTGTGGACCGGGATATACATATGAAATGATAGGGTAGGAGCGGGTGGAATCGAAGTCGAAGGGTTTCCACATCACACCATATAAGTCGGTGGCTCCGTCGGCAGCTTTAATTTTAAATTCTTCCGGAGCTTTCCAGCCAATGGCCTTAGCTTTGCTCATATCCACTTCCTGCAGGGTCAGAATCACTTTGCCGTTACGGTCGCGAAGAACCGATTTGGTAGGCATATCCACGCGTGAGTAGTTATCTACAAAGTAGTTGTCTTTATCAGATTCTGAGATGCTGTGATCAGCATTTTCGGGGGTGAGATGTTTGAAGTTGGAACCATCAAAACGAACGCTATACAGATGTTCGTAGTATGGGTGGTCACCATCACGGCCATAGCCTTCAAAGTAAATGGTTTTTGCAGCCGTGTCTATCTTCACGATATCACCTGCCACAAAATTACCGGATGTAATTCGGTTTTTCAGGTTACCTTCAGAGTCATACCGGTAAAGTTGTCCCCAACCCGTACGCTCGCTCCACCAAATGTATTCTTCACCATCATTGATAATGGCCAGGTCCTGGAAGCTCCAGTTGAAATACGGTTTACTGGTTTCACTGAGAAGTACTTCGGTTTCCCCGGTTTCAGTATCACCGATCAGGATATCTACTTTATCAGAGGTACGGTTTTCACGGTAGATATATAACTTGTCGGAAGGAGTGGACTTGTAATCTCCTGTTTGATGATTTCCATAGTTGGCCCGTAGTTCCTGGTCTTCCCATTTGTCGGTTTCCATAATAACCCGCTCGCGTGAAGCAATATCGAATACCTCAATTTGTGGGATGCCTATCTCTTCCTCTCCGGGCATGGAGTACTTGTATGTTTCCAGTTCAGGACGTTTACCCAAAGCATTGATCACCCAAAGTTCTTTTACTTTTCGGTCATCGGTACGGGTGATATAAAGCTTGCTTTCATCATCAAAAAAGTTGGCGTTGGTTCGCAGGCGTTTGTTGCTGGTAGTATCGCCCTCATCGGCCTGATAGCTGAACCAGCGTTCACCGTCATCGGTAAGCTGAATTTCGGTGCTATCCTCATCGTTAGAGCGCATTAGGTAAAGATTGTGGTTTTTGGCAAAAGCTATCCAGGTGCTGTCGGGGGAGTAGGTAGCCCACGGTTCCCGTTCTTCTTTTTCAAGAGAATCACCTTTAATTAAATCATTCCCATTCAGATTGTAGGTGAACTGAATGCTATCAATATGAAAGGTGAAGCGTTCTTTGTCGGTGTTGTACTCAAAGTCTTTCAGATCCAGATCTTTGGAATTGAATGGACGCTCAAAAATTTCGGCAAGTTGGGAAGCCATTTCTTCCTGGTCAAAGAGTAATCGCTGAGAAGGACGTTCGGCATTCACGAAATACCAGTTTTTGCCTTCATCGTTTTCGTAGGTATACCAAAAATTGTTGGTGTCTTCAATCCAGCGGGGCCAAACCGAAGTATTCCCGATGAGCTTTTCCATTTTGTCACCGGTGAAACGTTCAGCGGCTTCAAAGTTAGCTTGTTGGGCATGAGTGGCAGTAGAAAATAAAGCAGCCATAAAAACGGCTGATAAAGCTGATTTCAGTAATGTTGTATGCATGAAAATAACCTGAATGTTTAGATTAGGCGTCCAATAAACGACTTAATTTTGTAAAACACTGTCATAATTGAGGAGCGGGTGCAATTTTTCTGTTGATATCAAAAGGGATGTAATTGTGAAAAGAAGAGAGTGGATTTTGCCTACCGAAGTTTTTCTTTCTCAGCCTTGAAGTCCTCATCGCTCATAAGTCCCTGTTGCCAAAGTCCGGTGAGATATTCCAGCTGGTCCATTGAGCCGGGTTCATACTCCGGTTCTCTGGGTTTGGCTTCTTTCTCTGCTTCGAGCCGTTTAAGTTCGGCTTCAACGGCTTTTTCTATGGATTGACTGATGGCTTCCGGGTTTTTTAGTCCGATAAGCTCAATTTCCCGGCTGCTTGTTTTGAGGATAACGGAGCCCACCCCAAACCTTTTATCTCCGGCTACAGCCTGACGAATATCAACCAAATCAATATTCTGAGAAATATGTCCGTCAACGACGGTAATCTTACGGTCGGTAATGGTATATGAAATGCCTTTATGGGTTTTTCGTGTTTTCCAGATCAGATAAATACCCGCTAAGGCCGGGATCAAAATCACCCCAAAAAAATATGGCCAGAAAAAAGCTTTCCAGGAGGGAGTGAGGGTGATGGATTTTTGGTTGTTACTCATAACAGGTTTTACAGATTATTAACTCAAAAAATGACGGGTAAATTTGTATATTTTACCCTGACAACGTAGCCATAGTTAATAAAATTCGCATACTATTGAAACCCTGGAAATACGTAGTAGCCGGCTGGATGACGCTCGTTATCGCCGCCGGTTTTTTGATAGAAATTCCTGATATCCCCATTCTTGAACAGACGGCACGCAACATCTTTTTTCACGTTCCCATGTGGATGACGATGTTCGTTTTGTTTTTGATCAGCTTTTGGTACAGCATTAAGTATTTAAATGAGCCGGAAATGGAGTTTGACAGGAAAGCCTCATCGGCAGCATCAGTAGGCGTGGCTTTTGGCGTGTGTGGGTTGTTAACCGGCTCGCTTTGGGCACGTTTCACCTGGGGCTCGTGGTGGACTTTCGCCGAACCAAAGATGAACCTGGCTGCACTGGCATTGATGATTTATGTAGCTTATTTCGTGCTCAGGTCAGCTTTTGACGACGAACAGAAACGCGCAAAATTAGCCGCCGTTTACAATATTTTTGCTGTTACTACTATTCCATTTTTGTTGTATGTGGTTCCGCGACAATTAACAAGCCTGCACCCGGGAGCGGATGGAAATCCTGCTTTTAGTGAGATAACAGCCGATGAACTTCGGTATATTTTGTACCCGGCATTCATCGGATTCATCGCTCTGGGATACTGGATTTATGACGTGGTTCAAAGGTATAAAAAGGTTCAATTCGAGATCGAGAATTCGTAAGTTTACAGTTCAAAAAGATTTAAAAATTAATGCAAGAAGATTCACTCGCTGCCGTTGACACCCTCACCCAGGCTTACTCTGATAACTGGAGCGGAGCACCCGGGGCGGAAGAAGCCGGCGCATTTATTAAATTTATGTCTTCAAACGAATTAATATATGTAGTGTTGGGAGTGAGCCTGATTATATGGCTGGTACTCCTGTTTTTTCTTTTCCGGGTAGATAAGAAAGTGAGCAAACTGGAAGAACAAATTCAATCATCAAAAGACGCATGAAACCAAAACTGATTATAGGAATTGTAGCCATAGTTGGGTTTACCTCTCTGTTGATGTACAACTTTGGTGAAAGCATAAGTACCTACACAACATTTGAAGGTGCTTCTGACATGAGCAGCGCTCACATCCCCGGTACCTGGGATGAAGAGAAGGGTGCTGAATTTTCTCTGGAAACCAAAAAATTCGTTTTCTATATGAAGGATGAAGACGGCATTTCTAAAAAAGTGGTGTACTCCAAGCCCAAGCCCAATAACTTTGAACAGGCTGATCAACTGGTTGTAATCGGAGAGATGAGAGGGGATACCTTTTATGCGAATGAAATGCTGATGAAATGTCCGTCTAAGTACAACGACGCCGACCCAAGTCAATTTAGTGAAGCTTCTCAGGGATAACGATTATTTATGCTAGGAACCGTTGGTAAAATCCTGATTTCCGCCTCTTTCGTTGCTTCTCTGGCGGCCATGATCTTTTATTTCCTTTCGGCTAACAGGGATGAGAACCGAACCCTTCGCATTGGAAACTGGCTGTTTGCTGCAAAAGCAGCTTTTCTTGTAATTGCTTCCGGTATTTTGGTGTATCTGATCTTTCAGCACCAGTTTCAATACTACTATGTATTCAATTATACCAGTCTTGATTTAGCACCTCGCTACCTCTGGTCGGCTTTTTATGGCGGACAGGAAGGCAGTTTCATGCTCTGGATTCTTATTTCAGCCTTCTTTGGGTTTGGGTTGATGAAATGGGCGCGCCCCCCATATAAAGCTCCGGTGCTGTTCTTCCTAACGCTTACGCAGGTATTCTTACTGTCCATGCTTTTGGGCTGGGATATTTTTGGGTTGAAGCTGGGTGCTTCCCCATTCCGTACCATCGCTGAGGAGATGCCTAATGCACCCTTCCTTCAGACTAACCCCGATTTCATTCCTCAGGATGGAAGTGGATTAAATGATTTACTTAAAAGTCCGTGGATGATGATTCATCCACCCATATTATTCGTGGGCTTTGCTATGATGACTATTCCATACTGTTTCGCCATGGCCGCCCTATGGAAACAGAAATACAATGAGTGGATTGGCCCGGCTTTACCGTGGACCCTCAGTGCAAATGTGGCTCTACTTACCGCTATTTTTCTGGGAGGATATTGGGCGTATGTTACGCTTTCATTCGGAGGATACTGGGCCTGGGACCCGGTGGAGAATGCTTCTCTGGTTCCCTGGTTAATTGGCACGGCGGGTATTCACACGATGATTATTCAGCGCAAAAGTTCCGTTGCTCAGAAGTCATCCATTTTGTTTGCCATCCTGGCCTATGTGGCGGTTGTATATGAAACTTTCCTTACACGATCCGGAATTCTAGGTAGTTCATCCGTGCATAGTTTTGTGGATCTCGGGCTATACAATCAGTTATTGGCTTTTATGCTTGTTGTGACTGTATTAGGACTGGGGATGTTTTTCTGGCGATATAAAGAACTTCCTTCCCCCGAAAAAGAATCTAAATTTCTCAGCCGGGAGTTCATGACCGTGACCGGTGCCATGCTTCTGCTGATTCTTGGGCTGGTTATCATTCTGGGAACCAGCTCTCCAATCATTGGACGTTTATTTGTGGAGAGCCCGACTCCGCCCGAAATCAGCTTTTATAACGATTGGAGTATGCCTATCGCTATGGTTATGGCGATTTTTACGGTATTGGGGCAGTATCTGTTTTGGAAGAAATACGATGCAGAATCACTGGCTTCTGCTTTAATTAACCCGCTGTTGGTTACCAGTGCAATTACCATTATTTCAATCATCCTCGGAGACGTACGGAACATTTACTACATGGTGTACCTTTTCTGTGGATTTTTTGCTGTTGTAGGAAATGCCTGGGTTATGGTTCGCCTTGCTTTTCAAAATCCCAAACTTGTCGGAGGCTCCCTTACACATGTGGGATTCGGATTATTACTGGTGGGAATTTTGGCATCTTCAGCCTATAACTCCTATCTCGTGGATCAGAAAACAGCCAATTATAATGCAGCGGTTGAACGGGGAGAAGTAACGGACGAGCAAGGATTTAAAGTCAGCCAAAAAGAGGAGATGCTGTTGCTGAATCTGAATGAGCCGGTTCTCGTGGATTCCCGATATATGATGACTTACGAGGGATATGAATTGGACAATTCGATCCGGCGGGGTCAGCAAACCTACAAAATCAAGTTTGAACCGGTGGATGGCGGTAAACCGTTTTACATGAATCCGGAAGTGTACCCGATGCTTACTACTTCCACCGCCGAGAATATACAGTGGTCGGTTGATCCTGATGTGAGAACGGGTTTGTTGAGTGATATCTATTTATATGTGGGCGGCAGCTCCTATGTACAGGAGCAAAACGACCGTGCCAGCGAAAACCGGCGTATGATGCAAAACGTATCTGCCCAGGATACCACCGCTGATGAAACACCGGAAGTTCAGAAAATTAAATTCAACCCGGGGCAATCCGTTGATGTGGGTAGATTCAAAATCAGATTTGTGGATTATGCCCGGACCGATACCTCAGAACTGCCACCGAATACTTCCATCGGAGTTAGGGCACAGGTCGAGTTAATTCATCCGGCAAGCAGCAGGGTTATTACTCTTGAGCCGTTATTTGCCGTGTATAGTCAGGGTGGACAAAGCTACATATACTCTCCTCCGGCAAGAATTCCTGACTTTGACCTGGAGTTTCAGTTCACGGAAATCAATCCCCAGGAAAATAATATTGAGTTAACCATTACCGGCCTGGAAGAAGAGTATGAGCCGGAATGGGTACTTATTGTAGCCGATGAAAAACCCTTTATCTCGGTAGTTTGGGCAGGCACCTTTATACTTATGGCTGGATTTAGCATTTCTATTTTCCGACATTGGGGCAGAGAACGCAAAAAGAACGCTGAGTAAGAACATCGAACAAGAAACACCGAACGTTTAAAATCAGAGTATGAAAGCATGTACTGGTAAGTACTTTAGGCAAAAAAATACTTCACCGTTCGGTGTTGGGTGTTCGGTATTCCTGCTGATTTTTTCGGTATTATTTTCGACTGAAGCCCGGGCTCAGCAAAATAAAGAGGATCTTCCATCGCCAAGAGGGGCATTTTTCCGGTCTCTGGCTGTGCCGGGATGGGGACATTACTACGCTGAAAACGATAACTGGAACCGGGGTAAATATCATCTGGCCGGAGAGGTGGTATTGGTGCTCTCCTATTTCGGATTGAATGCACGAGCCAATTATCTGGAACAGGATTATTTTACCTTTGCTGAAGCACGGGCTAATACAAGTTTATCGGGCAAGTCGAGAGATTTTATCATTGCAGTGGGGAATTATGACAACCTTGCGGCCTATAACGATGCCCAGCTCCGCACCCGAAACTGGGATCAGGTTTTTCCGGAAACGGCTGAGTACCAGTGGAGCTGGGAAAGCACCCAACATCGCTTTCAGTATCAGGATGCACGGGAGCGGGTAGAGCGTAACCGCAGTCAGCTGCCAACGCTGGTTGCCCTGATGGTCGCTAACCGATTGGTAAGTGGAATCAGTGCTTTCATCCATGCCAGAGATCTTGTCGAGAATACGCCGGAAGCCAGCTTCAGCTATGTGAACACTTTTGGCCAGCCCGGGATAACAGCCAATCTTCGATTCAATTTTTAAGCTTTTCACCGGTTCGTGATTTTTTGACGCTTTTCTTTTAAACGAACTACTCAAGGGGTGGATTTTTTTGCAAAAAATGAACTCTGATGCCTTGAAAAACGCTTTCAAAAGTCCTAACCTGATAACAATTGAAAACTGAAATTATCCGGACAAAATGGACGTAAAGAAAGTAGCTGTGATAGGCGGCGGAACAATGGGAAATGGAATCGCACATGTATTTGCGATGAATGACATTTCCGTAAACCTGATCGAAACCAAACAGGAATTTGCAGATAAAGCCGTGGCGACCATCGAGAAGAACCTGGATCGCATGGTGAAAAAAGAAAAGATCGATGAGGCCAAGAAATCATCAACAATGGATGGAATCAGCATCTTTTTGGATGTCGAAGAAGGGGTAAAAGATGTTGACCTGGTTGTTGAAGCTGTTCCCGAGAATTTTGAGATCAAGAAAACAGTTTGGGAAAAAGTCGATAAAGCTGCTCCAGATCATGCTATTCTGGGATCTAATACGTCCTCTATTTCCATCACCAAGCTGGCGGCTTTAACATCACGCCCGGAGAAATTCATAGGGATGCACTTCTTTAACCCCGTTCCGGTGATGAAGCTGGTTGAGATTGTACGCGGACTCCAAACCGATGATGAAACCTACCAGGTTGTTAAAGAGGCTTCAGAGAAATTGAACAAAGTGCCGGTTCCCGTGAACGATGCCCCCGGTTTTGTCAGCAACCGCGTGCTGATGCCTATGATCAACGAGGCCATCTTTTGCGTGGGAGAGGGAGTGGCAACTGCCGAACATGTGGACGAAGTGATGAAGCTCGGAATGGCACATCCCATGGGACCGCTAAGACTGGCAGATTTTATCGGCCTGGATGTATGCCTCGATATCCTGAACGTACTGTATGAAGGCTTTAAAGATCCGAAATACCGTCCGGCCCCACTGCTGGTTAAAATGGTTGATGCCGGCAAGCTGGGCAACAAAACCGGCGAAGGTTTCTACACCTACGATTAAGTAAGCTAAGCCACCTATAGTCATTCTGAGCGAAAGCCCCCGCCTGCTGAGGCAGGATGAAACTTTGCCACGAAATATTTACCAAATAGCTTGTGGCTAAGATCCTTCGCGGTTAATATCCCAGCCTAAATCTGCTTTTTTGCACTCAGGATGACGCATTTCATCTATCTTTACAGGTAACGACGCTCAGCGTCGTTACCAACTTTAGTTATTCCAACACAGAGTATTAGTTCGGAGATGACAATAGTATGTTTAGATTAAATCAAGTCAATCTTTCAATCCCATGAATCAAGGTTCAAAAATTAGGGAACCTTGATTGGCTTGATTACAGGATTACCATGATCGTCATTCAGAGCTTAGCGCTTGTCTGCCGTAGATAGGATGAATCTATGCCATGTAATGTTTGCCAACTATTACTTGACTAAGTTTCCTCTCCTCAGCCAGCCATTCAGGATGATTGGGGAATTACGCTGCTACCGAATCATCGAGGATTTCATCGGCCAGGTAAATTACCCGATTGGCTTTAAGTAGTAAATCCTGAAGCTTTCTGCTCACCAGGTGCTGGACTTCTTTCAGGCTCTTAGGTGAAGTCAGCTCGTATTGGAAGTAAGAGATAAGGTTAATGGCGGAGAGGTAGCGGCCGTGCTCGTCTCCGTCAATTTCGATGTGCCAGCGGGTAATGATATCATCTTTTGCCAGCAGCTCATTTACTTTTTTACTGATGGATTCCATCCACCGGCTGGCTTTCTCGATTCGGTAATTACCGGCTTCTCCGGGTATTTCCGGCTGGCAGCGATCAATATCAAACAGCCAGCTCATTTCAACATCGATGGTAGGGGTAACGCTTGATTTAGTCAGGGTTTCAATCTTGAGAAACGGATGACTATTCATACCTTCCAGCTCTTTGGCCATAGTCGTTTCCCGAAAGCTGTCCCAGTCAAAATTAATGGAAAGTGAATGCATGAAGTTAGATGCTTGGTCCAGCCCGATGATTAACTCTAATCCGGTTGCATGAATCTTATTATCTTCCCAGGTTCTGAATTTCTTAGCTTTAATCCCTCTTTTTCCCAATTGTGTTTCTACGGTATTAACAATAGAATTGAATATTGGATAATGCATGAAACCTGTATTTTCCCCTCAAATTAAATGAACTATTACGAACTAATATATCTAAAGCGAGAGCTCAAAAACAAATTAACTGCCGGTAAAATCGAGCAGGCGGTCAGTCCATATAAAAATTATCTGGAGTTTTTTGTACACACAGACACCGCTAAACACCGATTATGCTTCAGTTCGGCTCCTGGAAATATTGCTCTTTACCTGGATAGTTTCCGTGGAGCAAAAAAGAGCAACACCATCGATTTCTTTGAGAAGATTTATGGTGTGGAAATCAGTGATGTAACCATTCCGGAAACAGACCGGTGGCTCTTTATTCATTTTAAAGACGGACATAAGCTGCATTTCAGGCTGTTCAGTAATCGTGCGAATGTGTTCCTCTCCAAAGAAGGGGAGATTGTCAAGGTATTTAAAGAGTACGATGAAACCGAAGAGGAACCGCCAAGTCCTCAGAAACTGAATGTGTATGAGATTGAAGAAGACATCAGCCGAAAAAGCACCAAGAACAAAATAGTGGCTATAAACGCGATGTTTCCGCGGCAAAATATTCAGGAGCTGACTGATATTTATGACCTCGATGAGGCCGGGGAGGAGGAGCTTCAGGAGTTCGTGCGTAAAGTTTGTGATGAAATGGAAAACAAGCCTTTCCCGCGTCTTCTGGAAAATGGGGACACCACCCTCTTATCAGAAGAAACATTACCCGTTAAAACCGAAAAAGAGTTTGATAGTGTAAACGACCTTATTCTCTATCGGTACAAAAACTACTCCAGGGATCAGCGGCTACGGCAACGTAAATCATCCCTGCTTAAAAGCCTGAAAAGAAAAATTAAGCGGACCAAATCAGGGCTTCAGAATCTTGAGCAGGCCGATAAAGGTTTGGAACGGGCTGAAAAATACGAGCAATGGGGGCATGTTTTAATGGCCAATGCTCATCTCGGGGATGTCAACAAAGAAGAGATCGAAGTGGCTGACCTGTATAATGAAGGCGAAAAGGTAACCATCCCACTCGAAATTGATTTGGATATAGCCGGGAATGCCCAGCGGTATTACAAGAAGTCGGCCGGTGCGGAAAAATCGTATGAGGAAGCCATGAAGCGCATCCCCGTCATGCAAAAAGAAAAAGAAAAGGCAGAGCGTTTGCTGGAAGAAGCGGAGGAGATCACCAACCTCTGGGAGTTTAAAGATTGGGAAAAAGATCGTGAGGAAGAGCTGAAAGAGTACAGAAATCAGGATAATTCGGGTGACGATGAACAGCTGCCCTTTCACACGCTGGAGGTGCAGGGCTATCCGGTTTGGATCGGGAAGAATGCCAAGAGCAACGATACGCTGGTTCAGAAAGCCCATAAAGAGGATGTTTGGATGCACGCGCGTGGTGTTCCGGGCTCACACCTGGTCATCAGAATGGGAAATGACAAAGGCATGCCGGAAAAGAAGGTACTGCTGGAGGCTGCTTCCTACGCGGCCTTTAATTCGAAGGCAAAAGGCTCGAAACTGGCTCCGGTAATCATCACCAAAAAGAAATACGTGCGCAAACCCAAAGGCTCGTCCCCCGGTGCAGTAGTTGTGGATCGGGAAGAGGTGGAAATGGTGACTCCTAAAAAACCAATGACATGAATTTCCTACCGACTGCAAAGATTTAAAGACAGTATGTATCTGTGTGGCTTCATGGCATCGGGGAAAAGTACACTTGGGAAAGCCCTGGCCGACAAGCTGGAACGGGAATACCGCGATCTGGATGAGGTTATTGTTGAAAAAGAGGGCAAAAGCATCCGTGCCCTCTTTGATGAACACGGAGAGGACTACTTCCGGCAAAAGGAGTGGGAATACCTGCTTGATCTGACCCGTAATTTCAAAGGAGTGGTGTCGCTGGGCGGAGGTGCTCTGCAAAATCAGCGCATTGTTGATCACCTGAAGGTGAACGGGTTGTTGCTTTTTGTGGATACGCCGCTGGAACAAATTACCGACAGAGTGCTCCAAAGCAATGAACGCCCGATTTTGTTTAATAAGGACGGAAAAATTAAATCCAGGGATACTCTCTTTACAGAGCTGAAAGCCTTATATTCAGGTCGAGAAAAATTCTACAAACAGGCTCAGGTTGCAATTAAAACACCGTTATTTTCAACTGTTGAGGAAATGACGGAAGCAGCCATCGAAAAAATTACCCGGCATGTCTGATTCTATTTCAGTCCAAACTTCCACGGAAGATATTACGAATTGCACTTTGGCTACGATTTAAGTGCAGAACTGGAGGAGTTTGTACAGCATTATGGCTCCTCAAAAGCCTTTCTGATGGTGGATGCCTTTGTGCTGCAGCATCACCGAACTCATTTTGAAAAGGCGCTGAAATCTCACTTTAAAGAACTGCATATTTTTGAAGTACCCCGGGGTGAGCAGGCCAAGAATATTGAAATCTATAAGCAGGCGGTCGATTTTGTTTTACGTGAAGGCGCTGAACGAGGAACGCCGCTGATCGCCATAGGGGGTGGAGTTACCGGCGATCTTTCCGGCTTCGTGGCGGCTACCGTGTTGCGCGGACTTCCGCTGATCCACATTCCAACCACTTTACTGGCTATGGTGGATAGCTCGATTGGAGGTAAAACCGGGATTAACCACAGTACCGGGAAAAATCTGGTGGGAAGTTTTTATCAACCTGTTGCTGTGTTTGCAGATGTGAAATACCTGGAAACCCTGCCGGAAAAAGAATGGGTAAATGGCCTGAGTGAAGTGTTCAAATATGGGATGATTCACAGCCCTGAAATCCTTGAGCAGGTAAACACGTTGATTAAAGAGAATACCTTTGTTGATGGTAAGTCGTGGTTACCGTTAATTCAACAAAGTGCGAAGATTAAAGTAGAAATTGTAGCTGAAGATGTACTTGAAGCCGGCAAACGGGCCTTTCTGAATTTCGGGCATACTTTTGCCCATGTGATAGAAAAGGAAGGTGGTTATAATACGTATTCCCATGGTGAGGCCGTTTATGCCGGAATGATAGCCGCTGTTCATGCTTCTAATTCTTTAGGTGCTAATATTGATTTATCCAATTTAATGCAGTTCAAACCGTTGTATAAGCTGAATTTGAATGAAGTACACGCCTCCCCGGAAGAATTGGTGTATTTGATGAAAACCGATAAGAAAGTGAAAGACGAGCAAATACAACTCATCTTGTTGAAGGAATTAAGTTCTCCCTACGTTTATAAAGTATCTGATAGTGCTTTTGTGCAACGGGCCTGGGAACACACGCTAAACATTTTTACATAGTGGCATACATACGCTGGTTACATAAATCCTGGAATGTTTTCTGGACCTTTATTGGGGTGCTGGTGTTGACTATCGCCCTTGTTTTTGGTGCTGCTTTCGGATTGATGCAGCTTCAGCCGGTAAAGGATCAGGTGGCAGTAGAACTTCAGAACCGGTTCAGCCAAAATTTTGAGGGAGTGCTTAGTATTGGCCAGCTTGAAGGCTTGTTACCCCTTCGCATGCAAATGAATAACGTTAAAATTTACCCGGATTCCTCGGAATTCAGGCCGGTATTCGAAACGACCTCCATTAATGCCAGCCTTGATATTTGGTCCCTGCTCCGGAACAGGGTGGTAATTAATGCACTTCAGGTAGAATCGCCTAAGGGAGTTTTGGATCCGGAGTCAGAGTTTTCTTTGGATGAGGCTTTTAAACTGAAATCAGGTCTTGTTGCAGAATCAGTAAGTTCCGGAAATGAGGCAGGCCCGGGTTTTCAGATCATTATACCGTCGGTGGTTGTTCGGGATGGTAATTTTGTGGTTAGAAATGCTTTTGAAAAACCAAACCGGCTATCTTCTTCCGATAGCATGAACATTCAGAATGTTCAGATGGATATGTTTTTTGAGTTTACCGACGATCAGCGCTTTGTGGATATCAACCGGATACAGTTTGATGTGCCTGAATTCAATATCCCAACCGTTGAGTTGTTTGGGCAAATCTATAATGACTCACGGTTTCTTGAGCTGAACGCTCTGAACATCAAATCCGGTAATTCAAGCGGCCGTTTCAGTGGTGAGGCTGAAGGAGTAAACATATTGGAGGGCGGCGTAGAACAGCAGCTGAAAAATGCTACATTAAGCATGAGCATAGATCGGCTGGCGCTGGAATCATCCTATATCACCCGGTTTTTCCCGGATGTTCCGGAACTTCAAAGTGATATTAGGGGAACCATAATCGGTGAAGGAACACTGGATTCCCTGTATTTCAGCAGTGCAGAGCTGAGTATCGGAGAAAGCTTTGCAGACCTTAATGGCACGTTAAAGAATCTGAGAAGTGCTAACCGGCTATCGTATAATGTAAATCTGGAAGCCATTGTTCTGGCACAAAAAGAGCTTGCACTTATAAGTTCGGTGCTCAAACCTTCACAAATCGAGGCATTAACGTCCACCCGCTTTGAAGGGGAGGTTTCGGGCACCACAGATAGTACGGTTACCAATATTATAGCTCAGAATATGCAAAGGGGGCGCTTTGAAATGGATGGAGTCTGGAATTGGGGCAGCCGGATTGGCGTTGATCTCAACTTCAACACCGATTCCCTTGATTTAGGAAATCTGATAGATCCCCGAATACAATCAACCGATTTAACAGTTAACGGTGAAATCAAAAGTACATCATTCAACTTCAGGGAAAGCGTAGGGGGGCTGGTTATTCGGGCGAACCAGGGAGCATTTGACAACCGCCGGTTTAACCAGGTTGTGATATTGGCAAACTGGAATGATGGTCTGATTGAACCGGATATCAGAGCTGAAGTAAACGGGGCACTTTTAACCACCAATGGTACGGTTGATCTGACTTCAGCGGTCCCGTCCTATTCTTTAAATGGGCAAGCAGGCAATATATTTCTGAATGAAATTGTGCAAGACAATCGTATGCGGGAAGTGTATGCCGACATGGAATACGACCTGAACTTAATGGGTAAAGAATGGAATGACCTGTATGGACAGGTGAGCCTGGATATTACGCGGGCTATAGCCGGTTCTGACACATTGGGACGTCACCAAATATACGTTGATTTCAATGAACCTGATGCTCAACAGCGAATTCTGCGCTTGACCTCAACCGCTTTTGATGCCACTGTGCAAGGTGACTTTGTTCCGGCTGATCTTCTTGTACTTGGTGAGCAATGGAATAGGTATTTCACTAATAGAGTAAGGGAAGAGCTTGCTTTCGATAGTTTGATAACATTTACTGACTCTGCACAAATCAGACGAAATCAAAGCCTGACTATCTCCGGAAGATTGAAAAACCTGGGGCTGATAACTTCTTACTTTCCTGATTTCCCCCTTATTTCAACATCTGCACGTATTAATTCTACCGTAAACGTGAATTCTCAGCGCCTGCTTTTTAACGCTACATTAGTAGATACAGAGACGAGGATCAATGATTTTGAAGCCGATTCTTTAATGATACAAACCACAGGAGGATTCAGGAGGGAAGCAAACCTGAAAGACTTTTCCGGCCTTCAGTTTCAAGCCAATGCAGCTCAGATTGATTATAACTCAATAGTGGGAAGGGAGTTTGATTTTGCAGCTAATTTCAATCAGGATTCCGTTGAGTTGAGAAGTAATATTCGGGAGTTAGCTGATGATGCCTCATTCTCGTTCCATGCCGGAGGTGATATTTCGGATGAAGCACTCTCCCTGTTTATCCACGATTTTAAGCTGGGTACCGGCACATTTAACTGGGCCAATGAAGGAACCCCAATGCTTCGTTATCAATCAGATGAAAAATTAACGCTTAAAGATTTTGTATTTGAAAGCGACTCCCAGTTTGTACAGGTAAATGGCACCTTCAGCAGTTCTACAGAAGATTCGGTGGATTATAATATTGAAGAAGTGAATCTGGGGCGTCTTTCAGACTTGATCGGAGGAAGAATTCGGTTTGGAGGAATTGTAAACGGGAAGTTCACCACCCGAACGCTAACTACGGTACCAACCATCCAGGGAGAAATTGATGTTGAAGCTTTTAACCTCGACAACACTCTTTTTGGCGATATCCTGCTAACCAGCCGGTATAATCAATCCTTAGACCGTTTTGATACCCATATATCTGTAAGTACGGATTCAGCTAAGTATCCGCAATATTACGAAAACAATGATCGCAAAGGGCAGAACTTTGATATAAATGGGTACGTCTTGGCTCCAAAAGAAGGCAATTTCCCTGCGGTAGATTCTCTGTATCAGTTTGATATTGATTTTGAAAACATAGACTTATGGATTTTACCATACATAGGCCCGAAAGTATTTGCAGAAGCTTCAGGGCTGGCCAACGGAACCGGGAAAATATGGGGAAATTTAAACAACTATGATTTTGAATCAGAATTTACAGTAGGTACCGAAGACGCGGCTTATATCCGCCCGGAATTTCTAAATACCTACTACTATGCACAGGGGAGTTTAACTTTTAACCGGTATGAAGGCTTCACCTTTAATGATATTTACTTCATAGATCCATCGGGTGGTAGCGCTATTCTGAGCGGTTTTTATGACTTAAATAATTTTGGCCCTACCGACAGCCTTCGGATAAGCCTGGACATGGATGAGTTTCAGTTCCTGAATAGCTCCTTTGACCCAACGGTCGCTTTTTTTGGACAGGCCTACGGTTCAAGTACGGTTACCATTTCCGGGACCAATATGAATCCGGTTCTTCGGACGGAACAGCCCATTGTTATTTCGGATTTTTCACAGATATCCATTCCATTACTGGAAGAAACGGAATTTAATGAAGACAATCGGTTTATACGCTTCGTGAATTCTTTTAATCTGGACGATATTCGATCGGGGGTGAACGCTTCTAATTCCCGGAATCGAATCAACGATGAACAGGGACAACCCGAAGAGGAGCTGACCTTTGCCGAACGCTTTACGTTAGACTTACAGTTTGTGGCAATCAACCCAATGACCGTCCAGCTTATATTTGATCCGGTTACCGGCGATATTGTTACCGCTGATGGCACCGGGCGCCTGCGTATCTTGCTGGAAGATGAACAGGTATCGATGTTCGGCCGTTTTGATATTTCAGGCGGAAGTTATCAGTTTGTGAGTGGTGACATTTTTACCCGCCGGTTTGAGCTGGAATCAGGGGGTACGATTACCTGGGAAGGAGATCCCGCGAATGCCCGCTTGAATCTGAACGCCATATACCGTGCCCGCCCGGATATCAATACGCTGAGCAGCACCGGAACCCGCGACCCTGAAAATGCTCAACGAGTACCGGTAGAACTGGTGCTGAATATTGGCGGAACCATTACCAGTATTGAAAATAACTTCTATTTCCGACTGCCTAATACCTTTGAATCCCAACAAAGCTCTACGCTTTCCACCCAGCTGGCCTCCATAAACAGAGATGAAAACCTGAAATTAATTCAGGCAACCAACTTCATGCTCATGGGAGATTTCATACCGGTTTCATCAGCCGGCGACCCCCAGGGTAACCCATTTGGAGAAAACTTATCAGGCAGTGCGGCGGTACTGAATCCGTTGCTTTCGAGTCAGGTTATTAACCCATTGTTATCAAATCAGGTAAATTCGTTATTGAACAGTGATTTGAGTAGTTTAGATGTAGATTTTAACTTAAATACATATAACCAAGTTGACCTTGGAGTTGCGCTACGGCTTTATAATGACAAAATAATACTTCGCCGGGAAGGACAAATCACAGGAAGACAATCGAATATTGGAGATCTTGGTGCTACCTTTAGAATAAACCGCACCTTTGCAGTAACGGCTTTCCACCGCCAGGATCTTACCTTCGGAACCATTAGCAGCACCGAACAATCACAACAATCTCAGGAAATTAATGGAGTAGGCCTTGAAGCCAAAGTAAGTTTCAATACCTGGGATGAATTTTTCAATCGGTTGCTTTCGCCTTTCAGAAAGCTATTTGGCGTTAAAGAAAAAGAACAGAATCAAGAAGAAATAACAGAAAACATAGAGGGACGAGATCCCGCATAAGAATATTTGAATGAGTAGTAAGAAAGACAGACTAAGTAAATTTGAAGATCTGGTTGTTGATTTATTGAAGAACAGCCCCAACGGTAAGCTAACAAGAGAGCAGATTATAAGCGTACTTCGCTTGGAAAGTAACAACGAAATAAAAAGACTGGATAAGTCATTAAGCCGGTTGGCTAATCGGAAAACGATCAGCAGGAAGGACAATTATGTTTTTCTTGGGAAGGATGCCAAAAAGAAGAAAAAGAAATCCGGCAATTCGTCTAACATTGTAGAAGGTAAAATTGATATCTCTGTCCGAGGAACCGGATATGTAATAACCGATGAATTGGATCAGGATGTCATGATTTCATCCCGCGATGTGGGAACTGCCCTTAATGATGACAGAGTACGGGTTAAGATAACCGGCCAAAAGAAAGGCTCGGGGCAACCCCGGGGAAAAATTCTTGAAATACTGGGCCGAGGGAAAGATTTCTACGTTGGAACACTTTCTAAAGTCAGTAAAGAGAATTTTGTAATTGAGTCGGATAAGAAATCAGTCCACACTAACTTTTTCGTACTCCCGGAATCTGTAAATGGTGCTCAGGATGGAGATAAAGTTATTTTTGAGCTGGTGAATTGGGTTCATCCCAAAGCGTTGCCAGAGGCCCGAATCAAATCGGTGCTGGGTAAATCGGGTTCAAACGATGCCAATGTATTGTCCATATTAGCTGAAAACGATATGGTTGCTGAATTCCCAAAACAAGTGGAAGAGTATGCGAACCAGATTCCTACCGAGATTCCCGAAGAGGAATGCCAAAGACGTCGTGATTTAAGAGATGAGAATGTATTTACGATCGACCCGGATGATGCCAAAGACTTTGATGATGCGTTAAGCATTAAAAAACTGGATAATGGAAATTATTACCTGGGGGTTCATATTGCAGATGTAACCCATTACCTCACCCCGAAAACCATTCTGGATGAAGAAGCACACAACCGGGGAACCAGCGTATATTTGGTGGATCGCGTGATTCCCATGCTTCCTGAGGTGCTGAGTAACGGGGTGTGCAGCCTACGACCTAATGAAGATAAGCTGACCTACAGCTGCTTCATGGAGATTGCTCCTAATGGCAAACTGGTGGATTATTCTGTCGAGGAAACCGTGATTCATTCCAAGCAGCGGTTTACGTATGGTGAAGCCCAGGAAGTGATTGAAGGCAAGAATCACAAATATGCCAAAGAGGTGAAGCTGGCGGAAGAGTTAGCCCGAATACTGCTCGACAAACGATTCCGTGAAGGCGCCATCGACTTCGATACGCCCGAACCCAAGTTTGTATTAGATGATGACGGAAAGCCGCTCAAAGTAATTCTGAAAGAACGTATTTTTGCTCATCGCCTGATTGAGGAGTGTATGCTTATGGCCAATAAAACCGTGGCTATGCACGTGGAAGAATTGCGCAAAAAGTCAGATAAGAAGCGCTCAAAAGACTTATACCCATTTTTCTACCGGGTACACGACAAACCGGACCAGGAGAAACTGGCTTCCATTGCGGAGCAGGTTAAACCTATAGGAATCAAGTTTGAGGTAGGGGATAACATCTCACCAAAGAAGATTAACGACCTTCTTAAAAAAGTGGAAAATACAAGCCTTGAATATATCGTTAACGGACTAATGTTGCGGGCAATGGCCAAGGCAGAATATTCTCCGAATAATGTTGGGCACTTTGGGTTAGGCTTTGGACACTATGCACACTTTACCAGTCCTATTCGCCGTTACCCAGATGTTATTGTGCATCGGCTGTTAAAAGGTTACAATTCAGGAGCCAGGGTTTATACCCACGATCAGCTCAAGAAAGATGGAGAACATTGCAGCGAGCGCGAGCGAGTTGCTGTTGATGCCGAACGTGACTCTATTAAATTGAAGCAGGTAGAGTTTTTAAGCGGTAAAACCGGGGAAAAATTTGACGGAATTATTAGTGGTGTGATGGAAAGGGGAATTTTTGTGAACCTAAAAGACATTTACTGTGAAGGAATGATAAGAATGAGCGATCTGAAAAGTGATTATTTCGTTTTCAATGAAAAGCGCCATGCCCTGGTAGGCCGCAAGAGTGGCAAACAGTTTCAGCTTGGCGACGAAATCCGGGTTTATGTTAAAAGCACCAACTTGGAAAAACGACAAATTGACTTCGGATTAGCCAAATAACTTTTAATACTCTCAATTATGAAAGTTAAAATTAGTTCAGTTGTACTACTCGCAGCCGTATTATTTATGACCGGTACACCGGCTCTTGCTCAGTATTATTCGTTTGGTAAGAACAGGGTTGTTTATGAGGACTTTGAATGGCGCTATATTCAGTCCAAACATTTCGATGTATACTACTACGGAGAAAAGAATTATGAGCTGGCTGAATTTGGGGCAAAGAGTATCGAATCGGCCTACAAACAACTGACCGAAGATTTTAACCATGAAATATCAAATCGTATTACGCTTATCGTTTACGATTCTCACAACGATTTCTCCCAGACCAATGTAGTGAATCTGCCAACCAGTGCAGAGGGAATCGGCGGGGTGACTGACAAAATGAAGAATAGGATGACGGTTCCTTTCGCCGGTGATTATGCCGATTTCCGTCGTACCCTTCATCACGAACTGGTTCATGCCGTGTTTAACGATATGTTTTATGGCGGTACCATCAATTCCATTATTCGAAATAATATCCAGCTTCAGTTTCCGCTTTGGTTTGAAGAAGGCCTCGCAGAGTACACAGCATTAGGCTGGGATACGAATACGGATATGTATGTCCGGGATGCGGTTATCAACAACTACTTACCTCCACTTCAGTACCTCGGTGGCTACTATGCTTACAGGGGCGGGCAGTCGTTCTGGAACTTTGTGGTTGAAGAATATGGCCGCCAGAAAATTGCTGAGATATTACAGCGAATTAAAACCACTCGTAGTGTAGAAGTTGGATTGCAACAGTCGTTGGGATTGAATTTTGAAGAACTCGATAAAGCCTGGCAAGATGCCCTTCAGGAAAGATACTATCCGGAGGTTGCTGAACGGGAACGGGCCGACATGATTGCCAATCAGCTGACTAAACGGGGACAGTATGGCTCTTATAATACAAGCCCGGCCATATCTCCACAGGGCGATAAAGTAGCCTTCATCACTAACAGAAGAGGGTATTTTGACGTTGTAGCTATCAGCGCCATTGATGGAAGAAAACTGAAGACCTTGATCAGGGGAGAGGATAATCCTGAGTTTGAGGAGCTGAATATTTTGAATCCAAATATTGCCTGGTCGCCGGATGGCAATAGGATTGCGATATCAACAAAATCCAAAGGAAGGGATGATATTGCACTCATTAATTACGACACCGGCAAGATTGATAAACTGAAATTTCCAAACCTGGATGCCATTGCATCTATTGCCTGGTCGCCGGATGGCAAAAAATTAGCCTTCGATGGAAACATTGGTCCCTATCAGGACATTTTTGTGTACAACCTCGAAACAGGGAAACTGATTAATGTTACCGGTGATTTCTTCTCGGATATGCAGCCGGCCTGGGGCACGGACTCAGAAACTGTGTATTTTACCTCAGACCGGGGCGAGAAAGTTGCACTTCACAATTTTACTCTGAGTTATGATTTGCTGAGTGATGAGAGCATCTATCAAACCGATATATATCGGGTTAACCTGAACGCCAGAACAACGGCCACACGGCTGACTAATACACCAACATGGAGTGAAAAAGGTCCGCAAACAACCAGAGACGGTCGCCTGGTTTATATCTCCGATGAAAACGGAATCCTGAACGTGTATGAATACAATTTGGATACGCGTACATCGACCCCTATAACGAATTTACAAACCGGAACTTCTCAGATTTCTATAAGTGGTGACGGTTCACGATTGGCTTTTAATTCCATTAATGAAGGGTACCTCGATATTTTCTTATTGAGATCTCCTTTCAACAGGGAAAAGGGAGATGTTCTCTCCAGGAATTACTGGGCGCAACGAAGAGCTTCAGAGAGTAAACTCACCCGGGTTCCGGCTATCCGGTATGCTCAGCAACTATTTGCCGATGGCTTGAGCCTGGAAGGTGAACGTGTTGCCATTGCTGACGAAGAAGTTGAACAAGATTCCGAAACCGGGACTGAAGGGACAGAAGGCACCGGTGAAGGAGCAGAGCAGGAGCAGGTTGAGGAGGAAGAATCTGACGAAATAGATTTCAGAAATTATGTGTTCAGCACCGAAGTAATGGAGGATACCACTCTTGAACTCGAAGACATAAAAAGCTTCACTCCGGAAAATAATATTACAGACGATGGTCGTTTTCAGCCCAAGAATTACCGCCTCAAATTCACTACGGATATAGCTTACAATCCTACCTTTGTAGCTTCCACGTATGGATCTGCTGCCCAAACGCAGTTTATTATCAGCGACCTGTTGGGAGATCATCAGATAGCATTGGGAACGAATTTTGTGACGGATCTGCGTAACAGTGACTATTCCATTCAGTATGGGTACCTGAAAAACCGTACGAACTGGTTTGGCTCATACTTCCACACTTCCAGAAGATACCAGACCATTTTTGGAGAACTGATTCGGTTCCGGACATTCGGTGGTTCTGTGAACGTTCAGTATCCATTTAACAAGTTTAAGCGAATCGATTTCGGATTCTCCGCTATGGGCATAACCCGGGATTACAGCTCGGTTAGTGACCGTTATGCAGGTATATCAACCAGTGCAAACCAACCGGATAATCAGCGAAGCCTGTTTCTTTATCCGGAAATTGTATTTACTAACGACCGTACCCTGCCGGGCTTTTTAACTCCACGAGGAGGGCGACGCTACTCGATCGGAATTTCCGGCAGTCCCGGTGTGGGAGAGAATGCGCCACAATTTGGATCTGTATTGGCTGATTTCAGACAATATATAGGCCTGGGCCGAAGCGGGCAGTATTCCATCGCCTTGCGAGCTTCCGGTGCTACTTCCATAGGTCCCGATAAACAGACCTATTTTATGGGTGGCCGGTTGGGTTGGATTAACCAACAGTTTAGCAATAACGGTCTTTCCTTTGATAAGCTGACGGATAGCTTCTTTACCGTTCCTGCTTTACCGGTTCGCGGCTATGCCTACAACAGTATTTACGGAAGCAATTTCTCATTAATAAATGCAGAATTTAGATTCCCATTGTTTGCTGCTGTTGTTCCTGGTGCACTGCCAATTCTCCCATTCTATAATATTACGGGAGCTGCGTTTCTTGATGTAGGCACCGCATGGGGTGAGCGAATAGACTACGGACTGCTGGATAACGGAGAACCTGTAATTAATGAGGCTAAACTGGACTTTAAAATTGCAGAAGAACGTTTTAGTGACCAAGCCCAGACTCCGCAGGGACCGGTGCAATTTGAAGCTCCATACTATGACGGGGACATCCTGATTGGAGCCGGTTTTGGATTACGTACCATCGTATTCGGATTACCTTTCAGATATGATGTGGGCTGGCCATATGGCAGAGAAGGATTTGGCGACGACCCTATTCACTACTTTTCACTTGGAATAGACTTCTAAAGCAACTTATTCAGTACTCCGGAATATCTGAACCTGAAGTAATCGCTGGTATCGGTATTCCGGATCCTGAAAGTACACAAAACTTGCATACTCCTGATTTTGACGTGTGATAGAATCGCTTAGAATGAGGTCATTAATTCCGTACCTACCGTCTTTTATGGCATATTTATAGGTATAATTTCCTTGCTTTATAAGGGAGGTAGTTTCCCAATATCCGGAGTCCTCATTGTAGCTCAACTTATTATTCTCTGAAAGCAGCCACTGGTTAAAATCTCCCACCAGATACACCCCATCGTCTTCCGTGAATCTTCCGCCATCATCAAAACGAAAGCGGACACTGGCATAACGGGAATCGGTTGAACTTTTCGGATTCCCAAAGCTGGACGTCCAGCTGCTTATTGGGTCAGAAGTGAAGTTGAGGATGTCTTCTCTTAGAACAACCAATGGAGGAGTTTGCCCAAATTGTATATCAATAATCTGACGGCCATCCACCGAAAGAGTATTGAGGTTCAAGCCCATAAAATCATAGTTAGCAGGAAAGGCTTTTTCTCTTGATAGATGAAACTGTGAACGGTCCTGTTCGGAGAAATCATAATTTTCGGACTGCTTTTGATCACCCCAAAAGCGGTTTTGAACAAAATAAAAGCTCAGGTCGAACTGGGGAAATTCAATAAAGTCAGGGTATATAAACTCACTGAACGGCTGATCGATAGCGTTATAACGCTGACCTGCATTGTACACCGTCTCAACCCAAGACCGTATTTCACCGGTTTCTTCTGTTACAAAAAAGGGAAGGGAAAAGAGCTTAACGCCGGAATTAAAGTCTGAAACATGAAGCATGTAGTTACCGCTTATTTTAAACTTCAGCCGGTTGTTCGGGAATTCGGTTTCATAATGAAAAAAGTCTGGGTCGCTTAACTCATTCTTTTCTCCACTGCCTACAATAATTTCATTTATACCGTTTAAATACCAGTCTTCCGGGATATTACTGTTATTCCACTCCTGATCATGATGGGTGAAAGTAATCCGAAACTGACCGGATACATCGGACAACTCGTCAAAGGCGAGAACCATTTTTTGGGGTGAATCGAGTTCGATAATGGGTGGGTTATTATCACTTCCTTTACGGTACAACTGCACACTTTGGATGGATTTTGGTGCCGGCAGCTGATTGGGAACAAGATAACGGCTTAGATATTGTCGGCCATTGTTCTGATTATTAACCGAGTTGGAAATGGATGCCGAACACCCGCCGAGCAATATTCCGGCAATTAAGATGAGTGAAAATTTATAAAGAGTAGATTCCTTCAAAAACAAAATGAGCAGGTCCCGTTAAAATTAATTGATGATAGGTGGATGTATCCGGATTAAAATCGAATGAAACTTTGAGCGTTCCTCCTTTCACTTTTACCGTGTAGGTAGCATGTGTAGCATTCTGCTGACTGTTGAAATGAGTAGCAACGGCTGAAGCTAATGCCCCGGTTCCACAAGCCAATGTGAGGCCTTCCACACCTCGCTCATAGGTCTGAAGGTGAATACATTCCCCCGATTCATCATAAACAAAATTCACATTGCTGCCGGGAGGGTTTACATCGGGATGATATCTTAATTCGCTGCCTGTATTAACCAGTTCCTTTTCATTTTCGAGTTTGTCCTCAGGAACAAATGTGATCAGGTGTTCGGTGGCAGTATCAGCCTGAATAAGTTCTAAACCATTTAAAATCCTTTTTTCAGGTTGAACATGTACCGGAAAATGGATGCTAACGCTATTATCGCCATGTACTTCAGCTTCATATACGTTATCGTGAACATTGAAGGTCTGAGTGGCATTAAAGCCGTTTTTGAAAGCAAAGAATACCAGGCAGCGCGCCCCGTTTCCACACATACCGGCATCACTTCCGTCGGCATTCCGGTAAATCATGGTATAGTCAACTTCCTGCTTTTCAGAGGGTTGAAGTACTAACATTCCATCCCCGCCAATCCCGAACTTCCGGTCACATAGTTTTGGGGTAAACTCTATGATCTCATCCAAACTGAAGCCGTACTTCCGGTTGTCGATAACCACAAAGTCGTTACCGGCTCCCTGCATTTTATGAAACGTAATTTCTTTCATGAGCTATTCTACAAATGCGGGGACGTGTTTCCAGTTTTCATCATCAGGAATGATGGGATCCAGTCCGCGCATCAGGGTTGAAAATCGTAATGCCAAAACAATAAATATCAGCTTAGGGTTTACATTTTGGCGTAGGGCAGGTCGGAATTCATCCAAATGGGTAATCATTTCCTCCAACCGGGCATCATCCAGAGCCTTCACAAACTTTTGTATGGAATCCAGCTGATCAATGTTGGTGATAAATTTCTTATTGCCGGTTTCTCTGTACACCATCAAATCCCGGATATACATCTCAATAAGGTTGGTCATAGCAATCAACCCTTCGATGTTTTGAGAACTTTGCCAATCCTGAACAAGCGTCGATAAGCCGTTTGCATCCTGGCTGAACGCCATCCGAAGATATTCTACTACAGATTCCCGGTTCTCCTTCAGCCTGGAGACATCAAAGAATCGTGTCATGGCATAATTGCCGTTCGAAACCCTGGCAAGGTAAGCCGCAGCGTCCGGGTCCACACCATCCACATCAATTAATCCCTGCTCTACTTCCCGATCTTTAAGTGCACCCAATGGAATATGTTGGCATCGTGAGGTGATAGTGGGAAGCAGGCTTTCATAACTTTCTGTAGTGAGTATAAACATCAAACGATCAGAAGGTTCTTCCAATAATTTCAGGAAGGCATTGGCCGTCTCTTTTCTCATCGTCTCCACATGAGTGAGAATGATAACCACGCGATTCCCTTCATTAGGTTTTAGCTTGGCTATAGGTCTGATATCATCCCGAAAATAATCAATAGGGTAGAAGGCCTGCAGGTTTTTAGATGAATCATCATCTAAGGAAGGCCGCTGGGAGAAATCAATAATTTCGTATGGATCCTTAGCAAGTAGTTCCAGCCGGTCGCGAAGTTCTTCTGTTTTAGCTGATGTCGGTTTTGGGATGAAGACATGAATATCCGGATGGGTAAACCAGGATGACTTTTTTGAGGCCTTATATTCTCCCAAATCACTGAGGTGATCGATACCATTGATGGCCTCGGCAAAAGCCAGGGCAAATGCTGTTTTACCAACCCCGGAAGGTCCTGAAAGGAGATAGGCATGACTAATCCGGTCGGAAGCCAGCATACGCTCAACCTGCTCCTTTGCCCGGCTTTGTCCGATTATTCTTCTGTTTCCAAACTTGATGTTCATTTATTCCTGTAGTTTATGACGATGGATTACGACGAACGACCACTGACAGACGACGAATGACCACTGTTTAATCGAATTCATAACTTTCATCAGGCTCATTCGATTGAAATCCTTTTTGGAGATATACCTTTTCATGGCTAATAACTTAGCAGATAATTTTTCCGAATTCTGATATAGTTTCTCGTAAAGATCTGTAGAAATATAATCTCTCTTCTTCATAAGAATAAGACAGGCTACTACCTCCATTAATGATCTATGAGCATATCCAATAAACCGGATTTGCTCTGGATCAGTTTGACCGGTCGAACCTTCAGCAATATTCAAAGATACAGATGTAACAGCTCTACGAATTTGTGAAGTTAGGTTAAACTTTTCAGAGTCAGGCAAACTATCAATTAAAGAATACACCTCATTAGCTAAATCAATAGACAGTTGCCAAACCTCTAATTTCTCAAACTTAAAAACCATAACAGTTAAAGGGTTAATCGTTAGTCATTCGTCAATGGTCATTCGTCGTTCGTCCACCGTCATTCCTCCCAAATGTAGTCAAAAAGCAAAATTCCGGCGGTGATGGTAACGCCTGCAAAACCAATCAGAGCGGTTATGTTGTTCATAGATCCGTCTCCGCCGCTAATGAAGGCTGTTTTACTGATATCGGCCAGTAAGAGCACCAGGGGCATAAAAAGGGGTATGCTGAGTACTGAGAAAATAGCCCCTTTTCGATCGGCCTGGGAGACAACGGCTGCGGTCATTGTAGCCACGCCTGATAATCCTGCTGTTCCCACTAAAAGCATAACAAGGAATGCCGCCCAGGACTGAATCTCTAACCCCATTAAAAAAATGTATCCTGCAAAAGTGGCGACATTAATGAGCAGGGTAAACAAAAAATTGTATAACAACTTACCGGTGTAAACGGTAGTTCCCTCCGCATAAATACGAAGCAGGTCAAACGTTTTTTTATCCGTTTCGGAAATGAAGCTTCTGCTTAATGCGGAGAGGGCTGCAAAAAGAATGATAACCCAAACCAGGCCGGATTTTGGTCCCGGTTCCAGTTGATCAGCGCGGAGAGTAAATAAGACCAAAAGCATGGCTGCCGCCACAAAAGCCAACACCATATTGAATGCAAAACGGGTGCGCAGTTCAATCTTCAGGTCTTTTTTTAAAATGGTAAGTGTGCTCCGGATCCAATACATGACCAAGTTTAAGGATTTTGACGGGTTATTGATAGGGGAAAGGAGTAGTGAGGATAAGATTTTGAGTGTTATTGCATACGCTCCGGGGTTGATCATTAGTGCAGGTTTGTCATCTGATTCTGGCCTGTATGCAGAGAGGCTTGATTCAGAATCTGAGGTTGGTAACCTGGTATTTAAACGGCACCTGATTCGTTGTTATCCGGCTAACTAAAAACACTGTAATTAATCTTTGATTGATTCACTCTTCACTGCCTATATTCGAGTGCTATTGAACCTTTACTTTTGCTAGGAAATTACATGAACTTATTTTCGCTGTTAGATCAAACCACGGTTCTTCCCAACTTTGCAGTTGGCTCCAAAAAAGAACTCATTAACGCCCTTGTAGATGCTTTAGAGAAAAAAGTGGAGTCCAAAGAGCAGTTGGAAGAAATAAGGAAAGCCGTGTTTGAACGCGAAAAAATCATGAGTACCGGCGTGGGAAAAGGGCTCGCTATTCCGCACGCAAAAACTTCATCGGTGGATAACAACCTCGCTGCTTTTGCTCTCCTTGAAGAGCCGCTCGACTTTGATTCTATTGACGGTGAACCGGTTCGGTTGGTTTTTCTATTAGTAGGACCGGAATCAAATAACAGCCAGCATATTAAACTGCTGAGTCGGATTTCAAGGCTGATGAACAGCGGGTCGTTCAGGGAAACCATTCTAAATTGTACCTCTACAGATGAAATCCTGAATGCATTTCAGGGTGAAGAAGAAAAATACTTTGTAAGCTAAATGAAGCTTTCTTTCCGCATTGTACTTCTGTTGCTCATCGCATTTTTTGCGGAAACCCTTTATGCTCAGAATCTAACGTCTATTATTGATCGGGCTCCAAATCAGGAAGCATTTTGGTCGGTAACGGTACGGGATGACCAGGGAAGGATTCTGGAAAGTTTCAACCCCAACAAAGTTATCGTTCCGGCTTCCAATCAAAAGCTGTTGACCACCGCAGCTTATCTTGATTTTTTTGGAGCTGCCCATCGCTTCCAAACCTCGATATTTGGGGACGGGGAACTGGCGGGCAATACATGGAAGGGTAATCTCATCATAAAAGGAAGTGGGGACCCCTCAATAAGTGGCGATTTATATAATGACGACCGTTACTATGTGTTCCGAAAGTTTACCGAACAGCTGAAAGCAACGGGAATTGAACAAATTGATGGCATGCTGATGGCCGATGTCAGCTTATTCGACGGGCAGTATTATCCCAAAGGATGGGACTGGTACGACTTTTCATTCTACTACGGAGTGCAAGTCAGTCCGTTGTCCTTCAACAACAACGCCGTGGACCTGGAAGTATTCGCAGAAGGTGAAATCGGGGAAACACCACGCATCACCTGGTTTCCGGATAGTACCGATTATGTGCAATTGGAGAACAGGCAGGTGATCACGCACCCCGCCACGGAATACGATGAATATTACCGCCGGGAGATGGGAGGCAATCGTATTGTGTTAGGTAGTACCCTGCCCAAGGATTATTATGAAGATGAATCACTTTCGATTGATAATCCGCCCATGTTCTTTCTGGATTCCTTTAAAGATTACCTCAATGACCACGGAATTCGTGTTGATGGCCCCATCTTAGTTTCCGATCAAGCTTTTGATTACGATACCACCAAAGTGTTGGCACAGCACAACTCGAGACCATTGAGTGAGCTAATAAACTGGATTAATAAAGAGAGCGATAATTTTTATACCGAAATGATTCTCAAAACTCTTTCTGCCGGGGCGGGTCAACAACCGGGATCGTTTGAGCACGGAATTCTACTGATTAGGGAATTTGCAGAAGAAATGGGATTGGATACTACGCATATTCAGATGAACGACGGTTCCGGTTTAGCCGGGGGAAATTTTAATAAGACGACGATATTATCCAGTCTGCTGGTGGCAATGCAGAATCACCCTGAAGCCACTGCTTACTTCAACAGTATGTCGGTTGCGGGAATTGATGGAACCTTAGCCCACCGGATGAAAGGAACTCCGCTATACAACAATTTCAAAGGGAAGTCAGGTTTTGTGACAGGCGTAAGGACTCTAAGCGGTTCTTTGAAGGCCGAATCAGGAAAAAAGCTGATTGTAAGTATCGCCACCAATAATTTTATCTCCGAAAAAGTGCGCCCCATAGATGCCGTACACGAGCAGATTTTGATGTATCTGTATGAAAAATATTGATTAGTTTTCAGCATGCCCGCAAAGAAAGCACATATCTTAATAACGGATGATGAAAAAGCTATTCGGAATACGCTGCAGGAGATTCTTGAGTATGAGAATTATGAAGTCTCTGCGGTAGAAAGCGGACAGCTGGCCCTGGATTTTGTTGCCGATAACAACATCGACCTGATGTTCCTTGATATCAAAATGCAGGGAATGGATGGGCTTGAGACCCTAAAAAAGCTTCGTGAAGCCGGACATGAGTTTCCTGTTATTATGATTTCGGGTCACGGTACCATAGAAATTGCCGTTGAAGCTACCAAGATGGGTGCCTATGACTTCCTTGAAAAACCCCCGGATTTAAATCGTTTGTTGATTTCAGTCAGAAATGCGCTTTCCCAACAAAATCTTGCCAAAGAGTTCAAGCAGATTAAGAAAAAGCTGCCGAAGGTTCAGGAGATAATCGGGGAGAGTAAAGCCATTTCGAAGATTAAAACACTGATTGAGAAGGTTGCTCCCACGCAATCCCGCGTTTTAATAACCGGTGAAAATGGTACCGGTAAAGAGCTGGTAGCCAAATGGATTCATGAGAAAAGCCCCAGAAGTACCGGGCCATTTGTGGAAGTTAATTGTGCGGCTATACCATCAGACTTGCTGGAAAGTGAATTATTTGGGCACGAAAAAGGAGCCTTCACCGGCGCATCTGAACAGCGAGTTGGTAAGTTCGAACAGGCTGATAGCGGTTCGTTATTCTTGGATGAAATAGGAGATATGAGTTTAGAAGCTCAGGCCAAAGTGTTACGTGCTCTGCAGGAAAATAAAGTGACCCGCGTGGGTGGAAATGAATCTATTTCAGTGGATGTCCGCATTCTTGCCGCTACAAATAAAGATCTGGAAGAAGAGATCGAGAAAGGAAATTTCAGGGAAGATCTGTTTCACCGGATAAGTGTGATCCCAATCAAAGTGCCTCCACTCAGAGAGCGAAAAGCTGATATTCCATTGATTGCCAAAGCTTGCCTGAGTAACCTGAAGGAAAAAGATATCAGTTTTTCATCCATATCATTTTCTGATGATGCTCTGAAAGCTATGAAAGAGAAAGAATGGAGTGGTAATGTCAGGGAGCTTCAGAATGCGGTAGAACGGCTGGGAATTTTGGCAACGGGAGATGAAATATCCAAAGAGACTGTAAACGATGTGCTCAAAACCCGGGATTTGAAAGCAGGGGATTTGGGAAAACTGGCTGATGAAACTGAAGACTTTCAGGATTTCAAGGAAACAGCGGAGCGTATCTTTTTAGTAAAGCAGCTGGAAAAAAACGATTGGAATATTTCTCAGACTGCAGAACAGATTGGCATACAGCGCAGCCACATGTACAATAAAATGAAAAAGTATAACATAGAGCGATAGCATGAGTGCAGAAATTATTGATGGCAAGAAAGTAGCAGAGTTAGTTCGCAACCGCGTTCGGGAGGATGTGGAAGACTGGAAGGCAAAGGGAAATCGGGCGCCCTTTCTGCAGGTGATTTTAGTAGGAGATGATCCTGCTTCTAAAGTGTACACCGGTGCTAAAACCCGTGCCTGCGAAGATGTGGGTATCGAGACCCATACCGAAATTCTGCAGGATACCATCTCGGCTAAAGAGCTTAAATCCATTATTCAGCAGTACAATGATGATGATTCGGTAGATGGGATTCTGGTACAGCTTCCGTTACCGGCGCACTTGTCCTCTCATGATGTGATTGAAAGTATTGATCATCGTAAAGATGTGGATGGGTTCCACCCCATGAATGTGGGAAGGTTGACGGTAGATCAGCCTTGTTTTCGCAGCTGTACCCCGGCGGGAATTATGGAACTTTTCAAACATTACAGCATTCCTGCTAAGGCCAAACATGCCGTTGTAGTTGGTGCTAGTAATATTGTGGGGTCGCCTATGGCAATTATGCTGTCCCGGGAGAATTCATCCGGTAAGGCAACAACAACCATTTGTCATAAGTACACCAAAGACCTGACCCAGCATACCATTTCAGCCGATATCCTCATTGCGGCTGCCGGTCAACCCCATCTCATTAAAGCAGAAATGATTAAAGAAGGCGCCGTAATTATTGATGTGGGTATTAACCGTATTGCTGATGAAACCGCTGAAAAAGGATATAAACTGGTAGGAGATGTGGATTTTGAGTCCGTTAAGAAAAAAGCAAGCTGGATTACTCCCGTTCCCGGTGGTGTGGGCCCAATGACTGTTGCCATGTTGATGAAGAATACCCTGCTGGCTGCCAAAAAGAGCATCTACCCGGAGTAACCTCCGTAGTAAGTTTGGTATTTCACAATTATTGCGACCGTTTATTTAATCTTTGGACTTCACAAACTTTCGATCAGAAGGCCTGAAATACCAGGAAAATGCTGTAGCAATAAGTAGGGTAGTAGCAGGAATTAATTCAGTCCATGCGTGGCCCGATGCAAGATGAGAAAATAAAGCTCCGGTAAATAAGAAGAAGATACCCGCATAAGCCCATTCTTTTATAAGCGGATATTTGGGTATTAGTATAGCCAAAGCTCCCAAAATCTTCCAAATTCCAAGAATTGTCAGAAGATAAACAGGGTACCCCAACTTCTGAATGCCCCACTCAAAAGGAGGGGCCAAAGCACCTTCTATTTCTAAGTGCAGTAATTGTTGTATTCCTGATGCAAGTAATCCAAAAGCCAGGATAACAGTGCTAATCCAATAGATTATTTTCTTTGGTCTCGTCATAGTTTTTCTGTTTCAGGTTTATGTTCTGTTAATCAGGCGTTCTCAAAATTTTCTCCATAGCTTTTCCTCTTGCCAGTTCATCAATCATTTTATCCAAATACCGAATCTCCTGCATAATAGGCTCTTCGATATCTTCCACCCTGATACCACAGACTACTCCTTTAATTAACTTTCGGTAGGGGTTCAGCTTAGGGGCTTCAACAAAGAAAGTCTCAAAGTCGGTTTTGTTCTCAAGAATGACCTCTAATCTTTTTTGGGAATATCCTGTCAGCCAGCGAATAATTTCATCAACTTCTTCTTTTGTCCGGTCTTTCTTCTCAGCTTTCGTCACATAATGAGGATAGACGCTTGCGAAGCTCATTGTATAAATATGGTGTTTTTTCATTTTCGTGGATATTGGATGAAGAAGTTTCTTTTTAATCCGGTTGCTTTATTGTTTCTGAGTTTTGATAAAATGTGGAAATGAATATAAAAATCAAACTAAAGTCACTGTCCGGCAATCGTTTATGCGCATTGTGAATTGTAATATGAAAAGTAGCATCTATAAGGGCTAAATAATTTTTTATAAGGGGTGACACTATGATGTCACTCTCTGTCATTATCATTGAGTAAATCAAAAAACAAAACACAATGATTATGACAAGCAACGCACTTTCAATCACCCCGCAACAAGATCAGTCAACGGCTTTATTTGCCCTTCCAATTCTGAAGAGAATCGAACGGGAAAGTCAGAATGAGTATGCCGAAATGCAGGTGGCTTTTGAACTCATGGGCTGGGGAAATCTGCCAGATGAGCTCAAAATTGAAATCAATGATGACGTGAAGTTCATGGTTGAAGAACTGAAGGGCCGGTTTTCTTCCTGCGACCCTTTTGTAAAGCGCCGTCGTGAAACCATCCACTACTGGGTGAGCTGTTATCAGGATGGAATTTGCTCACTGGATGCAGCTATTAAAGCGCTGAAAGTGAAGGCCCTTTAATTATTTCGGTTTTGGGCTTGATCAGACTTGTTTGATTGCTGAGATTGATAAACTTTTTCGTCTTCAATTTCGATAGAGCTTGAGGGAGCCCCCAAAGACCTGATTTTTTTGGTCAGAGATAGGGTAAGCTTTGCAAGCTGCTCTTTTTGTCTGCGGTAATAGTTTTTCAAAAAGAACCGGCTCAGGGCAAAACCTCCTAAACCGACAAAAGGAGCAATCATCAACGCCAGTTGTTTGCCACTGATTTCTTTAATGGCAATCAGGGTAATTATAAAAGCAAAGAAAAAGCTCAGGAAACCGACAATCATTTTAAATGGCCCCCAGGAGGATACCATCTGTATTTTGGTTTTTCCTTCTTTAGGGGTGAAAGAAAAGTGCTTATAGCCAAAATCGCTTTTCCGTTGCTCCCACTCAAAAGTATTTCCGGTTTTTCTGATTTTTCCAATTCCGCCGGTAACTTTTCGAATTTCGAGAACCAAATCTTCCCACTGATCCTCGGTAAACACAGTATTTATGGTAGCCGAATTTTGGATGCGTGATGTACCCTTCATCAAACTGTAAGACTGCTGATCAAGATCGGGTTCGTCAATAGCTTGTAAAGCTTCAGCCAGAGCTTCCCGGCTAATGCCCACTTCTTCGGCCACATGAATAAGTTCCTCTTCGGTTAACCCATCCTGATCTCCATATAAATCTTTATTGGTTTGAATTTCCGAGGCTTTGCTCAGAATACGGCTGAATTCTTTTTTGGTATAAGTCTTGTTATTGCCCATAAATAATAAGTTTGGACGCTCTACGTAATCCCAACAAAAATTGTTATTCAATGCAGAACTTCCACAGAGATATCCTTATCTTTGAAAAACTGCAAGCCAAACTTTCTTTTTCATGTACAAAATGAATAACTCCTCTCCCTTCGAACGTATTACGCGGCAGGGACTTACGTACGATGACGTACTACTGGTTCCAAATTTTTCACAGGTTTTACCACGCGACGTGGATACAACTGTTCAGCTAACGCCTTCACTAAAACTGAACGTACCCATTATCAGTGCTGCAATGGATACGGTTTCTGAATACCGGTTGGCTATTGCATTGGCCCGGGAAGGGGGAATAGCCATGCTTCACAAGAATATGAGTATTGAAGATCAGGCTGAGCATGTTCGGTTGGTAAAAAGAAGTGAAAGCGGGATGATTGTCGATCCGGTTACGCTTAAAGAAGGGGCTACGGTTCGGGAAGCACGTGCGCTGATGAAGAAGCAGAAAATTGGTGGAATTCCCATTGTGGATGAAGCAGGAATTTTAGTGGGTATTGTAACCAACCGGGATCTTCGTTTTGAATCGGAGCTGAACAAGAAGCTCGGAGACATCATGACGCACGAAGATCTTATTACGGCCAAGGAAGGAACAAACCTGAAGCAGGCCGAGCAAATCCTACAGCATTATAAAGTAGAAAAGCTCCCGATCGTTGATTCCAACAATAAGCTGGTTGGATTGATCACCTTCAAGGATATTGAGAAGAAGATGAACTTCCCAAATGCCTGCAAAGATGAAATGGGAAGATTAAGAGTGGGAGCGGCCGTCGGAGTTACACCCGACACGATGGATCGGGTTGATGCTCTGGTTGCAGCAAGTGTGGACGCCATTACGGTTGATACCGCACATGGTCATTCTAAGGGCGTGTTGGAAACCATCAAAAAGATCAAAAGCGCGTACCCCGATCTGAATGTAATTGGCGGAAATATTGCCACCAAGGCAGCTGCTGAAGCTTTGGCAGAAGCCGGAGCAGATGTTGTGAAAGTAGGGGTTGGGCCTGGTTCAATATGTACCACACGGGTGGTAACCGGAGTGGGAGTTCCTCAGTTAAGTGCGGTAATGGAAGTGGCCGAATTCACCAAAGAAAATGGAATAGGCCTGATTGCAGACGGCGGAATTAAGCAAACCGGTGATATCCCCAAAGCCATTGCCGGCGGTGCCGATGCCGTTATGATGGGCTCTATGTTTGCAGGGGTGGATGAAAGTCCCGGAGAGACCATCATATACGAATCCCGTAAGTATAAATCGTATCGGGGAATGGGTAGTATCAGTGCGATGAACAAAGGTTCCAAAGACCGTTACTTCCAGGATGTGGAAGACGATATCAACAAGCTGGTTCCGGAAGGAATTGAAGGCCGTGTACCATTTAAGGGATACCTGAGTGAAGTTGTTCACCAGATGTCAGGCGGACTAAGAGCTGCCATGGGTTATGCCGGTGCTGCCAATATCGATGAGATGAAGAAAGCCGAGTTTGTTCAGATTTCAGCGGCCTCTTACCGTGAAAGTCACCCGCATTCGGTGCAGATCACCAAGGAAGCGCCGAACTACTCGGTATCCTGATCGGCCTTGCCCGGGATGAAAAACGTACTATTCATTGTCTATTATTTCCCTCCGATGGGGGGGAGTGGAGTTCAGCGTCCTCTAAAGTTTGCTAAATACCTGAGAGATTTTGGCTGGAACCCGATTGTATTATGTCCGGAACCGGGAGCCTATCACACCTTTGACGAATCCCTTCAACGGGAAGTTGAGACTCTAAATCTTGAGGTACACAGAGTAGAGGCAAACACCCCGTTTCACAGAACCGGTCAAAGTCCCAGGGAAGTAAAGGTCCCCGGAACGATCGCTAAAATTTTACGCTGGTTTTCTACCTTTTTCTTCATTCCCGATAACAAGAAAAGCTGGATTGAACCCGGACTGGAGAAAGCTCTGAAATTGGTTAAAGAGAAGAACATTGATGCCGTTTTTGCAAGCGGACCTCCCCACAGTAATTTAATGCTGGCTCAAAGGCTGAAGGAAAAGACAGGTATACCCGTTGTTATGGATCTGAGGGATGATTGGGTAGAAAGCCACCTGATTAAGTACCCAACAGCCTTACATAAAAAAAAGATGGAGCAGCTGGAAGTTGATACTCTCACCAAGGCAAATGCTCTTCTTACTATTAACGATGAAATTGCCGAAAGCATCCGGTCAAGAGTATTAAAAGATGTGGAAGTAATAGGGCATGGGTATGATCCGGAAGATTTTGAGTCAGCCGGTGAGGCGGCATCAGGTTCACCCCGGAAACTTAAATTTTTGTACAGTGGCACCTTTTATCCGGAAAGTACACCGGATTCTTTTCTGAAGGCGGTTTATAGATTGGTGGAACGTAATCCGGAACTCAAAGAAAAGATAGAGCTTCAGTTTCAGGGGGGATTGAATTCCAGGCACTGGAAAGTAATTCATGAATTGGATCTGACATCAATAGTGTTGGATTTTGGCTACGTGGATCATGATCTGGCCGTAAAAAACCTGATGAATGCGGATGTACTGTGGCTGAATATAGGCCAGAAAAAGAATCCGGAAATCATTTCACTTGGAAAAACCAGTGAATACTTTGCAACAAGGAAACCTATTCTGGGTCTTGTTCCCGATGGAAGTGCAAAAACGATGCTGGAAAAATATGGTAAGGCATTTATTGCGGATCCCTACGATATAGCTGAGATTACCGATGAGCTGTCAACCATTGTTGACTGTTACGATAAATCCACCTGGCCGGAACATTCTGAAGAGGTAGTGGACTCCTATAACCGTAAGAAGATGACCGGTAAACTAGCTGAAATTCTGAAAGAAATTTCTGTTCAATAAATAAATTGTATTGTAGTAACTTGGAAAGCAATGATAGATCTGCTTAAAAAATTATTTGAACAGCGACAGAAGAAAATCACGGTCATTTTGCTGGATGACTCCAAGCCCGATGAGGATAATTCCTATAAGGTGTATCCTAACGGTTTGTTTGGTATGATACTGGGAATATCCACTGTGTTTGCTATTTTTGTAGCGCTTGTATTTATGTTGACTCCACTGGGAGGGCTGTTATACAGTACCGATGATGCTGAAATCCGGGCTCAGATTTTGGAAGTAACCGAAAAAGCCATTGCTCTGGAAGATTCTCTTCGTCAGCGCGACTTGCAGCTTCGGGAAATGAAGAACATCATACGGCTGAGTATTGACACCACATTGGCGATGGATGAGCGCTTTGATAATTTGTTTGACCCCAACGATCCTTTTCAGAATTCTGATTTTATAAACTTTGATGAAGCCGGACAATTCAACCGGCTCAGCCAGAATGAAGTCTTATTTTCCAATGTTTCTAAAACAGCACCGGATTTCCCGGCCAAGTATCCGGTTCAGGGGTCATTAACCCGGGGTTATTTACCCGATGATGAACATTATGGCTTAGACATCGCCACAAAAAACAACGAACCTGTCATAAACATTGCTGATGGATCTGTTTTTAATAGTAGTTGGACAATTAACAATGGATATGTAATATCCGTGCAACACAGCGAAGGTGTGGTTACAACGTATAAGCACCTTTCTAAATTAAATAAGAAGGAAGGCGACCTTGTTTTAAAAGGTGATATTCTTGGCGAAATTGGAAATGCCGGGGTATTAAGCACAGGGCCGCATCTCCATTTTGAAATTTGGAAAAATGGGGTACCTCAAAATCCGGAAGTCTATTTAATCAAATAAAATCGAGTTATGCTAAATTCAAAAAAATCTACAAGTACTAATAACGTTTCTGAGAATTCGAACCACTCACCGGCGGTTAACATCCTGAGTGAGGGCACCAAGCTGAAAGGAGATCTCAATTCTCAGACCGACATTCGCATAGCCGGAGTCATTGATGGGGAAGCGGTTTCAAAAGGAAAATTAATTGTAACCGGGAATGGTAAGATTATCGGAAATATCACTTCTTCCGATGCAGACATTGCCGGCCGGGTAGAAGGAGAAGTAAAAGTATCGAATAAGCTTACCCTGAGAGAGAGTGCCATTATTGACGGAAACATCTACACCAAAACCCTGATTGTAGAAGAAGGTGCTCAGATTAACGGCTCCTGCCGTATGGGATCTGATGCCAAATCGCTTTCCCAAAAAAGTGATGCTGATTACGCCGGCGATACTAAAGTTAAATCCTGAACTGCTAAATAATTGCTTCACAACCTGCTGCCCGACAAATACGCTGAATATGTAGGCCTTGGGTTAGAAATTGCCGTTTCCATGGCGCTGCCCATAGTAGGCGGGTATTACCTTGACCAATATTTTGAACTGACGCCCTGGCTTACTTTAACCGGGGTATTGGTTGGTATGGTTAACTTCGGGTTGATGATTGCACGAATAGCTAAAAAGCTAAATCAACAGGATAATGATAGAAAATAATGGCCGGAGTGTCGTAAAAAGCACTTCACTGGTTTCGGCATTTCTGATTTTGGTTTCAGGTGGCTTCTTTGCGGTAGGGGAAACGGAAGGGGTAGCCGTGTTAACCGGTTCTATGCTCAGCTCCGTGTTTGTGATCAGCAGCGCATGGATATTTGACACCTTCAGAGAGACCAAAACCTCTACCTTTATTAAAATATTTTTCTTCTCTACAGCCATCCGCTTTCTGTTAGTGCTCATTTTGTTCGGAATTTTGCTTGGAGTAACAAAAATTGATGAAATCTACTTTACAGTTAGTTTCATAATTTCCTATCTTTGCCAATCTGTAACGGAAATGATTTTTATTAACAAAATTCTTCAAAAGAGCGGCAGTTAAAGACAATGATTCAAACCCTGCGTCGAGTTTTCTTAACTCTTTTATTTTTAAGTATTAGCACCTCAAACACTTTTGCGGCCGACCAGGCGGAAGGTAGTGATGAGCCGATAATCGATGTAATGGGTACCGTTCTTGATCACGATTATTTTAAGACGCCATTTGGTAAAGTCTATCTGCCCCGCATTTTTTATTGGGAAGATGCATCCGGCGAGTCACAATTAAGTTTTTATAGCTCAACCAAAAAAGCCGAAGCTGCTGATGAGTTTATGATGTCTGAAGCCGGTGCAATTGTTCCGGCCAATGGCGGGAGTATTAAGGTCGATTTCTCTATTACTTCTCACCTTATGTACTTTTGGATAAGTGTGTTGCTTGTACTTTGGATTACCATTTCTATGGCGCGGAAGTATAAAAAGGGAATAGGGCGGGATACCGAACCTAAAGGAAGCTTCCAGAATATTTTTGAAATCCTTTTTGAATTTGTTCGTGATAATATTGCCAAAGACAATATTCGTGACGACAAATACAAAAAGTACGTGCCATACCTGTTCTCCATTTTTATGGGGATTGCCTTTATGAACCTGTTTGGCTTGTTACCGTGGGCGGCAACCGCAACAGCTGATTTAACCGTAACAGCTACTCTGGCAACCATTACCTTTTTTATTACCCAGTTCAGTGGAACCAAAGATCACTGGGCACACGTATTCTGGTTTCCGGGCGTGCCGGGCTGGACGCGTTTAATTTTAACGCCGGTCGAAATTCTTGGATTGTTTACCAAGCCTTTCGCTCTCGCAATTCGACTTTTTGCCAACATGTTATCAGGAAAGATGATGATTATCGCGATTCTCGGGTTGATCTTCATTTTTGCTGATCTCTTTGGCCCTGGTGGGGCCTATGGGATGGCAGGTCTGTTATCCGTACCTCTGACCGCAGCATTGTATTTTCTAAAGGCTTTTGTGGCCTTGCTGCAGGCGTATGTATTTACCATTCTTTCAGCCGTATTTATTGGTATGGCTGCCGAAGATCATGCGCATGATGAGGAAGGATATCACGCAGAGCATATTGCTGAACAAGCAAATTGAACTTAAAAAAACCATAATCAACTAAAACAAAACAAAAGAAATATGGGACTTTTAGCAGCAGGTATTGGAGCAGGAATCGTAGCAATTGGTGCCGGACTTGGTATCGGAATGATCGGTAAAGCCGCCACAGAAAGTATTGCACGTCAGCCTGAAGCTTCCGGAGATATCCGAGGTGCTATGCTTTTAACGGCAGTATTTATTGAGGGTGTTGCTCTCTTCTGTGCGGTTATTTGTGCACTGATCATCTTCTTGGGTTAATACCGTGATAAACTCTATGCTACTTTTAGCAGGCGGAGGGGGGTTACTCTCATTTAACACCGGGTTTGCCTGGTGGATTGCCATCACTATGGTTGTTTTCATCCTGTTGATGTCAAAATATGCAGTACCCCCTATTATGAAAGCGCTTGAAGAGCGAGAGTCTAAAATTAAAGACTCCTTGGAGTCTGCAGAGAAAGCCCTGGCGAAAGCCGAGCAAATCTCTAAGGATAACGAGAAAGCTCTTCGGGAAGCTGAAGTAAAAGCACAGCAGATTCGTAAAGAAGCTGCTGAAGAGGCGGAATTAATTCGCTCCGAACGCATCAAGAAAGCGAAAGAAGAGGCCGATCAGATGATTGAGCAGGCCAGAACTTCTATTGAGCAAGAAAAGAAACAAGCTTTGGTGGAATTGAGAGAAGAAGTGGCAAAACTTGCCGTAAAATCTGCTTCTATCATCATCGACTCAGAGCTTGATACTGAAAAGAATAACAAGCTGGTGGATAGTTTTCTATCCGACCTTCCGAAAAATTAACCAATTATAAATGCTGGTATCTAAAGCGGCACGCCGTTACGCCACTGCACTTTTAGAGCTCGCTAAAGAACAGGACGCGGTAGAACGCACCTTCGAAGATGTTCAGGTTATTAAGGACACCATCGAGGATTCGCGCGAACTGCAGTTGTTCCTGAAGAGCCCGATCATCAAGCCAGATAAAAAGGTAAATGCACTGGAAGCTCTTTTCGAAGGAAAAGTAAGCGAATTGGTGTACAAGTTTATCACTCTGATTGCACGTAAAAATCGTCAGAATATTCTTGATGAAATCACTCATGCTTTCATTGATATCTACAATGAGTTTGCAGGTATTCTGGAAGCAGAAGTGTTTGTTGCCAACAAAATGGACGACAAGCAAAAAGAGCAGGTTATAAAAAAACTGGAGGATGTTACCGGCAAAAAGGTGAACATCACAGTTAAAGTGCAGGAAGACCTGAAAGGCGGTATGGCCGTAAAAATAGCTGATACAGTTATTGATGGTACCATTAAGCATAAATTGGAACAGCTTGAAGATGTATTCCTGAATACAGCAACGGAATAAATTAAAACAGTTTTATTAATCTTAGATTACAATGAGTCAAGTCAGACCAGACGAAGTTTCAGCCATATTAAGAAAACAATTATCAGGCTTTGACAACGAAGCTGATACCTACGATGTGGGTACCGTACTTGAAGTAGGTGACGGTATCGCTCGTGTGTATGGGCTTTCTAAAGTGCAGGCCGGTGAATTGGTTGAACTGCCGGATTCAAAAAATGAAGAAGGCGAACCCGTAACCGGAATGGTACTTAACCTGGAGGAAGATAACGTTGGTATCGTACTCTTCGGTGCATCAAGTGCTGTTCAGGAAGGGCATACCGTTAAACGTACCAATGATATTGCATCTATCAACGTAGGTGAAGGCCTGCTTGGTCGTGTGATTGATCCTCTTGGTAATCCTATTGACGGTAAAGGTGCCGTAAGCGGAGAAACCATCCGTCTTCCACTTGAACGTAAAGCCCCGGGTGTAATTTACCGTGAGCCGGTAAAGGAACCTCTTCAAACCGGACTGAAATCCATTGACTCTTTGATTCCGATTGGCCGTGGACAGCGTGAGTTGATTATCGGTGACCGCCAAACCGGAAAGACTTCTGTAGCCGTTGATACCATTATCAACCAGAAGGCAACGCAGGATTCTGACAAACCTGTTCATTGTATTTATGTCGCTGTTGGACAAAAAGGATCTACGGTAGCAAACATTCGCCAGGTATTGGAAGAAAATGGTGCTATGGATTACACCACTATTGTTGCTGCTCCGGCCAGTGTTTCTGCTCCTATGCGTTACATTGCCCCGTTTGCCGGTGCTACCATTGGAGAGTACTTCCGCGATACCGGTCGACACGCACTTGTAATTTATGATGATCTTTCCAAGCAAGCGGTAGCTTACCGTGAGCTTTCCCTGTTGCTGAAGCGTCCTCCGGGCCGTGAAGCGTACCCGGGTGATGTATTCTACCTGCATAGCCGACTTCTGGAGCGTGCTGCTAAGATCATTAATGATGATAAAGTAGCAGGGGAGATGAATAACATCCCCGACGAACTGAAGCCAAAAGTAAAAGGCGGTGGTTCTCTGACAGCGCTCCCGGTTATTGAAACGCAAGCCGGTGACGTATCTGCTTACATCCCGACTAACGTAATTTCTATTACTGACGGGCAGATCTTCCTGGATACGGATTTATTTAACCAGGGTATTCGCCCGGCTATCGATGTTGGTACTTCGGTATCCCGTGTAGGTGGATCTGCTCAGGTAAAATCAATGAAGAAACTTTCAGGTACACTGAAGCTTGACCTTGCTCAGTATCGTGAGCTGGAAGCTTTTGCCAAGTTCGGTTCTGATCTGGATGCTTCTACTCAGGCGCAGCTTCGTAAAGGAGAGCGTACGGTAGAACTGCTTAAGCAGGATGTGTACCAGCCGCTTCCGGTAGAGCAGCAAATCGCACTTCTGAAAGTTAATGATGAAGGTCTGCTTGATAAACTTGCTGTAGAGCAAATTGAAGAATTCGAAAGTCAGTATCTGGAAACCATTGGCATCAAGTATGAAGATGAGATGGGTAAATTGGCACAAAGCGGTGTTTTAGATGACACTTTTGGCAGCCAGCTTATCGAAGTAGCGGAATCCGTAATTGACCAGGTTACAGCAACCAACTAAAGAATTAGCATAGATGGCGAATCTTCGAGACATACGAAACCGGATATCATCTGTAAATAACACGCAGCAGATTACCAAAGCTATGAAAATGGTAGCTGCTGCCAAGCTTAGAAAAGCGCAGGACCGCATGACCCAAACGCGGCCTTATGCATCTAAGATTGAAGAAGTTGCAGGGCGGCTTGCTGAAAACAGCAATGCTACAAATCCGGTAATGCGTAAACCCGAAGAAGTAAAAAATGTACTTTTTATCGTTGTGGGATCCGACCGGGGATTATGCGGTGGATTCAACAATAATCTTTTTAAAGAAGTAGAGAATCGTTTGCACAACGATTTCCAAAAGTATCTGGATAATAAAACATTATCATTGGTTACCATTGGAAAGAAAGCTACGGCTCACTTCAAAAAGAGAAAATATAAAGTAACTAGCAGCTTACCCGGCTTTTTTGATGACATCCAGTATGATGCCACATCAAGAATAATGGAAGCAGCTACGGCACAATTTGTGGATGGCGATTTTGACGAAGTATATATCGCTTACAACGAATTTAAGTCTGTGATTGCACAGAATCGTAAAGTTCAGAAGGTACTTCCCATAGATACAGAGGATATCACAAAAAGCGATTCTGATAATGCATCTAAGCAAGCTATTGATTACCTTTACGAGCCGAATTCGCAGGCAATATTAGATCGATTGTTGCCTTTGCATTTAAACATGCAGCTATGGCGAGCCGTACTTGAGTCGAATGCTTCGGAGCAGGGTGCACGAATGACCGCAATGGACAGTGCAACCGAAAATGCCAAAGAACTTGAACGCGACTTACGCCTTGAGTACAACCAGGCCCGACAAAGTGCGATTACAACAGAAATTTCTGAGATTGTATCCGGTGCGCAAGCACTGAGTGAAAATTAGGAGAGCTGGCAGAGTGGTCGAATGCGGTGGTCTTGAAAACCATTGAGGCCTCACGGTCTCCGGGGGTTCGAATCCCTCGCTCTCCGCAATAAATAGCCCCTTTTGGGGCTATTTCTGTTTTATATAATGGGTTTTAAATAATATCATCGTGCATGCGTTTACGCCTCAAACCAACAAATTAATATGACAGCACGAATTCTTTTATCGCTTATTACTTTCTTGTTTGCCTTCAGCTCAATGAGTGTTGCTCAGGATACTCTTCAAATTGATTTTAATACCTTTCTGAATAGGGCTTTGGATAATTCAGGGCAGATCAAGTATCAGCAACAGGATGTGGAAATTGCTGAGAACCAGATTAAGCAGGCGAAAGCACAGCGCATTGTTCCAAATTTGAGGTTAGATACACAGCATGGACTCGTTCCGGGTATAGAAAGTGACAGAACGGATCTGCAGGAAGATGAGTATTACCTGGATCCCAACCTCCGTAATAACTGGAATGATTGGGCCATATACACAAAGTTTCAGCTATCAGCGGTACAGCCGGTATTTACCTGGGGTGCTATCAATAAGGCAGTTGAAGCCGCAAAACTGGGAGCTGAAGCTGCTCAGTATAGTTTCGATGCTAAGCAAGCCGATCTGGAATTAAGACTGTTCGACTTATATTTCAGCTATGTATTGGCTATGGAAATTGAACGGTTGCTGGAAGAAGCTCAGGGTAAGGTGAATCAGATTGAGCGACAGATCAACGAAATGAAAGAAGAGGGAGATAGCAGCCTGGATGAATCTGAGGTTTTCAAGTTTGAGATCTATAAATCGGAGTTTGAAATTCAGAAGGCAGAAGTTCACGAGAATATGAACTTCGTAAAAGAAACCTGGAATTATGTGCTTCGAAACGAACAGGGTAATGTGTTTGAGCCTCAGGTCAGGTTTCTTGATCCGGTGGGTGCCAATATTGAACCGGTCGATTTTTATCAAAACGCTGCATTTAATAACCGCGCTGAACTTAAGGCCCTGAAAGCAGGAGAGGAAGCTACTGAAACCTATATCACTTCTCTTAAGAAACAGAATTTGCCCGGATTGTACCTGGCTGGTTATGTAAATTTTGCCAATACACCTAATCGTCCAAGACAGTCGAACCCTTTTATTCAGAATAGTACCAACCTTTTTACAGGTGGATTTGGATTCACGATCCGGCAAAAGCTCAACTTTTTCTCCATCCGGGCTAATATCGAACGAAGTAAAATTAAACTTAAACAGGCTTCATACGCACAGGATGCAGCTAAAGATGGAATACTGCTTGAGGTTAACAACCATTACCGGCAAGCATCTCTGGCGGATGTAAAAGTAGAACAGACCGATGAGGCGCTGGTAACCTCCAAGAGATGGCTGAGGCAGGAACAACTGGACTACGATTTTGGTATGGGTGAAGTGAAAGACCTGATCGATGCCATGCGCAAAGAACTGGAGCTTAAGCTTCAACTAAAGCAGCGTATTTTTGAGTATAATTCATCACTCGCAAAACTGAATAAATCGGCAGGAATTCCGTTAACTACGCTAATAACAAACTGATTCAGACAATGCATATGTTAAAAACGGTCATTAAAGTAATTCTATTAGGTGTATTTTTAACGTCAACGGCGGTTGCTCAACAAACAGCAGAAGATATACGCTCGCTTTTGGAAGAACGAGATGAACAAATTAAAGAGTTGGTGGGTCCGGAAGGCACAGAATATACCGATGAACAGCGCCAGCAGTTAAAAGAGATTATTAACGGGGTGATCAACTTCGAAGCCATGGCCAAAGAAGCTCTTGAAGAAACCTACGATACCATTTCAACAGACAAGAGAACCGAATTCGTTGACCTATTTGCCACCATCGTGAGAGATCAGTCTTTGAATAAGCTGGATATATATCGGGCAAAAGTCACCTATCAGGATATTCAGGTAGAAGGTGATGAAGCTCGTGTGGAAACACTCGCTCAGCTCGAAAATGTGCGTACACCGGTTAATTATGAGATGGAGTATCAGGACGGACAGTGGGTAATTGTGGATATGGAAATTGATGATGTATCTACGGCTTCATCATACAATCGTCAGTTTCAGCGCATTATCAATCAAAGAGGTTTTGAACCGTTATTGGAAAGCTTAAGAAAAAGGGCAGCCCGGGCTTAATTAACTGAAAGGGTAGGTATAAACAGCTTCAGTCGTATCAAAGCCATACAATCTGCAGGGTCCAAAAATACATTTCATAAAAACTCTTGAGTAATTTAACTTAGTCTGTTCAAAAGATTCATTACCTAATTTATTGATGCTCAACAAATTAAAAGGTGCTCTTCTCACCAAGTTTCTTTCTTTGCTTGTTGTAAGCCTATATGCTCAGGATGGCAGGGTATTGACTCTTTCAGACTATTCCTACGAATACATCCAACGACTGCAGCACCGTGGCAAAATGCTGGATCTTGACCCAACCATGCTTCCTTATTCATACGGAGAGGTAAAGCAATCTATAAGCCGGATAAATGAAGAACACTTATCTCATAATGAGAAGGTTTGGTTGAACCTGATAAAGGAAAGGGTAGAGCTAAATCAGAGTGATGATAACGAAATAGGATTTGAGTTTTCCCCTTCACCCGTGCTGAGTGATACCGAACGGCTAGATGTGGTAGATCCCCTGAATCAGGATCTGTATATATATCCTGCTGCCACGGTTACCGGGTACATGGAAAAGGGGAACTTTGCCGGTCAGCTTTCTTTCCGCCACGATTATTACTACGACCAGGACCCTGATGGGTTTGATGCGGCAAAACGATTGTATATCCGGGCTGAAGATTCTTACCTGGGGTATCAGAAAGACGGGATAAAGATTATGCTGGGCCGCTATAATCACCATTGGGGGAAATACGGAGAAGCCTCTTCCATCATCAGTACGAATGCTCGTTCTTTCGATAATCTGACGTTCAGCTTGTCGGGGAAGTATTTCTCATTTCAAAGTATCATCGGAGAGTTAAATGATATTTCCGGGGATGGCACTTTCGTTGAACGAACCACCGAAGATCCGGACGATAAGAATCGGTTTATCTCGATGCATCGGCTGAATTTCCATCCAACCAAAAACTTTCGGCTTAGCTTTTTTGAAGCCATACTTTATTCCGGCCATAATACCGGACTCTCTTTGAAATACAGCAACCCGCTGCTGATGCATGTATTTGTTTCCGACAATATTCCCTGGGATGAAACAAATAACCTGTTATTAGGGGGAATGATTTGGGCTCAATTCAGCAATATGACCCTGAATAGTCAGTTGCTGATCGATGATTTTCAACACACCGAAGATAAAGACGAGCCCTTCACCTTTACCTTCCTGAGTTCCCTTAATTATGCTCTTACAAACACCAGTGCGGATTTGAACCTTGAATTTGAAGCTGTAGCGTATCAAACCTATAACACGGATTTAGCAGAAGGGCGCTATTTGTACATGAACAGGGGCATAGCTACTCCGACTAATGATTATATAAAGATTAAAGCATATCCTGAACTTTACCTGGATCAGCATCTCAGGGGATTAAAAGTAGCTCCTTACCTGACGTATTACATGAAAGGTGAACAGGTTATCAATCAGGAATTTAACAGAGAAAACCTGGATGGCAGCGTGATTGATATTATACTAACCGGACAGGTAGAAAACACAGTTCGGGGCGGCCTGCATGTGCTTTATCAGCCCTCCTCAAACTTTTGGTTTGAACTGGATACAGGATATAATCATATTGCTAATTACAACAATGTAAGCGGGGTAACCCGCAGCAGGTTGGTAACGATATTTAAAGCGGGCGTTAGGTTTGGGCTATATGGCAGTAACTGAAAATTTAAATACAATCGGCTGAGAATCAATTTATGAAAGTATTGATCTACGCCACCACCTTTGGTGCCGACTTACTGAGCTTTACCAAGTATCTCACGGAAGAAACCGACTCGGAAGTGAAAGTGTTGCTGGATGATGCAGAAAAGTTTAAGCAGGAAGGAATATTCGATTTTTGGGATATTGATGTTGAGCTGTACGATTCCAACAAGATGGCACTTATTCGGGGCATTAAGGGCTTCGATCCGGATATCACCATTATGGATAACAACATTCCGCTTAGAAAGCTCAGTCCCAAAGCATTGATACTGTGGCACGGCTACGGCTGGAAGGGGCCCAATGATGAAGAAGAATTCAAATGGCTTCACCGCAATATTAAGCTGACCTGGGGCACCATGAAAGAGCCCAACCCGGATATCAAATGGGCCAGTTTTGGGAAAGTCGATTTTAAACACCGGACGGAAGTGAGTGGGTTTCATCCCGAAAATTGCATTAACCTTGGGTCGGCCAGCCACGATTATCTCCAGAAAGATGTACCGAAAGAGGATTTGCAGCCCTATTACCCTTTTGATGTGGTAAACAGGAAAACCGTATTGATTGCCCCAACCTGGCATTACGGAGAGGTTTTTTCACATTGGGGAGATGAGGATAAGCTATTCAACCGGCTGCTTACGGACCTCAATGAAAAGCAGGTAAATGTAATTCTGCGGCTGCACGATTCGTACCGGTTTGAACATCATTATCTTGAATTCCTCCAGAGCCTGGAAACTAAGTACGACAACATCGTTCTGAAGTTTAAGGATCATCATCCCGATAATTTTCTGGACCTGCAGGTAGCGGATATTATGGTTACAAATTTCAGCAGCATTGCGAACCTGTTTTATGCAACGCAACGGCCAACGGTTCACATCTATCCTGTAAAAAGTAAGGATGAGTCGTTTATGTGGCTGAACAAAACCCTGTTCGGTATTCGAAAGAAAAAAGTGGATTCCATAAAATTTATCTGGAAGTACGACCCTGAAGAAAATGGAGGGATGCTGGCCCGTAACTTTGATGCCATGATGGATCAAATTCAAAAGGGGCTGGAAAACCCGGATTGCTGTGCAGAAAAAGCCCGCGAATACTTAGATAAGCACATGCTTTCGGCCGATGGTAAAAACTGTGAGCGAATCTGGAATACCATAAAAGATCTTGTAGAAGAAGAGAACTGAGTTCAACTATGAATCACACCATCAGCCCTTGAGTATTCAGATCACACAAAGTGACCTTCAGCAAACCAAAGACCGAATATTTTTTATCGTGGGTACCAGCCGGTCCGGGTCAACCTTGCTACAAAGTATGCTCAGTTCGCACCGGGAAATTGTAATTCCGCCGGAAACCCATTTCTTTCAATCCGCTACAGTGCTCGAACAAAAGTATGACAAAAGCGGGGATAAAGAAGCTTTCCGGAAACAACTTTTTGATTTTTGGTATGATCAGAAAACACGAATCAGGGATCTTGGACTGAAAAAAGAAAAAGTACTGAATCTGTCGGAAGAATTAGAGATCAACAAACCTTCCGATCTTTTTAACCTGCAGTTATCCATGTACCGGAAGGAAAGAGATAAAAATATAGTTGGGGAGAAAACGCCCCGGCATATAATGCAGGTTCGAGATATTCTTAAGGCCTATCCGAAGGCCAGAATAATTTCGATGTTCCGCGATCCCCGTGCAGCAGCCTGGTCAGAGATAAAGGCTCATTTTGGTTCTCCTTCCGTTTTTGTGACAACACGACGCTGGCGGGAATATGTGGAGATGCACCAGAAGCTACAGAACGAATTACCCGAAGATCAATACATGATGCTTCGCTACCAGGATTTGATCGAAGACTCTGAGGGAATGCTGAAGCGGATTTGTGTTTTTCTGGGAGTGGACTTTCAGCCGGAGATGATGGAGTATTACAACAGGGAAGAAAAAGGGTTCGCTGAAGGTGAGAAAGCCTGGAAAAAGGGAACCCTTAAACCCATTCAAAAAAACAAAAATGAAGAATGGAAGTCGGCATTGAAACCATGGCAGATTGCATTGGTCGAAAGTACAGCCGGTTCTAAGCTGGAAGAGATGGGATACCGGAAAAGTGAATATTCCTTGTCCTTTTCCAAAAACTTGTTCTATCAATGCTTAGATTTCAGCCGTTCAATTCGGGCCACTTTAACCGGTGCCCGCAAGGAAGGTTATACGGATCCAAACAAATTTTAATTCGAATAAAAAACAGATAGTTAGGTAAGAAAATGGCGGTATTCAAAAAAGTTGGTGAACAAATAACCGCTTTATCAGATGTACTTGGCTTCGAACGCAGAGATCTCCGTGCAGATCTTGGGATGCCCTGGGATTATGTGAAAAGTAAAATCATGAACTCACACTTTAAGTGGGATTATGATGAGATTGAGTGCTACTGCATGTTCGTTGGCTACCCCCGCAGCGGACACACACTGGTTGGTTCTTTATTAGACGCTCACCCGGATGTGGTTATTTCCCATGAACTGGATGCATTGCGCTACCTGAGAGCCGGATTCAGCCGGGAACAGATTTTCAGCCTGATTCTCCATAAAGACAAGGTTTTTACCGGAAAAGGACGCGAATGGACCGGCTATGATTACGCCATCGAAGGGTTGTGGCAGGGACGGTTTCGAAACCTGAAGGTCATTGGGGATAAAAAAGGCGGAGGTTCATCCCGGCACCTGCAAGCCAAACCGGACATCATTGAGAAGCTCAGGAAAGAAGTTCAGCTTCCGATCAAACTGATTCATATTGTACGCCATCCTTTGGATAACATAGCTACGCATAAAAGAAAATGGTCGGTACAGCCAAGCCTGCAAGAGGCCATCGACAGTTACTTTAAGAGGGTGGAGGCGAATGCCAAACTTAAATCAGAAGTAGCTGAAAATGAGTGGTGTGAGCTTACCCACGAAGAGTTCATTTCGGATTCAGAGAAAACACTCCGTACGCTTGTAGAATTTTTAGGGGTTGAGCCGCATGAGGATTACATCAAAGCAGCAGCAGCCAAAGTATTTGATTCTCCTTCCAAGAGCCGCACCAAGATTGAATGGCCACAGGAGATGATTGATCAGGTTGCAGAACGCAGTCAGAAATACGACTTCCTTAAAGACTACGAATTCACGGTCTGATTACTTGCGGATAGCCTGTATGGCATCTTTCTCACGAAACCAGATGACAGATGCCGTGACGCTGAAAACAAAGGCGGCCGCCAATGCAACCGCTCCAATGGTAGCTTCTCCATAAAAGGTAGTGATGCCGTACCTGACAGCATAGGCAAAGCCGGCCAGCGGGATAAGAGTGGCGAAAGCTGAGATACTCTTCAATCCAAACCTCCAGACGTTGGTCTCGGTGAGCTTAGCCCCGAAGTAAATGATGACCAGGGAAACCAGTGGATAGACGGTCAGCCAAACGAGAGCAACAGCCATCATGCTTATTTGAGAAGCAATGAGGAATCCGACAGGTAACAGAATGGCATTTGCTGTGGTGAAATAGAAAATGAAACGGGCTTCGCCTTTAGCGTTAATGAGTTTTGGAAGCAGGGTAACCAGGCATTGAATGATTCCCACGGCTACGAATATTCTCATGTAGGGAACGGCATCCATCCATTTTTCATAACCCACCAGGGGCAGGAACCAGTCTATATACGTGCCGATGATGACCATGACGGTTCCCACCAAAAGCATACTAGCTCGCGACATGGTAAAGAAGTAATTCCGAAGACGAGGGACCTGATTTTGCAGCTTGGCAAATGCAGGGTAAGCAACCCGGTTAATTACATTGGAAAGCTCCTTCACGGTATCAAATACCAGGCGATAGGCAAAAGAATATATCCCGACCAGCTCCATGGAGAAGAATTTACCGATGATCAGGTAATCCGCGTTCATATAAAATTTCTGAAAGAAGTTGGAGCCGGTGGTAAACATTCCGAATTCGATGAGGTGTTTCACCTTGCCGTGATCGTAATGAAAACGGGGGAAGTAAGGCTTGAAAAACATGCAGAACACCATTTGTCCCACTTTATTTGCCAGTTCAGCAAGTATGATAGCCCAGGCTCCCCACCCGGTATAAGCCAGGTAAATCATTAAACCCGCCGATGAAGCCAGCGCCACGTTATCGCTGATGGCCAGCTTCTTGAATTCCAGGTCGCGCATCATCAGCTTGCTTGATATCATATAAAAGCTGAAAGCGATGATACCCAGCATGTATACCCGGATCATAGAAGAAAGCACGGGTGTGTCATAAAAAGAAGCAACAAAAGGGGCACCGAGATAAATAATTCCATACACAACAACCGAAAGCAGAAAGCTGATCCAGAACAACGAATCGACTTGTGTGCGCCCGATTCTTTTTTCCTGTACCAGGGCAGTTCCCAGTCCCAGTTCGGTTAAGGCTTTGGTGGTACTGAAAAAAGCGAGGGCAAGTGCAGCAATCCCAAACTGCTCCTCAGAAATAACTTTAAGCGTATAGAAAAGAGCCACAGCATTCAGCAGACGTGCTGTTACCGAACCAACCCCACTGTAGAGCACTGAGGAGGCTACTCTTCGCGCAAAGGAACTTTCACTCATTATCTTGAATAATCATCAGGGATTGTCGCTTTTGTTTGTAAAAATGGAGTCAGCAAATATAGGGCGTAGCTCAGGCAATTGAAATGAAGGATTAGCCGGGATGTTATCAAATTCTTAGAGAATTACTAATTAAGTGCTAACATAACTTGAGCAAGTTCTTTATCTTTAAGGATTAAAATTTTCAGCTAAAAAGTTACGAATGTCAAATAACAGCACAAAAGCAGCAGACGGGAAATTATTAGTTTTAACTCCGGGAATGGGAGCCGTTGCCACCACCTTTATCGCAGGTGTTGAATCTATCCGAAAAGGATTGTCCAAACCAATCGGTTCACTTACCCAGATGCAGACCATCCGTTTAGGAGCTCGGTCTGAGAACAGAAATCCGCTCATCAAAGATTTTTTACCACTTGCCAACTTAGAAGACCTGACATTCGGTGGGTGGGATGTAAAGCCCGATAACGTTTATGATGCCTGCGTTCACGCCAATGTGTTGAAGCCTCAGGATATTGACCCTATTGCGGACTTTCTGAAAAGTATTGAGCCTATGTCGGCCGCTTTTGAGCAAAAGTATGTGAAGAAGCTGGACGGGCCTAATGTGAAGGACTTTAAAACCAAGAAAGACCTGGCCGAGCAGCTTCGCGAAGATATTCGTAACCGGATGAAAGAGACCGGAGCATCCCGAGCCGTCATGGTTTGGTGTGGTTCTACCGAAGTGTATCAATCGCCGGCAGCTTGCCATATGTCGATTGAAGCCTTTGAAAAAGGACTGGAAGAAAATGACGAGGCGATTGCTCCTTCTCAGCTCTATGCCTACGCAGCCATTATGGAAGGCGTTCCTTATGCTAACGGTGCTCCAAACTTGTCGGCTGATAACCCTGCTTTAACTCAACTGGCAGAAGAGAAGGGAGTTCCTATTGCCGGTAAAGACTTTAAAACCGGACAAACCCTGATGAAAACCATTTTAGCCCCTGGTTTCAAAACGCGAATGCTGGGTATTAAAGGATGGTTCTCAACCAATATTTTAGGAAATCGTGACGGGGAAGTGTTGGACGATCCGGAAAGCTTTAAATCAAAAGAAGTAACCAAGTCTGGCGTACTTGATACCATTTTACAGCCCGATACCTACAAAGATCTCTACAAAGATTTATACCACAAAGTCCGAATCAACTACTACCCGCCAAAGTGATGGCTCGACATTTTGCTGGATTGATAATGAGATGAAACTAATTTTGGTGCTGTTTGCATTATGATCTGGACCTTGCTCACCTTTTATTCAACCTTCCAAAGCCTGAAGGCGGGCCAGAATTTATTGGAATGGTTTAACTTACTTGAAGAACGGCAAATGAAAAGCGACATGTTAATCATGATTTTATTGGTATCATGGTGATATGAAAATATTTAATTTTAGGTATGTGTGGGTGGATGGAGTGGTGGTGGGTGGTGGGTGGGTGGTGGTGGTGTGTGTGTGGGGGTGGTGGTGGTGTGTGTGTGTGGGTGTGTGGTGGGTGGGTGGGTGGGAGTGGTGGTGGGTGGTGGGTGGGGTGGTGTGTGGTGGTGGGGTGGTGGTGGGTGTGGGTGGGTGGGTGTGGTGGTGGTGGTGGTGGGTTGGGTGGGTGGTGGTGGGGTGGTGGTGGTGGTGGTGGTGGTGGTGTGGTGAGTGTGGATGGTGGCATGGTGGTGGGGTGTGGGGTGGGTGGTGGTGGTGGGTGGGGGTGGGGTGTGGTGGTGGAGATGTGGTGGTGGTGGTGGTGGTGGGTGGTGGACATTGTGGTGTGTGTGGTGGTGGGTGGTGGGGGTGGTGGTGGGTGTGGTGGGTGGTGGTGGGTGGTGTGGAGGAGGGGGTGTGTGGGTGGGTGTGTGTGTGTGTGTGTGTGTGTGTGTGTGTGTGTGTGTGTGTGTGTGTGTGTGTGTGTGTGTGGTGGTGGTGGGTGTGATGGAATGGCAAACCCATGGCATCTCGTGAAACATATATTTTAATGAAATAAATATAGTGTTTGGAGCCTCACAGGCATGATGATGGTGGAGACTCCATGGAGAGAAGAAAAGATGGATGATGATGGTTTGTGGTGGTGGTGCTGGTGGCGTCTGCTGGTGCTGGAACATGGCGCGTGTGTGTGTGCGTGGGTGTGTGTGTGGGTGTGCTGATTCAATGTTTCTCCGTCGTCAATAGGCGTAACCAATTGCCTCATAGGGAGCATGCTTAGGCACCATAAAATGGCCGCCGGAAAAACCACGTTCTGTTTTTGCGTTAAACTTGTTACCCGGTTTCAAACAGCCTGGTAGCTAAATTTGTTTGATAAAAATGATCCATAAAGCCAATCCCTGAAACCCTACATT
>NZ_JBEDYP020000001.1:0-39217 GCF_040117685.2 Gracilimonas sp. BCB1 | reverse complement strand
ATTACTACATCTACTCGTTCAGTTGTGCCAGCCGATATTAACCGCTGGTGCAGCTTTGAACATCTAGGTTTTCGCATTTATCGTGAAACGCTTTCGCGTTTTTCGTGCGCCGCTTGGCCAGCAGGCGCTCCAGCTCGTCTGTTCCCCTTTTGGTGGCACAGAAAATGATACAAGACTCCCACTTCAGGTCGTCCAGCACATTCTGAACCAGGCTTAGTTTTCCTTTCTGATCCACAAAATAAGCCTGTTGTTCTATACTACCCGATGGCTTTTCAATAGCGATCTCCACTTTCTCCGGATCATTCATAAACTGATTAGCCAAATCCTTGATCTCTTTTGGCATCGTGGCGGAGAACAACAGCGTTTGGCGCTCTTTGGGAAGCTTTTTTATGATTTTAGTAACATCCGGTAAAAAGCCCATATCAAGCATACGGTCGGCTTCATCCAGCACCAAAAACTTAATGTGACTGAAATCGATATCCAGCACTTTGGTTTGATCAATCAACCTGCCCGGTGTGGCAACAATAATATCAACGCCGGAGCGGATGGCTTTGGCTTGCTGAGAAAAATCTTCTCCCCCAATTATGTTTGCTGAGGAAATTCCGGTGTGATACCCGAGTGCAAAAATCTGTTCGTCAATCTGTTGTGCCAGTTCCCGGGTTGGGGATAAGATGAGCGCCTGTGTATGTTCGGATGGATTTTCTAAAATCTGCTGTAGTACCGGGATAACAAATGCGCCTGTTTTTCCCGTACCCGTTTGTGCGGCTCCAATAATATCCTTTTTCTGAAGGATGATGGGTATGGTCTGTTCTTGTATGGGAGTCGGTTCGGTGTAGCCAATGTCTCTCAAGCCGGCTTTAAGCTCGTCTTTGAAGTCAAAATCGTTAAATGTCAATGGTCTCGTCTGTATTGAAATTTCTTATGATGCCACAATATACACAGATGACGGATTATTTATTCCACTTTGCTATGATTTGCCCTATTTTATAATGATCAACGAAATTGAACTTTATAATTCTAATCATCAAAACGTAACTATGAGATTTAATAAACTATTCTTCAGCTCTCTATTGAGCGCCATGTTGCTGATTTCTGCATGCAACCAACAAAAAATGGGAACCGGATCTTACGATGCTGACTTAAGCACCAAACTTGACAGTGTAAGCTATGCACTTGGGTACCAAAATGGAATGTTTTTGAGCCGTGAGGGCATTGATGAACTGGAAATGAATAACTACAATGCCGGAATTAATGCCGGACTGTCATCAGAAGACGGAGTACTAACACAAGAACAAATTCGTTCGGTTACCAGCAGCTATCTCCAGGAACTAACCGAAATGAAAAGCCAGGAAAACCTGGAAGCCGGTCAGGCATTTCTTGAAGAAAACATCAATAAAGAAGGCGTTCAGGAAACCGAATCCGGCCTTCAATATAAAGTGATTGAAGAAGGTGATGGAGCCTCTCCTTCTGCCGAAAACACAGTTCGTGTACATTACGAAGGAAAATTGCTGGATGGTGAAGTATTTGACAGTTCGTACGACAGAGGTCAGCCTGCTGAGTTTCCTCTTAACCGTGTGATTCCGGGTTGGACAGAAGGCGTGCAGCTCATGAAAGAAGGCGCCACTTATGAGTTCTATATTCCGGCTGAGCTTGCTTATGGCAGCAGAGCGCCACAAGGCAGCCCCATTGGCCCCAACGAAACGCTTGTATTTAAAGTAGAACTGCTGGAAGTAAAAGAAGCAGCAAGTTCTAATTAACCGATTAGCTTTTCCAAAAAGAAAACCCCGACACAAGTTAGTGGGCCGGGGTTTTTTATTTCTTATTCGTTGTTGCGTTTACGACGCAAGGTTGATGAGAATCATAATCTGGCTAACAGCTTCAATTTCGGATTCACTGCTGCCTGACAGGTTACTTTCTACTGTTCCCTGAATGCTTGTAAAGAATGATTCGTACACATCAAATACAGCACTTGCTTTCAGGATTCCTGAAATAGAGCTACTGAAATTTGATTTGGCGCCATTATCTGAATTAATCTCGTTGTCGATATTCAGAATTACAGTTGCTTCAAATGCCGTATCGCTTTCCATAGTGTTTCTTACTTCATCATGGTAAGCTTCAAATGCAGCTTCTACTTCGCTGGCTACGCCGGCACTTGCTTTAATTTCAGATCGAAGTTCAATACCTGCATCTATAATTGCCTGTTTTGAACTTTCAGACATTTCCGTTGCTTCAGCTTCGGCCTGCACGGCTAAATCAACAGCGGTTGCTGCAATTAAGGAAGATTGGGCTCTTACATCATTTTTGATTTCAGAGGAAACGGCTGTCATACTATTCACAGTAACACGGCTCCACATTTCGAGAGCTTTTGCAGTTGCGGAAGCGTCCAGCCCGGCATTAACGTATGCGTTTACAGTTGATTCTATAAATACATCGTATGCTTCGGATCGTGCTTCAGCACTTGAAGAAGCAGCAAGTTCAGATTCTAACTGAAACTGAGCTTCTGCTAACAGTTCATAAGTTTCTTCAAGGGCTTCTTCGGAATTATCCTGCATCATCTCGCTATAAAACTCTACTCTTGCTTCCGCAGAATTTTTAAGAGAAGTTGCAATTTGAGCAGAAGAAGTAAGTCCGGATTCGATCTCTGATGCCGCTTTATTGGTCACCACAGCTTCGATATCGGATTTCTGAACAATATCAGCATTACCTGAGGCAACAACTTCAGCAAATACTGAAGATTCCGCTGACGATTCTGTGTTGATGGGCTTCAGTGTAACTGAACTTCCGTTTTCAACTTCACTGGAAAGAAATCCTCTCCATTCATTACCCTCATTCTTCGCAACAATAACGATGTTTTCAGCTGCTTCCACGTCTACTTCAAGCATAAAATTGCCTGATGCATTCGTTTCTGTTTCGGTACCTTCCATGGTTTCTAAAGAACCTTCAGAGGTAACTCTGGCAGCAGTAACAACTGCTCCCTCTACAGAAGAAGCTGCTACTTTTTGCTTAGAAGATTCGGGCTGTACAGAACCCTCAACAGTGGCACTTTCGTTGTTTGAAGAGTTGGTAGAACAACCCATCGCCACTAATGCCGTTATTAAAAATACAATTGATAATTTTATCGGTTTCGTTGTAAACATTTCGATTATTCTTTGATTCATGTTCACAACCTTAAACAAGTAGCAATTAGATTTGTTCCAACTGTTAATGGGCCATCCCCCCTTTAGAATGGCTTATAAAAATGTTAAAAATTCTCTAATACGAATTAGGAATCTCTAAGGGCATTTAAATAAATCTATTCGCATATTAGAAAAAGAAATAAGGGGAAACGGCTATCAACCGCTCCCCCCTGATACGTTGGCTTTTTGGGGTACAATATATAGAAGGCTACTATGCTTAATTGCATTGTAGCTTTTTTTAGATAGATTTGTTCCGGGATTTAACGAAGTGATTCTTCTGCTATCCCCATATTTTTTGTTCTACTCCGCTTTTTCTTGAAACACTACGTTCAATTATTCTTCTCAAAATTTCTTCCTTAACAATGATAAGAGTGTTCAGCCTTGCTCTTGTTACAGCAGTATAAAGAATCTCTTTCGAAAGCACTGTATTTACTTGATTTGGTAATACGATGGCTACTTCATCAAATTCAGAGCCCTGGCTTTTATGAATAGTAAGTGCAAATGCAGGTTCATAATCTTTTAAACGGGCAGCAGAGACCCTGACAGGGCGATCTCCTTCAAACTCAATGATCTCCTCTTTATCCTGATATATACCAATTTCCCCATTCCTTACTTTTAACAAAGAGTCATTCCGGGTAGCCATCACAATCCGGCCATCATACCATTCACGGGTGTCTATTCTCTTTTCATCTCTTCGTATCAATCTTTCCGCCCGCTCATTCATGTATTCAACACCGAATGGTCCTCTTCTGAGGGCACAGAGAATCTTTTTCTTATGTGAAGCTTTCAGCCTCTCATCTTCACGGAGCCGACTATATTGCTGATAGTGATCCTGTACATAAGTTTTATAAACTTCTTCTAAAACCTCACTGTCCGGCTCAACCCAGGATAACCCTTCCAGTTGATGATCTTTAAGAATGGCAATGGCTTTGTCTGCATTTGATGCATTCACGGCTTCAGCAAATTTTTGAATGCCACTGTTATTTCCAAAGCGATAGCTTTTTGTAAGGAATAAGATACAGTCGTTGATTGGAGAGGTTGAAGCCCCAACGGGAATATCAATCCCCTGGAGATCTCTTATTGAGCTTGCCACTGCTTCAGAAAAGGTATTCTCGCCCCCGCATAAGTCGCCAAGAATGGAGCCGGCTTCTACAGAGGCCAACTGATCTTTATCACCAAGAACAATCAATTTAGTGTTTGGCCCTACAGCTCTGATCAACCTCACCCACATGTTAATATCCAGCATAGAAGCCTCATCTATTACTATAAGGTCGTAAGGAAGATGATTTTCTTCATTGAATTTGAATGTGCTGCCTCTGAAATCAGATCCGAGAAGTTTATGCACAGTTTGGGCCGAATCCGGTATTTCTATTTCTGATAAAACATCCGGGTTTAAATTATTCTTCCCGCTTTCAATGGATTCAGAAAGCCGCCGTGATGCCTTTCCCGTAGGTGCTGCCAGCGCTATTCGAAATTCTTGTTGTGAATGAGCCAAAGCCTGTGCTGCTATAATATTCAGAACTGTAAAGGTTTTACCGGTTCCCGGCCCACCTGAAATCACTAACAGGTCTTTCAAAAAGCTGAGCTGCACAGCTATATGCTGCCAATTTACTTCAAATAAGTCCTTAGCAGGTGGAAGAACAGATTGTATCGCCTTTTTATGTTCTTGCTTTAATTCAAGTCGAGCAGAAGCTTTCTGCTTCAGCCAGGAGCACAGTTCCTCTTCATATTTCCAATAGCGATGCAGGTACAAACGTGACCCTTCCAAAACCAGCGGTTGCATATCATTTCCTGAACTCACCAGGCTGCTTTCTTTTAAAGCCTCTTTCCAGTCCTTCTTTAAAGCACCGGTTAACTTGAGCTCAGATTTAGAGTCTTCGAATAAATAATCATCCTTCCAGTCACTAAAGTCGAGACAAACGTGGCCTTTTTGCTGGGCAAAAATGCAGGCGGCAGCTGCTAATAATACTTCCTGTTTTACTTCGGGCTCTATTTGTGTCAGAAAGCGCACAAATTCCAGTTCAAGTAAGGATATCACATCTTCAGATAACAGCTTTTGCAGGTAAGGAAGGACTTTCATTCTTAATTCCCTCCCATTTCAAAATAGTGATCTAATTGTTTGATCAACTCAGAATCCGGTTCATCGAAAAATACCCCGCTACCGGGCTTGTGCTTATCCACACCTCTCAAAAAGAGATAGAGAACCCCACCGAAATGTTCTTCATAATTGTACCCTTTCACCCTGTTTGAAAGGAAACGATGAAGTGCCAGCGAATATATATGATACTGTAAATCGTAGCCCGAATCTTTCATTGCCTGAGAAAGATTTTCGGTTGAATAGTCGGACTGAGCATCACCTAAATGATTCGATTTATAATCCAGGATGTAATATCGATTTTCGGATCGAAAAATAAGGTCAATGAATCCCTTTATAAATCCCGAAGCCTTATCGATATCTGAATTGTGAGGTTTTACTCCCCTGATCATCTCCCAAATTTCCCTTACCTGCAGGTTATGAACCGGAAAATAGAACTCCATCTCTTTTAACACATCGGTATCTTTCAGGGTGGAAAGGCTGACCGCTGGATTACCCAGATCCATAGTCAGGGCTTCTTCCACCCATCGCTGAACAGGGTTCTTCCATACCTCTTCAAACCCATAATAATTCAAATTATCAGTAATTACCTCTTCAAGATTCTTTGGAGCATTGAACGAAATATCTTCAAAAATTTTATGCAAGAAAGTACCTGCATTAGCGCCTCTCGGGAACCCAAACTTATCGTGGGTAAGCTGGGCTTTGTTTTCATATTGATAGAATAACTCATCGTAATCATGAGCTGAATCTGTATGACTTTTCCCTTCCGTAAGGGATGAATAACTCAACATTCTCGGATATTGATATATATCCTTTCTTTGGAAATGTGCCGACTTAAGAGTTGAAGCACTCTTAGTTTTCTGATCTCGGTCAGTGGGTTTTCCTTCTGCCGGATTACGTACTTCTATATGATCGCACTTATTAAGAATGGATATTAAAGAATCAAAATTGCGCAACCCTGTTTTATTATTTCCATGTAGTATTGATGATAATGGAGATTGATCAATTTTCTTGAAATTGGGAATAAACAGAAAGCTTGAAGCTATCGACCTTGTTAAGGCAACGTAGGTAAGCCTGACCTCCTCCGCCATTTGCTGCTCAACCGAAAGTGCTTCGTACTGTTCCCGTTCAGAATGAGAAATCCCCTGACTAATATCCATGTAATTGACTCCATCCTGATGAAACTTCAATATATCCGTAGATTTTACATCAGCCCCGGAATCCCATAAAAAAGGACAAATTACGATGGGGTACTGAAGTCCTTTTGAAGAATGGATGGTTGAAATCTGGATCAGATCTTCATCACTTTCCAGCCGTAGTTGTTCATCATCAGAATCAGTGCTTTCCAGCTGCTTTTGATGAAACCATTTCAAAAGTGCTTTTCCCTGTACCCGATATTCTCTTTGAGCTTTACCTAACAACTCCGACAGATGCATGAGGTTTGTAATTCTCCTCTCTGCGTCTTTAAATACGGATAGTCGTTCCAATACCTTAAAGTCCCGGAGTAAGCTCTCTAATGCCACCTCAATGCCGTGATTATCCCAAATTCCTTTCAGTCGAACAAATTTTTGAATGACATCTTCCCATTCTTGTTCATTCTGAAGCAGAGGATAAACATCACTGGCCTTATAGCCCAACAACTCGGTCGATAATGCAGCCCGAATTCCAGCTTCATTGCTGATTTTTTGGATGGATTTGAGCACGAGCAGTAATTCATCAGCCTCCCGCATCTGAAATACACTGGTCCGGGATTTTAACACGCTTCTGAGTCCTTTATCCCTCAGCATCTGCTGAATTTTCTCTCCCTGGAATCCCTTCCTGATCAAAATAGCGATGTCCTTCTCTTCTATTTCACGACCATTCAGGGTGTATTCTCCGGATAACAGCTCCGTCACTTCATTGCATACAACGGTATAAATATCATCCTCAAGCGCTCCTTTGGAAGAGTACTCTTCCTCATTCATTGTTACCACCTGGAGTGGATTTACTATTTCTCCGGATTTTCTTTTCAAATAAGGGCTGTCTTCTTTCTGAGAAGGAAACCGGGCTGGTTTAAAGGAGAACCCATCTATCAGAAAGGGAGAATCTGATTGCCCGAAAAACTCGTTAACCCCTTTAATCATGCCACTGTTTGAACGGTGATTCTCGCTCAAAGTATAGGATTGAGCATCATCGGAATCTTTCTTAGCCTCCAGGTAGGTAAATATATCAGCCCCTCTGAACCCGTAGATGGCCTGCTTGGGGTCGCCAATCATAAATAAGGCAGCATCCGTTCTTTTGTAGTAAATCTGTTTGAAAATACTATACTGTATAGCATCCGTATCCTGAAACTCATCCACCAATGCCAGCGGATATTTTACACTTAACCGTTCTGCCAATTTACCCGATGCATCTTCCCTGAGCCCTTTTTCAGCTAATTCAAGTAAATCGTTATAGCTAAGTAGGTTGCTACTCTCTTTCTGCAGCTTGTACTTTTCTTTTATTTGATCTACGGACTCTTTAATAAATGCAACCTTGAGCACCTTCAACCGATCCGCTATTTCCATAAACTCATCGATGGCCTTGGACAAATTGAGCTCTGGAATATCAGGGGCAGACTTTTTCCCTGAACGACTTATTTTTGTCCCAAATTTTTCAAGCTTGTCCGAGTACCAAATCTTTGCACTGTCATTATTCAGCCATTCACGTAGAATAAGCCAATCCCCTTCTTCCGAGCTTTTCCGATAAATATTGCGGTTTAACTCATCTCCCCTGTAAATCACCTCAAGAGTTTCTCCTTCGTGTTCCCATAATGCCTTTACTTCTTTAAATTTATCTCGGAGCCGGTCAACTAAACTATATAATCTTTCTAAGTTATAATTGCCTGGTATAACCTCTGAGTTTGGTTGATTCAAAATTTCAACCACCACCGACTTCAGCTCATCAGGACCAAAACCATGGTCAGTGAGGTAATCCAGCAGCATCCATTGTTCGGACCCGGTTTCTGCCCTACGTATAAAAGATCTCCAGTAGTCGTCTACACAATCCTGAAGCAGTTCTGATTGATCTGTAAGCAGTTCAAAGTTGGGGAAACTCCAAACTGAAGGCTGTATTCGGTTAGTAAACGGCTACAAAAGCCATGAATGGTAAATACCGCTGCCTCATCAAACCGATCTATAGCCGATTTTAGCTTAGCTTCAGCATCTTCATAGTCTCGGCTAATCAGCTTTTGCAAAAAAACGTCATTTCCAGCTTCATCATCTTTAATTGCCTGTAGCGATTCCTTAAGTCGGCTTCTCAGCCTGAACTTTAATTCTGCAGTAGCAGCCTCAGTGAAAGTCATTACCAGGATTTGAGAAGGTTCAAGTCCTTTCTCCAATACAGCCCGCACATACAACGAGGTAATGTTATAGGTCTTACCCGTTCCAGCACTCGCTTCAACCAGACTTATCCCATTAAGAGGAGCTTTAAATACCGGTAAAGACTTACTCATGACCCCTCCTCTCGTTGTGCTTTCAGGAATGGCTCCCAAAACTGTAAGGCATTTTCCTTGAAAACTTTTGATTCTATTGGATTATATCCCCGCCAAAGCAATGCGTTGTAGTAGTCGGCTTCCTCTGCAAATGATACGTGAGGGGTAACCTCCCATTTAGTCCTGGCCTTTTTAACGGCTTCTTCCTCATCTTTCCCTTCTAAAATAGCTTCTGCAAATGCTTTAGAGGATTTGGGGAAAAATGCGGATTTATGTAAAACAGGATTATTGGAAGTGAATAGCCGCACATAACCAGAAAGCGGATTCGACAGTATTTCTGACGACCGGATCTCAAGTATATCTGTGTCGGATCCATCTTTTGAAATATAGAGGCTTCTATTCAGGGTATAACCACTCTGAAGCAGTAAAAGATGCTTTAGCCAGTGTTCAACCTCATGCCCGGCCCTTCGTCGCCCCACCCGGTAGGAAACTAATAAATCATCATACAATCCATGAATAGGACCGTATAACTGAATTCCGTCAATCTCAACAGAGATTTCTTCAGTGTGTTCGTCAGCCTTTGTATACGATTTTAGGTTCTCCAATAAACCTGAAACACTTTCTTTTTCACGTTTAAATACTTTTTCCCCCTCCAGCGCCTCGGGAATCATTGCTGCAGCACTGGCATACCTTTTAACAGTGTCTGCAGACTCACCCTTTTGCAGCATTTCAAAGAGTAGAGAATCAAGCTTATGACGTTCTAAGCTGTTCAACTTAAAAGACTCCCGGTCTGACACCTCCTTGAATTCGTTATAATATGAAAGACTTAATTGACTCTGTAATAAGTATTTAGAAGGATTTACGAAGAAAGAAATTAAATCGGAGAGGTGTATTTGTTCCTTTGAGTTTACTTCTATTGGTGAAAATTTTTGATCGATAAAGAAAGATTGTTTCTCTTGCTTACCCTCCTGCATCCGCTCTGAAAGTTGACGGTTTATATCCGAGTATGAATTCGGACTGTCCCCATCAAAATACTGTTTATTGAAGGGGTGTAAACTATGCCGGATAATGCCCTCATTCTGAGACTCAAAAAATACATCCAGCAGCTGCTGCACCAGAATTGACGGAAGCCGGATAGAATCGGAGTGCTGGTCTTGCCCTCGGTAACTGATATGAAGATGCTCCCGGGTAGCCTGAATGGTTTCAAGAAACAAATAGGTATCATCTTCTTTTAGAATACGGTCACCGGGCCGGGGGGCGGCGTATATAAGGTCGAATTCGGGACGAATGGCTTTTCTAGGAAAAACACTTTCATTCATTCCAAGCATAGCTATAAAGCCGAAAGGCACAGACCGGTATGGAATGTACGAACTTACTGTAATCCCTTGCCCAAAGCGGCCTGAAGACGAATCATAACTCGAAAACTGACCAACCAGCCAATCTTTCATCAGGGTAAACGAGACCTTTTTACTGAAAGTTGTAAACGATGCCTGTTCTTTTAGTTTGTCAATCATCCTGAGCAAAGCGCCAGCTTGTGTATTTTGTGCGCTTCCGTCCCCTATAAAATCATCAATTAGCCTGCGGGTAAATACAATCCACTCAACAGGGGTTTTCTGATTGGCTATTTCTTCTGCGGCCGACCCCAATAGATGTACAAAATGAGCAAGCCGGGCTGAAAGCATTGCATCATCAGATGAGGAAATACGATCATATGGCACCATTTCCTGATATACATTCAAAATATCAGGCTCCATACTAAAGCCTGATAATAGCTGATTTACGCCCTTCTGCCAGCTATATCGGGTATTAAAGTCACTCCCTACTCCTTGATAAATACGATTCTCCAACACCCAATCTTCTAACAGTTCTAAATCCGCATCAGAAAAAGAAAATTTATTTTTAATGGGTTCTTGATGGAGCATCTGGATTACGGCACTGGCTTTGAATGGAGACGACAAAAGCTCCAGCAGTTCGCTAAGCGTGTGCTCTGCAGAATGATAATTCCGGCCCGATAATTTCGAAACAGGAACGGCAGGCTCTCCCTCATCATTGGCAAAAACCGTCTCTAACATACCTGAATAAGTCTCCACATCGGGAATCATCACTAATACATCGCTAAGCCGTCGATCGGAATTATTGTCGAGATACCGAAGTATTTCATCTTTCAGCACCTGTACCTCACGGCGGATATTATGGCAGGAATGTACTTTTAATGCTGGAAAAGAGCTCTCCTGATCAGTTTCCCAACTAAAGGTTTCGGTGGGCACATCATTCTTCTCCAATATCTCATATAGCAGCTGTAGCTGTTCTTGGATGGGTCTCCCCCAATCACCCAGTAAGTGTATCAGGTTTTCATTTGAATGGTCATCAGCCTTTGCCAAAGAAAAAAAGTGGATGTCATGCTTTTTCCCAATTCGGCTTATGATTTCCATAAACGGTTTTGACAAGTGTGACAAACCGAATACATATACATTCTCGGGTACATTACTCCATAGCTCATTATTGGGATCATCCAACCATTGTACCAGCTCTGAGTAGGCTTGTGACCTGCTTGGCAAATGCTCAATATTTTTGATTGAGTGCCACTTTTTATTTAGTTCATTCCATATGGAGAGTTGCCATCGCTCATTCGGATCTTTTGTAATAAATTTCCGGTTTAACCAGCTTTCCATCATTTCCGGACGATAAACCTGGTATTGGTCAAATATATCGGCGAGTTGCCCACATAATTGAAACCTCTTTTTGGGAGTATCGGAACCGGAATCGTAAAAAGGAATCTGATTCAAAAGGCTTTGATCAGTTGAAAGTAGCTCAAAAAGAGCCCAGTGCATTGAATTTAAGTCGGCAGGTAAAACCCGGGGAATTTCATCTTTCTGAAACCGATAGAGCATCCACAAGAATTCAGAAGGGAAAATGAATCGGTAGTTTCCTGCTATACCCTGTTCTTCAGCAATTTTAAGCGACAGCCACTCCTTAATTTCATTGTTCTGAACAATGATCCAGGGTTTAGATAAAGGATCTTCAACTTCCGGTTTAATGATTCCGGAAAAATGATAAGCTAATGTTTGTAGAGAATGTGACTGATAAGTATTAAACATAGTGCCTTATATCTGGGGCACATAATAAGAAAACCGACAAGGATATAAAGCCGAAATTACCTATTGATGAGATCTCTGATTGAATTTTTCAGAATGGCATTTACAACGGCTGAGTAAGAGGTTTCTTTTTTATCTGCTATCAGCTTTACACTTTCCACAACCGGCTCCTCAAGATAATAACTGGCCGTAATCTTATTTACCCTGGAACCATCAGTGCTTTCTTCCTTTGATACTCCCTGACTATCCTCCGCTTTGGAATCGGAAGGAGTAATGAAGTCAAAAGAAGCATGTCTCCGCGTGCTGTAAGCAAGCGGATTATGCCCAAGGCTCTTTTTCTTACTCATTGTTTAGTGGCCGTTTTTTATTTCTTTGGCTAATGCAAAGTAATCTTGTGCCCCTGCACTGTTACCATCGTATTCAAATATTGTTTTGTGGTGACTTGGCGCCTCTGCCAGGGCAACATTGTCACGGATAATAGTCTTAAAAACTTTGGGACCGAAATAGTCCTTAATGTGCCCCACAACCTCTTTATTCAGGTTTTTCCGGCTATCATACAGTGTACAAATAATACCGCCAACTTCAAGCTGATTGTTCAATCGTTGCTGAACCACTTTCACCAAATCAAGCAGCTTAGAAAGGCCGTGCAATGCCAGATATTCTGACTGAAGTACTATAAAAATGTCCTTCACAGCTGTAAATGCATTCAATGTAAGTAACCCCAAATTGGGCGGGCAGTCGATCAATACATAATCGTAATCATAATCTTCCTCAAGCTGCTTCATCACATCCTTAAGTAAACTTTCCCTGGCCGGTTCGCTGGCCAATTCCAGTTCGGCACCAGATAGTTCTAACGACGATGGAATAAAATCAAATCCGTTATGCTCAATAATGATATCATCTACGTTAGCTCCCCCACGTAATGCATGATAAACGGTTTTTTCAAGCCGGTGAGAATGGGTTCTTAAGGAATAGGTTAGATTTGCTTGGGGGTCAAGATCAATTAGAAGTACCTTTTTGCCAAGTTTAGCCAGTCCAGCCCCAAGATTAATCGTTGTGGTTGTTTTGCCAACTCCGCCCTTCTGATTTGTTAATGCGATTGTTTTCATAGTGATTCTAAGCCGTAATCAATTCTTTTTACTTAGAGAGTAATCTTGTGCCCTTTTGTTACAATAATATTAGTTATTCGGATTGTCCAATAGAACTTTTTAATTGTTGAAAGACCAAAAGAGATTATTTCATTTATACATTAAGCTGTATCTTTGAATGTAGCAATAAACAACGAAGATATAATGAGATTTTTTAGCCGAAAGTTGATCAAACCTCAGGACCTGAACGCACACGGAACCCTATTTGGAGGATCTGTTTTAAGCTGGGTTGATGAAGAAGCTGCCATATATGTACTCTGCCAGCTTGGTAAAAGTAATATCGTGACCAAGTACATGTCTGAAATAAACTTTGTGAACTCAGCAAAACTGGGTGAAGTTATTGAGATTGGCATGGAAACTGTTAAATTCGGTCGAACTTCTATAACCGTAAAGTGTGTGGTGAGGAATAAATTCAGCAAAGAAACCATTATCAGCATTGATAAAATTGTATTTGTTCACCTTGATGAATTTGGTAAACCTTCGCCACACCATATTGAAGAACCTGTTAACGAATAACTCCTGCTTTGAGTAGCAATAATAAATTAGTTGATTTTTCGGGCCTGGCTGATATGCTCTATGGTGAGGAGAAGTATATCAAGGAATTTGCTGAGGCAGCTATTTCCTCCTTTGGTGAGTTTTCAGAGAATTATAAAAAGTTTTTGCTGGCCCGGGATGAAGCTAATTTCAGAAAAGCGGGTCACAAAATTAAACCGGTAACTCAAATGCTTGGCCTCGGCCAAATACTTGAGGAGTACGAGCATGCAAAATCCCTTATTTGGGATGAAAAACCTCAGGAGGAATTAGAAACCTCAGCTAAAAAAGTTCAGCAAATTTGCTCTGAAGTCATTAAAGAATTAGAAGAAAAAACGTAGACTATTCACATGAATGTATTGGTAACAGGCGGAGCCGGTTATATTGGAAGTCACACGGTTCTGGAATTGTTAAATGCAGGCCACCATGTTATTGTGGTCGACAACCTTTCTAACAGCAGCGAAGAAGCCTTAAAAAGAGTTCAGAAAATTACTGGCAAAGAGCTCGTTTTTTATAAGGAAGATCTTTTAAATAAAGACGCTCTGGATTCAATTTTCTCGGAGCATGATATCGATTCAGTGATTCACTTTGCCGGCTACAAAGCCGTTGGAGAGTCTGTAGAGAAGCCTTTGATGTATTATGATAACAACATCGCCAGCACTCTCTATTTATGTGAACTGATGAAAAAGCACAGCGTTAAGAATATAGTTTTCTCTTCTTCTGCTACGGTGTATGGAGATCCGCACAAAGTGCCTATTACTGAAGATTTCTCCCTTTCGGCGACCAACCCTTATGGGCGCACTAAATTATTTATTGAATATATTCTAAAGGATCTTCACGTTGCCGATGATTCCTGGAATATTGCTCTGCTTCGTTATTTCAACCCGGTAGGAGCACACAAAAGTGGTTTAATAGGAGAAGATCCCAACGACATCCCCAACAATCTGATGCCATTTGTTTCACAGGTTGCGGTTGGTAAGCTGAAAAAACTATCTGTTTTTGGAAACGACTACCCCACCCCCGACGGAACAGGAGTACGGGATTACATCCATGTAGTTGATTTAGCTATCGGTCATTTAAAAGCACTCGAAAAACTTAATGCTGACCCCGGATTGGTTATTTATAACCTGGGAACCGGAAAAGGAACCAGCGTTTTAGAAATGGTTAAAGCCTTTGAAAATGCTTCCGGCAAAGAAGTTCCCTATAAAATCGCCCCACGCCGCCCCGGAGACATTGCCGCTTGTTACGCCGATCCTTCCAAAGCCGAAGAAGAGCTTGGCTGGACAGCTGAACGTGGAATTAAAGAAATGTGCAGGGATGCCTGGAAATGGCAATCGGAGAATCCAAACGGCTACAAATAAATAACAAAACTGCTTTGTTATTTAGCAGCTACTACCCTTATCTTTGTAGTCTTCAAAAAAGCCAAAGTGGCGGAATTGGTAGACGCGCGCGACTCAAAATCGCGTTTCTTCGGAAGTGTGGGTTCGAGTCCCACCTTTGGTACAAAGAAAGCCTTGCAGATTACTGCAAGGCTTTTCTGTTTCCGGAAACCATCTCAATTACTCTTCTTCTGTTCTTCGTGAAACAGCAAATATTTGACAAAGTAATTATTTCGAATGCAACTGAAATAATACTTATTACCAGGAACAAATAACTGTTTTTGAAGTACACGCGGCCTATCAAATACGTTATTCCCACCGTTTCTGAATCTGTTTAAATATTAATTATTTATAACAAATCTGTAACACCAATGGGTTGCGTGCACTCTTGTAACAAAAAGAAATCAAGGAAGGAGCAAACATGGTCAAGTATTTAGTTTTCTGTGTTTTTGTAGCAGCCGGATACATTGTTTATACCAATTTCCCGGTAAATCATGGGCCCGGTATAACTGCAAAAGAAGGACCTGAGATAAAGCGATTAACCTGGCAGGAACCCTTTTCCTTTAAAGGAGCTACCCTGACACCCAAAAAAACCATTGAAGCAGAGGTTCGGATTATCAAAAGAAAGCGTTATTTCTTTGACAGTTTTTCCCGCTACTCCCCGGTGGATGCTGTGGTAGGCTGGAACCAACTTTCGGATCAACGAAACCTGGATTATATCTTCTTCACGCTCGACGATCGAAATCACGATGTGGATCTTACCCGCCCTCCTTTGGAAGTCTCTACCATATACAAGGAAAGCGATTTATGGCATTTCATTCCTTCTTCTGCTACTGTAGAAGAACAACTGAAACAACTCCGGGATGGACATGTTGTAAAGCTGGAAGGTCTTTTAGTTGACCTTGAACACGATGAAGGATTCGGCTATCAAACAGCTACTGAAATTTCAGGGTTATATAATGACAACGGATTTGCCATCTGGGTAGAGAAATTTCACATCCGATAACTTAATTCAACTTCCTATTGATTGTATTATCCTCAAAAATTATTTTCAGGTTCAATCATGGGGAGCATAACTCCTTGTGAGTTAAATATTAAAGTTAATCGGGTAGTTATGTCAGAAAAACAAAAGGGTACGGTAAAGTGGTTCCACAATACTAAAGGTTATGGGTTCATTAGTACGGAAACCGGGGAAGATGCCTTTGTTCACTATTCAGAGATCCAAGCCGATGGGTTTAAAAAATTACGACGTGGTGAAGAAGTAGAATTTGTTTTAGATGAAGGCGATAAAGGATTGCACGCCAAAGAAGTAGTATCCTTAAATCCTGTTGAAGACCAGGTGGAATAGTATATATGGCCTGGCTAAAAGATGCCTACTTAGATGTTATCGTTTTATTGTTGATTGCAGTATTTGCGGTATATACCAATAACATATTGGAAGTAGTTTTATGGGTGTATACCGGACTTTTACTTTTGAGTAAAGTGATTGCTTTTTTTATGCCCGCCCTCCAGAAAAAAGCCAACCAAACAGAAGCACCCTCTCTATTCTATCATTTAATTTACGCGCTCACAATTGCGATATTTCTTTATATTGCGAAATATTATCTGGCTATTGCCTGGGCTGCAATTTGGTTGGCTTCATTTATTAGTTCGGCAAAAAAGTCAAAAAAGAAATCATAACTTTAGGTATCGCCATTTTTGAAGTTCGCGATTAAATTACTTTTTCCTGCCTTATTCTTATTCTTTTGTTTAACTGCACAAACCGGTTTTGCACAAACCACAATTCCCGAATACAAAAGAGCAACCTTTACCCTTTGGGCAGGTTATTCATTTAATTCCGTTCGCTTTTTGGGAAAAACCGAAAACTCGCAAACACAGATTTTTGGCATTGGGCTTCAAAGGCCCGTTAAAGAGTATCCTCCAAACAAAGCTATTTGGTACACGGCAGACCTGATTCCATACATTCACTTCAATTACCCCAAAAGAGATGAAAATAATCGCATGGTCTCACGTTCCGGATTTGGGCTGTCTCCTGTCGGTTTTACCCTTATGGACAATTCTCAAAAACGCCTTACTCCTTATATCCGAACCACAGGTGGAATGATTATTATGGAGCGTAATTTCCCGACTGATGGAGCCAGAAAACTGAATTTCACTTTCGATATTACTTTTGGTGCAAACTTAAGGTTCAATACATTTGGAATGATATCCTTTGGATATAAATTTCACCATATTTCGAATGCAGAAACCGGGAATGAAAACCCGGGGCTGGACTCTAACTTTTTGTATTTAAAATTTTCAATTCATTAGAAACAACATGTCACTGAAAGCAACCATCAAAACGAGCAAAGGAACCATAAACGTTAATCTATTTTCTGAGAGGGCTCCCAGAACGGTAGCTAATTTCGTAAATCTTGCCTCCCGTGGCTTTTATGACAGTCTGAAATTTCATCGGGTAATTAATGACTTCATGATCCAGGGTGGATGCCCTAATGGTGATGGGCGTGGCGGCCCGGGTTACCGGTTTGAGGACGAGTTTCATGATGAGCTAATCCACGATGAACCTGGTAAACTTTCCATGGCTAATGCCGGTCCTGACACCAATGGAAGTCAATTCTTCATCACCCATGTTGCTACTCCATGGCTGGATGGCAAGCATGCTGTGTTTGGTGAAATTGAATCTGAAGAAGATCAGGACATAGTTGATGCTATATCCTCCGGTGATCAGATTGAATCGATTAATATCGAAGGTGAGTACGAAGAGTTACTCAGAAAAATCGAAGAAGTGCAGTATTGGAATGAAACTTTGGATGAGCAATTCGAGAATCTGAAACCGGCAGCCGTTTAAATTCAAAATGCTGTAAACTTTTCGATGGTCTATTCGTAGTGGTTGCAAAAATGATCAAACCAACATTATTACTATGCAACGACTGTTATTACTTTCCATCTTTTCATTAGGGCTTTTAATCTCTCCAACTTTTTCCCTCGCTCAGGATAGCAGTGACTACGATGAGTTGAAATACCGGAAATGGCGAGTTACCCTCTTCCCTCCTTTAAGTACTAATTGGACTAACGCTCCGGATTATACCGCTCGTTATTCCATTAATATATTGGGCGGTTATCATGGAGGTTTAGATGGTGGTGAAATCGGCGGGCTCATTAATTACAATAAATATTATGCCCATGGTTTCCAGGTTGCCGGTTTAGTTAATGCCACCGGTGGTGATATGGCCGGGGTAAACATCGCAGGAGCCTTGAACCTTTCGAACGATGAAATGTCGGGGATACAGTTTTCAGGTCTTGCCAATATATCCGGGGAAGATCTTGAAGGTATACAGGGAGCCGGCGGCTTTAATATAGCCGGTGGCAATTCCAGTGGTCTGCAGTTTGCCGGTTTAGGGAATATTGCTAAAGGTGACATTGAAGGCTTACAAGGTGCCGGAGGTATAAATGCAGCCTGGGGAGATATTTCCGGATTACAGGCAGCAGGAGTTGCCAACATAGCCCGGGAAGATGTGGAAGGACTTCAGGCCGCAGGATTTATGAACTTCGCCGGATCCGACATTTCCGGATTGCAAGCATCAGGAGCTGCCAATATTGCTCTGGGTGATATTGAAGGGCTAATGGCTACAGGAGGGATAAACGTAGCCAGGGAAAATGCCAGCGGACTGTTTGCAGCAGGGTTGCTTAATGTGGCAAACAATGTAGAAGGACTAGCTTTTTCAGGTGGGGCCAATATCGCAAAGAACCTGGAAGGAATTCAGTTTGCCGGCCTGTTAAATTTTTCAGAGACGGCGACCGGAGTTCAAATTGGACTTATAAACCTGGCTAAAGATTTTGAAGGTGTTCCGGTTGGTCTGATCAGTTTGTACGGTAACGGCCGAAAGAATGTGGATGTTCGATTTTCTGATGGTGGATTCACTGATATCGGACTTACTCTTGGTACTTACCGTGTGTACAACTCCGCGATTTTCGGTTACAATACCCTTTTAGACAGAGATGTTTACCGAATAGGACTTGCCATCGGACTTGAAAAGAACATTAATGATTCCTTCCAGAACTGGGATGATGAATCCATGTATGTGAATCAGGAATTTGCTTTTACTCATCAGTTTGAAGATGAATGGTCCCGAAAATTAAACATGATTTATTCCTATAAATTCCTGGTTGGTAAGCGTTTCGGAAATGGCTTCTCACTCTACGGCGGGCCTACTTTCAACGCCCAAATTACCCGTGTAGATGCGGCTGAAGATTATACGTGGTACAGTTTATGGTCTCCGGAGTGGAAAGGCAGAGATTACCGGTTCTGGGTAGGATTTACGGCCGGCATACGTCTATTCAAACAAAAAACTGTGCCCCGATTCAAAGATGAATTTAATAACTGGGACATTGACTGGTAACAGAATATGGCTATGGAATTGATTCCGTAAGATTCTATGCTTTCATCAAATCTAAACTAAAAATACGTTCGTACTGTTAAGTAGCTCTGAACAGACTAACCAACCAACCTTAGATTTTATGAAATACGCAGTCTTAATTACAGCTTGTACGGCCATTATCGCTACCGCTCTCCTATTGGTGAATGCCGAAGAATCCCCGGCTACTATTCATCAACATACTGGAGATCAGGCCGATATTGATATGGTAGCAACGCATCAGGACACCATGCCTGAAGAGGATTATCCGTTCAAGAAAACGGAAGCGGAATGGAAAGAAATACTGACCTCCAAAGAATATCGCATTTTACGTGAACGGGGCACGGAACTCCCCTATGTAAATGAATATGATGACAACAAGAGAGAAGGAATCTATGTGTGTGGAGGTTGCGGACAAAAGCTGTACAGTTCTGAACATAAATACGACAGCGGAACAGGCTGGCCCAGTTTCTGGAAACCTCTGGCTGATTCTCTTGTAGGTGAACGAGAAGATAACAGCTTGTTTATGACCCGCACTGAGATCGTTTGCTCGAACTGTGGCGGGCATCTTGGCCATGTTTTCGATGACGGGCCACAGCCTACCGGGTTAAGGTACTGCATGAATTCCGCGGCTATGGATTTTATCCCTAAAAATGAAGATTCCACCAATCAGTGAAAAGATGGCTGCGTTGTTGGAAATCATTGTAACTATTTAGATTATAAGGCGTCCTGTAAAGGATGCCTTTTTTAATGGAAACCAACAGTTACAGTATGCTATCAAAAGCCAGCATTTTACACGAAGCCAGCTTCAGCCCGAAAATCAAAAGTTATGTTCTGTGGTACGGGGTATTAATTTGTATCATGTCCATTGTCATGATCCCACTTATTCCCATATGGCTGTTAACAGCACCCTTTTACCTGAATAAGTATTTTGAACGTCTCGAATGTGAACTAACCACCCGCTCCCTCCGATTTAAGAAAGGATATATTTTTCATACCGAGCGCACCATTCCGCTCGATAAAATTCAGGATCTAACCTTTAAAGAAGGTCCTTTGTTAAAATATTTTGGACTGAGTATTCTGAGGATTGAAACCGCAGGCAGTTCAGCCCAGGGCGGACCGGATTTATCCTTGATTGGTGTTGTTGATGCCTTTGATTTTCGCAGTATGGTTTTGGATCAGCGGGATAAAGTAACGGACACCCAGCATTCCGGTTCAGCAAATGAGAGCACCGATTCATCCATCGAAATTCTGAAAGAAATCAGAGATTCTCTGAAACGTATTGAAGGTAAACTACCGCAATAAGTTTTTCTGAAGTTGGAATTCTGGGTAACTGCACGGGGTTTTTACTTCCAAATAAAACAACACGTTCCATTTCGTTTCTAAAAGTCTATTCTCAGATTTATGAATCTCTCGAAAAAGCTCTTTAAAGCATGAAGATATCTGTAATTGGTGCCGGGTTGGGAGGACTATCGGTCGCTTGTTTACTTGCTGCGAAGGGACATCAGGTTACCGTTTTTGAGAAGAATGAGAATACCGGGGGAAAGATGAATATCATCGAGGCAGATGGATATCGGTTTGATACGGGCCCCAGTCTATTAACCATGCCATTCATCCTTGAGAAGTTGTTTGAAGAGTGCGGAGCTGATCTGGATGACTATCTCTCGCTTGAACCCTTAGATCCCATCTGCAGGTATTTTTATCCGGATGGAACTGTTTTCAACAATTATGAAGACAAACAAGCTACAAAGAATGAAATCATGGGTTTTGCTCCGCAGGATGCAGAGTCCTATTCCGATTTTTTAGAATACGCCCGGTCGCTGTACCACAAAACAGCGGATGCATTCATTTTCAACCCTTTGTTTGGCCTTACCGACCTGAAAGAATTAGACCTCCTGAGTTTCTTCGGCATTGATGCATTTGCAACAGTAAGTAAGCGAGTGGATAGTTCATTTGAATCGCCATACCTAAGAAAATTCTTTAAGCGCTTTACCACATACAATGGTTCTTCCCCTTTCCTTGCTCCGGCAACCCTGAATGTAATTCCCCATGTGGAAATAAATCAGGGCGGGTATTATGTGAAGGATGGTTTATATAAAGTGGCCGAGGCGCTGACCAAACTGGCAGAGTCGCTGGGTGTTGAATTCTTTTTTAATGCTGAAATTACTTCCATTGAAGTAACACAATCCAAAGCAACCGGCATCAAGCTACGTTCCGGAAAAAAGGCCGGATCTGATTTAGTGATATCAAACAGTGATGCTACAGAAACCATAGCGCACCTCTTGCCGGATTCTTCCGTTTCATCCCGAAGAAAAGAAAAAGCGAAATCCATTGAACCCTCCTGCTCCGGTTTTGTGCTGATGCTGGGTACCAACAAAGAATTCGATCAGCTGGTTCATCATAATATTTTCTTTTCGAAGGACTATGAAAAAGAATTCAATCAGATTTTTAAAGAGAAAGTGATGCCCGATGATCCAACTATCTACATCGCAAACACATCATACTCCGATCCACATCATGCCCCAGGGCATGGATCCAACCTCTTTATTCTGATAAATGCTCCTTATCTGTCAGATCACTACAAGTGGGCTGAACATGCAACCTCTTATGGAGATAAAGTGATTCAGGAATTAGAGCAGCGAGGACTTGAGCATCTATCTGAACATATACAATTCAGGAAAACCATTACCCCGTATGACTTCTACCAAAAATACCGGTCAAATAAAGGAAGCATTTACGGGACATCATCCAATAGTAAGTTCTCTGCCTTTCTTCGCCCCAGAAATAAGTCACGTGAAATAGACAAGCTGTATTTCGTAGGCGGTTCCACACACCCTGGTGGCGGGATCCCTTTAGTGGTGCAATCTGCTTTCAACGCTGTGGAGCTGATTGAGCGCTACGAGTATGATTGAGGGTTTTCTACTCTGCCGCTTCCTGTTCAACATCCAGGTTAATCACTTCTACATTGTGCAGTTTCCCTTCGATAATTTGGAAGCGAATTACGGTTCTCTGCGATTGAAAGCCTTGCTTGCCGGCAGCCCCGGGGTTCATATACAACATTTTATTTAAATCCTGATCACGTGAAATACGAAGAATATGAGAGTGGCCGCACACAAAAAGTTCGGGAGGATTGGTTTCCATTTCCTTACGGATAGGAAGGCAATAACGTCCGGGAATTCCCCCGATGTGCGTCATCCACACTTTCAGCCCCTCCCTTTCAAAACGCTGATGCAATGGATAAACCTCGCGAATGTCTTCCCCATCAATGTTACCGTACACACCGACAACAGGGGCGATTTTTTGAAGTTCATTAGCTATAGACAGGCTCCCAAAATCTCCGGCGTGCCAGATTTCGTCGCAGTCCTCGAAATACTCGAATACCTGAGGATCGAGGTAATTATGCGTATCTGAAATTAGCCCTATTTTGATCATACTTTTTGTATCATCTTAGTACTCCAATAAAGCGGAACAAGAAACTACATTTTTAAGTCTGGTTCCACCATTTTCGAAAACAACAGCAAAATTTTATTCATTCATTGAAGAGTTTCAGCATTATTATCGTTACCTGGAATGCCCTTGAACATCTCAAGAACTATCTGCCATCGGTAACCCAAACAGACTATCCGGATTTCGAAATCATCATCGCTGATAATGCCTCCACCGACGGTTCAAAAGATTGGGTAAAGTCAACGTATCCTGAAATTAAAATTGCCACCTTTGACCAAAACTACGGTTATTGCGGTGGAAATAACAGAGCTGTTCCCTTTGCAAAAAACGAGATTTTACTTTTTCTGAATAATGATGTGAGAGTAGACAAAAACTGGTTACATGGCCTGAACCATGCGTTTGAGCAAGGCGATCAAGTAGCGGCTGTACAACCCAAAATGAGAGCAGATAAACAGCCGGAGTATTTTGAATATGCGGGTGCTGCAGGTGGATATATGGATAAATACGGATACACCTTTTGCCGTGGACGTATTTTTGATGAAGTGGAGCGGGATGAAGGACAGTATAATGATTCCCCTAACCTCTTCTGGGCATCAGGAGCTGCACTGGCTATCCGAAAAGATTTATTCATCGACTCAGGTGGATTTGATGAAGACTTTGAATTTCACATGGAAGAAATTGACCTGTGCTGGCGGCTTCAGAATCAGGGATATATAATCAGCTACGCACCCGATAGCGTAATCTATCATTTAGGCGGGGGATCACTTCCTATGGGCTCCCCTCGTAAAGTGTATTACAACTTCCGGAACAGCCTGTTTATGCTGTGGAAGAATTACAGTTCGTCCAGTTTACGAAAGAGATTTCTGCTTCGGTTGATACTGGATGTAATTGCCGCTTATAAAGCGCTCTTGTCCGGAAAACCCAAAGAATGGTGGGCCATAGCCAAGGCCCACCTGCATTTTGCGATAAACTTTATTGGGGTGAATCGAAAGCGAAAAGGACTTCAATCCCAACGAACTATCTCCCAAGATCCTGATTCCATGCTGGAAATGAGTCTCATTTGGAAGCATTTTGCCAAGGGTATCAATCGCTTTCGTGATTTGTAGTCTTAAAGAAGACTTTCGGAAAGGTCCGTTGCTAATGATAAAAACCTATCCTTAGCTCTGCTTTTCCGACTTCTTCTGCCTTCTCCTTCAACAAGGAGAAAGACGCTTAATTTCTATCCATTGTGAAGATTCAACATCTGTTTTTTAAACTGATAGATAAGTCTCCTCCTTGCGAAGGAGAGGATTTAGGTGAGTTCGGAGTGAAGGCTTGGATATTTGAGTTAAACACCTACACACCATTAAAATAAATCACCTTCACTTTATCTCTAAGAAGCTTTTCTTTTCTTAAAAGAGTTAATTACTCCCCCATCAAGTACCGCCTGCCGCTGGCGATCGCTTAGCGTGTGTTTCACTTCGTATTCAGTTCCTTTGGTCACATTGATCAATTTTGCCGTATTCCCGCTTTCTATACTTGCTCGGATGTTTTCAACTTTAAGTACATCTCCCTGGTCAATGTCATTGTAATCTTCTTCGCTGGTGAACTCAAAAGGCGGGATTCCGAAATTCACCAGGTTTTGCCAACCGATTCGAGCATAGCTTTTCGCAATTACAGCACGCTGGCCTAAATACCTCGGAGCGATGGCTGCGTGTTCACGACTGGAGCCCTGTGCGTAATTTTCACCAGCGATAACCACGTGCCCACCTTGTTCTTCTTTGGCTTTCATGGCCCGGTCGTGAAAGTTTTTATCGACAACATCGAGTGTAAACTTACTGATCTCGGGGATATTGCTTCTGTATGGCAGCACTTCGGTTCCTGCCCGCAGTATTTCATCAGTAGAAATATCATCCCCCATTTTAAGCAACACCGGGACTTCAAAATCTTCCAACTCACCAAAATTTGGCATGCTTGAAATGTTGGGTCCTTTTTTAATTTCCCCCCGCTCCTCTTTGGGCTTGGGGGGTGTCAGCATATCGGTGTTTACAATCACTTCTTTGAGCGGAGTGTATTTCGGATACTCCATATTGAACAACTTCTCGAGGTCTCTCGGATCGGTAATTTTGCCAGTAAGTGCAGATGCTGCCGCTGTTTCCGGACTTACAAGGAATACTGAGTCTTCCGGAGTACCCGATCGGTCAGGAAAATTACGCGGCACCGTTCTCAAACTATTTTGACCGGTAGCCGGAGCCTGTCCCATTCCAATACATCCATTACAACCTGCCTGATGAATGCGGGCTCCGGATTGAACCAGGTTAAACATCACATCATTCTTAACCATATTCTCGATAATCTGCCTGGATGTAGGGTTGATATCAAATGAGACATTATCATTTACCGTTTTTCCTTTCACAATTTCAGAGGAAATCCAAAAATCACGATATCCGGGATTTGCCGAAGAGCCAATGTAGGACTGGTAAATATCTTTACCCTCTACTTCACGAACAGGAACCACATTACCCGGAGAACTTGGCAGGGCAATTAACGGCTCCACATCGTCAAGTATAAGCTCCTCGTATTTATCGTATTCTGCTCCATCATCCGCAAGAAGCTCCACATATTCATCACCCCGCTTTTGGGATTCCATGAACCTACGGATTTCTCCATCAGCCGGAAAGACGGTGGTTGTAGCTCCCATTTCGGTCCCCATATTTGCTATAACGTGACGGTCCATGGTATCCAGGTTCTTCAATCCTTCCCCGAAATATTCTATCACATAACCGGAAGCTCCATCCACATCATACCGGCGAAGCATTTCCAGAACCACATCTTTGGCACTGACCCAATCCGAAAGTTCTCCTTTAAGCTCCACTCCCAGAACTTTAGGCATCTTTATAAACAAAGGTTCACCTGCAATCGCAAAGGCCACATCCAATCCACCAGAACCGATGGCCAACATTCCCATACATCCTGATGCCGGTGTGTGGCTATCTGAACCTGCCAGGGTTTTGCCCGGAATAGCAAAGCGTTCGGTCTCTATAGGATGACTCACTCCGTTTCCCGGACGGCTAAACCACATTCCAAATCGTTCTGCCGCTGATTTCAGAAATACATGATCATCAGGATTCTTAAAGTCAGACTGTATCAAATTGTGATCTACGTATTGGCAGGAGAGCTCAGTCTTGGCCTCGTCAAGTTCCATGGCTTCCAATTCCAACATCACCATGGTTCCGGTTGCGTCCTGTGTTAGGGTTTGGTCGATCTTAAGCCCGATTTCTTCACCAGGCACCATCTCTCCTTCCACCAAATGACTTTGAATTAGTTTCTGCGTTACGTTAAGCGGCTTACCCATATCTATTTACCAATTGTTGAAATTGTGAATTATCGCTACTATCACAACTTCATGAGACGCAAAAAGATTCAAATTTGTGAACATAGATTTTGAACATCATTTCGATAAAGCCCTTCCGTTCATTAAAAAGTGGTGGTTTTCGATTGTTTGCATCCCTTTTTGCTGGGTGTTAGCTGAACAATTCTGGATGGCACTGAAATGGGAAATCTCCTTTTCCTGGAATTATCCTTATCCCTTCTTTCTGTCTCCTTTTTTCTTTTTGATCGATAACTTTCTTTTGATTGTACATGAAGCGGGGCATACAATATTTGGTTTCATCGGCGGACGATTCCTGACTATCCTGGGAGGTACGCTTTTGGAGATTCTATTACCCTTTGGCATCTTTATTTATGGCTGGTACCATCACAAAAGGATTACAGCTCAAACCGGATTGTTGCTCACCGCTTTTGCCTGGATCGAATCGGCAGCCTATGCAGCAGATGCGATGGACAGACGAATGCCATTGATTGGCAATCTCCCAAAATCATCTCACGATTTTTATAACCTATTTTCTATGAAGGAGTGCTTACCGAACATATGACTTACGCCTGGATGATGTACTGGATCGGAATTCTGACGCTTGCCCTCTTTTTCATCTGGCCACTGATGGAGCGTACGCAATATGAATATGTGGATATCGAGATGGATTTGTGATAGTTATGTATGATATTATTATCTGCTCGATATGCTACTGTACAGAAACAGAATGCAGTACTATGTCATTATTCATAATCCTGAAAGGATTAAAAATAATAACTCCGGGTAAAACCCGGACGAAATAAAACATATAAAATTAACCCTAAAGGGGTTAAATAGAACAGGGGGCAGAAGATGAGCACCTATACACAATTACTATATCAAATAGTATTTAGTACAAAAAACAGAAAGCCTGTATTGAATAAAGACAAGAGAAAAGAACTTTATAAATACATCTGGGGAATTCTAAAGAATAAGAAATGCCATTTATATCAAATTAATGGGATTGAAAATCATATTCATATCATCACTCACATCCATCCAAGTATTGCAATTTCAAGCTTAGTCAAAGACATTAAATTAGCAAGCAGTAAGTTTATAAAGAAGAATGAATTGTTTTCTGATTTTCAAGGCTGGCAATCAGGATATGGTGCTTTTACTTATTCGATTGAAGCCAAGGACCGTTTAATAGAATACGTGAGAAATCAAGAAGAACATCACAAGCTAATTAGCTTTCTGGAAGAATATAAGGCCTTATTGAATGAGCATGATGTTTCGTTTAACGAACAATATTTGCCTAAGTAATTAAACCCCTTTGGGGTTTTCTGCCTCAATCATTTCTATAGCCACAGGTTTCGTTTCACTTCACCTATGGCTATTATCATTATATCCCGTTGGGATATTTTACTGTTGCTCAAATAATTCATCTCTTCAACTCCCCTATGGGTTAATTCGAATTTCCTCTCTTACATTAAACATCCCTTTTATTATCTTAACTGGAGTAATGTAAACCCAGCTGATTTATATGATCCCTAAGGAAATCCTTAAAAAAATACGGAAGCTCGAAATCCAGACCAAAGGTATTGTAAACACCCTGTTTGGAGGAGAGTATCAGTCGGCTTTTAAAGGGCGCGGGATGGAATTTTCTGAAGTGAGAGCTTATACCTACGGTGATGATATCCGGCAAATCGACTGGAATGTAACAGCCCGCACCGGCGATCCCTTCATCAAAGTTTTTGAGGAAGAACGGGAGCAAACGCTCATGCTTTGTATCGATATTTCTCAAAGCGGTACCTTTGGAAGTCAGAGCCAAAGTAAAATGGACCTGGCTATTGAGCTGGCCGCCGTGTTGGCTTTCAGTGCTATCAAGAACAGCGATAAAGTGGGATTGGTACTCTTTAGTGATCATATCGAAAAAGTGGTTCCTCCCAAAAAAGGACGCACGCACGTATTGCGGCTCATCCGCGAACTCTACACAACGAAACCCACCGGAACCGGTACAGATATTGCCGATGCTCTGTCCTACATTAACCGGCTTCTGGACCGAAGAGCCATCGTGGTACTAACCTCAGATTTTCAGGATAAGGATTTTGAGAAGCAGCTTCGTATTACCAATCAAAAACATGATTTGGTAAGCATTATCATTAACGATCAACTTGAAGACGAGCTTCCGGATATAGGATTGGTAAAGATCAGGGATGCTGAAACCGGAGTCGAAAAAATGATTGATACGTCAAGCAGAAAAGTTCGTGAAGCGTATAAAATCCGGCGTATGGAGCAGAAAGCCTACATACACGACAAGATGCTTAAGATGAAAATTGATGCCGTTGAGGTTCAAACCAATGAATCGTACGTGCAACCCCTGATGAACTTCTTTAAGCGTCGTGGCAGCCGCTACTGATTAAATTAAGGCGCGGCAAAGGAAGCTACGGTTGACTCCCCGGATTCATTAATTTGGCTGAGCTGAAATTTAAGGTCTTCAATGCGATTGGTGAATCGCTCCATTTCCTCCCCTTCAATAGCTTTTGAAGGTGGCAGCTTAACTTTCAGGGGGTTTACCGGCTGCCCGTTTTTATAAATCCGGTAATCTAAATGTACACCGGTTACTCTTCCTGTTTTGCCTACATACCCAATTACCTGGCCTTGTTTTACTCTTTGTCCGGCACGAATTCCTTTCGCAAAACCATTCAGGTGTAAATATGCTGTAGTGTAGGTACCGTTATGTCGGATTTTAACAATATTGCCATTAGCACCCCGATATTGCGCTTCAGTCACTTCACCATCACCAACAGATAACACGGGTGTGCCGAGTGGAGCGGCATAATCAACCCCGTAGTGAGGCATTCTCCTTTTCAGAACCGGATGGAAACGACTGTGAGAAAAGTTCGAACTTACCCTCTGTGAATACTTAAAGGGTGCTTTCATCAATGCTTTTTGTACACCATTGCCATCACTATCGTAGTATCCGGCACGATCATCCGTTTCGTAGTAGAAAGCATCGAAGGTTTCATTTTTATTGGTGAACTCCGCTGCAAGAATTCTTCCAATTCCGAAAGGTTCACCATCTACAAATTCTTCTTCATAAATCACCTTAAAGCTATCGCCCGGGTACAGACGAAAGAAGTCAATTTGCCAGGCAAAAATTTCACTTAATCTATATCCAAGAAGCGGACTGGCTTCCTGACCTACCAGCGTTTCGTAAAGAGAAGATTCTATCATTCCACTTGCCTCAGCAATACGAGTAGTAACCTCTTTCTGCCCCGTTGTTACTCTTACGTCATCTCTCCACTCAAAAATAACATAGTCGAGAGCGTTTGTATGTAGAATTAACCGTTGGGCATCTTTCGATTCTTTATCAAGGTAGGTTAAGTACTTTTGCCCCGGCTTAATTCGGTTACTTTGAAACACGCCTTGGGACTTCTTACTTATCTCATAAATCGTTTGAGGTGAAACGTCTAAATCTCTGAGTATCAAATACAAACTCTCATTGCGCTTAACCTTGCCTTCTGCAACCTCAAGGTCCAGTCGGTTAAACCCATATGAGTCTAGCTGTACGCCTTCTGATATCTCAACCAAATTATCCGGCGAGATGACCAACTCAGGCAAATCTGTATTTTTCTTTGAATAAAGTGTCAGGGAAAGCGTAGCTATCAGACAAAACACACCAATTCCCAAACCCAACTTCATACCACTATTAACCATGTATCAACTGTAGATTAAATATTTTGGAAAATAATAAGGATTAATACCCTACTTTCATAAAAATGAGATGCACCTTACTTTTGCAAAATATTTACAACTCATTGTTATATTTTCAGGCTGTTAAGTTCAATTAAGATATTATTTTCAATTTTAATGGAAATCACCCTGTTGAGGCACCGCGCTTTACGACTATTCGTTTTGTTGGTTTCATGTTTATGCTCGGCGCAGATTTTCGCTCAAAGCGTGAGTACACGGGTTACAACCGACACTCTTACCATTGGTGAGGTTTTTGAGTACTCCATTGCCATTCAATTTGACCGGGAGTACCAAAGTGTACAATATCCGGATACCAATGCTTTTCCTTCTTCACTTGAACTTATAGACCGGCAACAGTTCCGAACATCTGACTTCTCGGATAGTCTGGTGTACACGCTGCAGTATTTCAACAACCAGGATGTGCAAATTTCTTCCCTGCCTATTTCTCTGAATGGAACCAATGACTCAGCAACGGTATTCACCGATCCCATCTCTCTTTATTTCGAAACAGTAGTAGCAAAAGGTGATACGACGCTTAAGCCCATGAAGCCCATCTATGCGTTTCCGCGCCCCTGGTGGCCGTGGCTGATGGCTGCATTATCCATTGCTGGCTTTTTGTTATGGTGGTTTAAATTCAGAGATCAGGAAGTCACGGATAGCAAAGACGCAGAACCTCAGATTGAGCCTTTCTACAACCCTCTTGAAGAACTGGAAGCGCAATTATTGGCCATCAAGAATGATTCCAACGTGGCAGAGACTAAAAACTTCAAACTCTTTTACAGCAAAGTAGGTGATTCCATCCGTGCCTATTTTGAAGATTTGTACAACATACCTGCTCTGGAGTGTACTTCAAGTGAGTTGTTGCGCTACCTGGATGCCTATGGCGTCGATGATACCCTATCTGAAAAAACACGTGTTGTATTAAGAAAAGCAGATCTGGTTAAATTCGCCAAATACACCCCGACCCTTGAAGATGCATGGCAAACCCTCGATCATGCTCTTGAATTCCTGGAGCGGGCTAAACTGGCCGATTCTGCACGCATTGGGAGACTTAAAGCAAAGTACGATCAGCAGTTTATGATCACATCACCCAAAAAAGAACAAGGTGAGGCATGATGGAGTTTGCTAATCCACAATGGTTTTGGGCATTATTTATTCTGCCGGTTATTATTGGATTGTATCTGTACCGGTACTTTGCTCATAAACAGGCAACGCTTTCTTTTTCATCACTGGAACTGCTGGATGATTTACCCGGAAACTGGAAAGCGCACCTCCATTGGATACAGGCACTTTTTCTTTGGTTGGGAATCGGGTTTTTGATACTAGCCCTTGCACGTCCCCAGGAACGGCTTACTACCGTAGAGCGCAATGCTGAGGGAATAGATATTGTACTCGTTTTGGATATGTCGACTTCAATGAGGGCTGAGGACTTAAAACCTAATCGTTTTGAAGCTGCCCGGAATGTTGCCAAAAATTTTGTGGACAAACGAAATTCTGATCGAATCGGGCTGGTTACATTTGCAATGAAAAGCTTTACAGTGGTTCCGCCAACTCTGGATTACCGCTTACTCAAAAGCTTGCTCGATGATCTGGAAATGGGGGTTATTGAGGATGGCACAGCTATTGGCATGGGGATCGCAACCGCTATAAACCGGCTGAAAGAAAGTGAGGCCGAAAGTAAGATCATCATTTTGCTTACAGATGGACAGAATAACGCCGGGGAGATAGATCCTGTAACTGCAGCCGACCTGGCTGTGACCTATGGTATCAAGATATATACCATTGGTGCCGGTACACGTGGAACTGCTCCCTACCCTATTCAAGACCCCATTTTTGGAAGACGTTATCAAAATATTCAGGTGAATATTGACGAGGAGATGTTAACCCAGGTAGCCAATTTAACGGACGGAAAATACTTTCGGGCTACCGATTCGGAACAGCTTGAAAATATCTATGCAGAAATTGACGAGCTTGAAAAATCAGAAGTTGAAGAACTTATCTATACCGATTACGAGGATCTTTATGACCGATACCTTGGCCTTTCCCTGGGTTTTCTCTTTTTTAGTTTCCTGCTTAGCAAAACCATTCTTAACGGGATAGAAAACTCCTGAACGTTTTAGCCTTTACTTACTTTACTTTAAATCCGAATGTACTATACCGATTGCCAATCGGGCTTGAATCGGCGTATCTTCAAACTCAAATTTTCAGCACCCAAAGCTATACATGAGCATATCTTTAATTAAAGATCAACTTCAGAAGAACGGGGTTTTCGAACGCGTTTATGAAGAAATTTCTGAACACCATAAAATCACGCTTAAAAAGAGTATTGGTGCGCTCAACAGCTTTTTATTGAATTCGCTCTCTACCCGGAAAAAAAATGTAGTTGTAATATCTGAAACAGATGAAGGCGCCCGGTTTCTGAAAGCAGATCTTGATGTAATCAGCAATCAAAACCCGGTTATATTTTTTCCTTCATCGAATAAGAAACCATATGACCAGCAACAACTTAAAGACACCAGCTTATTGGTTCAAAGGTCAGAAGCGCTTCAGTCCATTTCAGACCATGACGCAAAAGTTGTCATTACATCCGTAGAAGCCATTGGTGAAAAAATTGCACCGCCCTCTACCCTGAGTGAGGTGAGCCTGGTACTGGAAAAAGGACAGGATGTGGATCTGGAGAAGTTTCGGGAACAACTGGTAGATCAGGGTTATAGTCCCGTTAAGTTCGTGGATGAGCCTGGTGAATTTGCGGTCCGCGGTGGCATCCTGGATGTTTTCCCCTACTCGGGAGAATACCCTTTGCGACTTGAGTTTTTTGGGGATGAACTGGATACCATCCGCGAGTTTGATGCCGATTCCCAGCGATCGATTGCCTTCCTGAATCAGGCTCGCATTATACCGGATTTAACCAACCTTCCGGAAACAGAGAAATCAAGCTTTCTCTCCTATTTTACTGAAGATACCATGCTTGTTACTTCCAATAGAGATTTGATTGTTTCTGAAATTGGGAAAAACTTTAAGGCAGCCGTTGAGGCTTACAACAGCCACGATGCAGATAAGGAGCTGGCATTACCTGAGGAGCTTTATCTATCAGAAGATGTTTTTGCTGAGGAATTGGGGAAATTTACCCACCAGCTGTTTGTAGCTAATGTAGGTGCTGCTGAAAAAGAAGAAAACTTCCATACGCTTGAAACCAAACCACAGCCCGATTTTCACGGTAACTTCAAATTACTTCGTGAGAATATCACCAAAAACACATCAAAGGGGCTGAATACCATTATTTTGTGTGATAATGACGGGCAGCGGGACCGTTTTGAGGAGCTACTCGGAGAAGCCAGTCAGGAGTTCAAATACCGATTGGTCGTGGAAACACTGCATGAAGGGTTTATCTATGAACCCGCCAAATTAGCTGTGTATACCGATCACCAGATCTTTAACCGATACCATCGCCCCAAAACCAAGAGACGTCGTTTTCACGGCGGTATTTCCTTTAAAGAATTGAAGGATTTAAGCCTGGGTGATTTCGTGGTTCATGTGGATTATGGGATTGGAAAGTTTATGGGCTTCAAAAAGATCAATGTAAAGAATACCGAACAGGAAGTGGTTGTTTTCCAGTACAAGGATGACTCCACCCTGTACGTAAACGTCACCAGCCTTCATAAACTTCAAAAATACTCCGGAAAAGAGGGAACGGCTCCCCGAATTACCAAGCTGGGATCAGGTGCCTGGGCACGAAAAAAAGAACAGACCAAGAAGAAAGTAAAGGATATAGCTCGTGAGCTTATCCAATTGTACGCCAAGAGAAAAGCTGAAACAGCTCATGACTTTTCATCTGATAATGAATGGCAAACAGAACTTGAAGCGAACTTCGAATTTGAGGAAACTCCGGATCAGTATGATGCCATTGAAGCTGTAAAGAACGACATGGAAAGCACACACCCAATGGACCGGCTTATATGTGGCGATGTAGGCTTTGGTAAAACAGAGGTAGCCGTCCGTGCTGCCTTCAAAGCAGTACTAGACCACAAGCAGGTCGCTGTTCTGGTTCCCACTACTATCCTGGCAGAGCAGCATGCCAAAACCTTTATGCGTAGAATGGAGAAGTTTCCGGTACGTATTGAAGCCCTCTCTCGCTTTAAGACTTCTAAGCAGCAGAAGGAGTCGATCAAGAAGCTTAAAGAAGGCGAGTTGGACATAATTATTGGTACCCACCGCCTGCTTTCTAAAGATGTTGAATTTAAAGACCTCGGGCTCATTATTGTGGATGAGGAACAAAGGTTCGGTGTTTCAGCCAAAGAGAAGCTCAAAAGCTTTCGAGCCTCGGTAGATGTACTAACGCTTACAGCGACGCCAATCCCAAGAACCTTGCAGTTTTCGCTGATGGGCGCCAGGGATCTAAGTATTATCAATACTCCCCCTCCCAATCGTCAGCCTGTATATACTGAAATACACAGCTTTGATGAAGAACTGATCCGGGATGCCATATTGCAGGAAATTTCCAGGGGCGGACAGGTATTTTTCATCCATAACCGGGTCAAGAATATTGAAGAAATTGCGGAGATGGTACGCCGATTGGTGCCGGACATCAGGGTTCGCTTTGGACATGGGCAAATGACTGGCTCCCAGCTGGATAAGATAATCACCGATTTCTATCAACATAAGTTTGATGTGCTGGTTTCCACCAACATTGTAGAGAATGGAATCGACATAGCCAACGCTAATACTATCATCATCAATCAGGCGAATAATTTTGGGCTGGCTGAGCTTCATCAGCTGCGAGGCAGGGTTGGCCGATCCAATCGAAAAGCCTTTTGTTATCTTATTACCAACCCAATCCAAACGCTGAGTACAGAAGCCAGGAAACGCCTGTTAGCCCTGGAAGAGTTTTCTGATCTCGGCTCCGGCTTTAACATCGCGATGCGTGACCTTGATATCCGCGGCGCTGGTGATATTCTGGGAGCTGAACAGAGCGGCTTTATCAATGATATCGGCTTTGACCTGTACACGAAGATACTCAACGATGCGGTTAAAGAGCTCAAGCAGTCCGAATTCAGTGATATGTTCGATGATGTGGAAATTGAGGTAGAGCTTCCAGAAACCACCGTTGAGTTTGATGAAACTGCCCTGCTTCCACAAAATTTTGTATCAGATAATGTTGAGCGTTTAAATTTATATCGCAAATTATCTCAGGCAAGTACTGAGAAAGAGATTGAAGAATGGAAAGATGAAATTGTTGATCGGTTTGGCCCTGCACCTAAAGAAGCCGAATATCTGATTCTGGCTAGCAAAATCCGGTTATTTGCATCCCGAAACTTCTTCACAAAAGTAACGATCAGAGCCGACCGCATGTGGCTGGTATGCCCCAAACAGGAAACAGAAATGGGAGCAAACTTCTTTGATTCAGGTAAGTTTCAGGGTATTCTTGAAAAGCTGGAAATTACCAAAAAAGATAAATTTCAGGTGATTCAGAAGAAAAATACTGTCCGTTTTGTAGTGCAGGAAATCCCGGATGTTAAAGCTGCTTATGAATATCTTAAAGAACTGGCTATGAGTGAGTTACATGCCTGACTTAATACGATATATTGATCTGATTAAAAAAGGAAATGTAGTAGCATTTCCAACAGAAACGGTTTATGGCCTGGGCGCCGATGCCTGGAATCCTACAGCCATTCAAAAGATTTTCACCATCAAAGGCCGGCCTTCTGATAACCCGTTAATTGTTCATGTTTCTGAGGAAGAACAGGTGCATGAATTTTCTGATCACATTCCGGATTCAGCTCACACATTAATCGAAGAGTTCTGGCCCGGCCCCCTTTCTTTGGTTTTACCTAAAAAGTCTAAAGTGCTGGATGCAGTTACAGCCGGGTTAGATACTGTTGCCATCAGAATGCCCGATCACGATACTGCAATTGAATTTATTTCAAAAACCGGTCCCCTGGTTGCACCAAGCGCTAATAAATCCGGGCGACCCAGTCCTACCAAATCCGAACATGTAAAAACGGATTTTGGTGAGGACTTCCCGGTTATTGATGGTGAGGCAACGAAAATAGGATTGGAATCTACGGTGCTTGATTTGACAGGCGATCAGCCTGAAATCCTTCGTCCGGGAAGCATAAGTCGTAAAGAGATCGAAGACGTATTGGGTTTTTCTGTCCATGAATCCTTCTTTGATCATATGGAACGACCTAAAAGCCCGGGTCAGAAGTACTCTCACTATAAACCTAAGGCTGAAGTTCGCTGGCTGGGGGCTGAAGAAGAACCAGATGATCAGGATTGCCTCTACTTACTTTTAACCTCCAATTATGGCAGTTCGGCCAACATCATTAACTTCAATAACGATTTAGACCTGTTAGCCCGGCAGATATATGACCGATTGCGCCAGGCTGATATTGAAGGATTCTCAACGGTTGTCATTGAGAACTTTCAAGATATGGACCATCCTATAATTCCGGCTCTGTTAAATAGAGTACAGAAAGCTATTGGTTAATTAAATCAAATTATGACTGATCATAATCCCAAAGAAAATAATTATTTAAAAAAATCAGCTAAGATTTTTAAAGTAAACGGTACTCTTTTCATTTTTACTATTATAACATCAGTACTGATTAGACCGATTATAGAGAATCATTACATAAAAGATTTAATAATTGGACTACCACTATTAATTATCTTTTTACTTTCACCTTTTGGACTCTATTTCAGTATCAAGAGTTATTTAAAAAGAGAGGGTTCAAAAATTATAAGATTTAAATACTTGTTTAGTAATTCGTTCTTCTTCTTGTTGCTTCTTGTTTTCTTGATAGCTCTGATCAGAGATGTGTTAAATTTCTTTCAATAGATATTGTAATCATTCTTCAAAAACGCCAAATGTTTGATCTGGCCTCATCGAAAGCACAGCTTTGACCATCACGTCTACTAACGCATTTACGTCCTTCATGGAGCAAATTTCGACCGGAGAATGCATATACCTGAGCGGTAACGAAATCAATGCACTTGGGATACCCGTTTGCTGATAAAAAATACTGTCGGTATCCGTTCCGGTTCTAACGCTGGTAGCCTCATGCTGGATTTCGATTTCGTTCTTTTCACAAACCTCTTCCAGGAATTCAACCACTTTAGGGTGATTAGCTCCACCATGCTGTATCGTTGGCCCTTTACCCAGTTCTACCGTTCCATGTTCTTTCTGATCTATTCCGGGTGTATCAGTAGCGTGGGTTACGTCGGTCACTAAAGCCACATCCGGCATAAAACGGTAGCTCATCATGCGCGCCCCGAAACCGCCTACCTCCTCCTGTATAGAGTTCAGGGCAATTACATTCACTTTCAGGTCTTTCTTCTGCTCACTGATTTTCCGCATGGCTTCAGCAATAATGTACCCACCAATACGATTATCCAGCGCACGGGCAGTAAGCCGGTCATCACTCAGAAATTCCGTATCGGATGTATATGTAATCGGATCTCCAATCTGCACCAGCTCCAGCGCCTCTTCTTTGGATGAAACTCCGATATCAACATAAATGTCCTTCCATGCAGGTTGCTTACCGCCACCGTTTTTATTGTCCTGCAGGTGAATAGCCGTATTCCCGGTAACCCCGACTACCCGTCCTCTTTTATTGTGAATAAAAACTTTTTTGGCACGCGCAATAGTCGAATCACTTCCCCCTAATTTGTTCACATACACATATCCCTGATCGGTGATATGCTGAACCACCATCCCAATTTCGTCACAATGGGCTTCCAGCATAACTGTGGCAACATCCCCACTCATATTTATTTTGCCGGCAGCTGAACCATATGCATCCGTTACCACCTCATCAGCAAACTGCTCAACATACTCCTTCCAGACTTTTACTCCTTCTTTTTCATACCCCGTCGGACTCGGAGTGATGAGTAATTCTTCTAAAAAATCGCGTTCATTCTGCTTTGCCATTCGTGTACTGAATTTGGTTTGAATTTAGTCGGGTTGAATATAATAAATATAGCTTCCAGAATAAGCCTTTTACCATTTGTCATTTCGCCTGATCAACCGCATCTTCTGAACAAAAAAATTATTGATGTTTAGACCTGATTATAACCCTGACACTTTTTATCACTGGACAGAGATCCCCGTTCGTTTCGGGATCTGGATCCGCTTAATCATGTAAACAATGCCCTGTTCAACACCTACCTGGAAGAAGCACGTATACAGTTCTTGGGGGAAGTTGGACAAATGCAGAATGAATTCACACAAGGTAAAACCTTTGTGCTGGTAAAAATCACCATCGAATACCTGAAGCAAATCACTTTTCCCTCAACTTTACTGGTAGGAACCGGAGTTGGAGAAGTTGGCAACTCCAGCATTGAGGCTGTTCAGGGTATTTACGATAAGAAGTCAAAGGATTTGATGGGAGTAGCCAAGTCGACCGGTGTCTGGTATGATATCAACAAAAAACGCCCTACCCGGCTCCCTGAGATCGAAAATTTAAATGAGATGAAAGTAAGGTGATATGGTGATTGGGTGATTGGGTGATTGGGTGATTGGGTGATTGGGTGTTTCGGTGATTTTTTAATTCAAGCGAGTCATTTCACCACTCATCACCGCATCACTTTATCACCACATCACTCTTTACCTTATTTCTGTATATCTTCAACGGCTCTAACATAATTCTCCTTACATCACATGGACAAAAGCACACGGTATAAAATTTTTAATGATCCCATTCATGGGTTTATAACCGTTCCAAAAGGTCCCATTCTTAGACTGATTGACCACCCCTATGTTCAGCGGTTAAGGAGGATACGTCAGCTCGGACTTGGTTACCTTGTTTTTCCAGCTGCCGAACATTCCCGGTTTTCACATGCTTTAGGCGCACTTGAGTTAGGTCAGCGCGTACTTAACAACCTTCGTGAAAAGGATACCACTATCAGTCAACCCGAGTATGAAGGAACCCTGATGGCTATTCTACTGCATGATGTTGGCCACGGCCCCCTTTCTCACACACTGGAGCATTCGTTGATTAAGGACTTCAACCATGAAATGATGAGCTTATCCATCATGAAAGAGCTCAACAAGGAGTTTCATGGAGCACTGGATACCGCCATCGATATTTTCACCAACCAGCATAAGAAAAAGTTTCTTCACCAATTCATTTCTTCCCAGCTCGATTTAGATCGTTTGGATTACCTGAGAAGGGACAGCTTTTTTAACGGTGTTTCAAAAGCCACGGTGGGGATCAATCGCATCCTGAAAACCATGCGGGTTTTTAAGGGAAATATCGTGATTGAGAAGAAGGGAATTTATGCGGTAGAGAATTATATCATCGCCCGCCGTTTGATGTACATGCAGGTTTATCAACATAAAACCGTTTTAAGTGCCGATTTTTTACTTCGAAGCATATTTAAACGGGTACATAA